>NZ_JBVTQY010000001.1:0-426151 GCF_055755215.1 Planctobacterium sp. R6
TTCACTCAAACCTGTCATCCACCCCCTGTCTAACAATACGAAAAACTGAGGCGACAACTATCCTGACACAGGGGGCCTTTAGGGATATCCTGAACATTAATTTTATTTTGCACACCAAAGGCATATTTCATAGAACCGGCGATTTGTTTGAATTTCTGCACGTCCAGTTCAGAAAAGGACAATAACAGAACAAAAAAGCACATAAGTAGCGACATAAGATCGGCAAATGTGGCCAACCAGCCCTGAGCACCTTCTTCCTGCTCAACGTCCTCTAATAATTGCTCGGTTTGCATCTTTTTTTGTGAGCCTGTCTTACTTTTTAGATTTGCTCAGAATAAACCACGCCATCGGAAGAATCAGGTAAACAATGGATAGGGTCATGAATGCTACCGGAGGTCCTACATGACGGGCTTGGGGTTGAATGATCTCGATATAGATCAGTCCAAACAAGTAGGGAAGCAGCATTAACATTGTGCACCATGCGGCAGCTTGATGAGCAGAGAAATCTGCACGTTTATTGCGTATATAAAGTGCCGCCAGGGCAAACAGGGTCCAGAGAGTGGCTGGCGTATTGAAATACATGCCCAAATCGAAGTCAGAGAGCAGTTTGTCTGTGCCAAGAGATAAAACTTCAGCTTCAAAAAGAAAAGTGTGTACCTGGCCCTGTAACAGGCTCTGCCAGATATGTTCTGAGGTGTCATGGTCCATATTACTCAACCATGAAATCATCAATACCAGTGTCGGAAACAGCACCAGGGTAACAGCAATCACCAGTTTTTTAAGTAGCGATTCAGTGGCAAGATATTGTGCGAAAAAATGTAGTGAGGTTTGCATCGTTTGTCTCCAATACCAGCGTGTGGCGTTTTGCTTGTTGTATTTCAACAAGGTTGTAAATTCTTCTTCCAGATCACCTGTTATGCTCTCTCTGAGATGAGCAGGTACCACCAGATTCAAAATACGATTAGCCAGTGCCGGAGGACGTGGATCTGAACTGTTTGAATTTTCCATGGTGTTATCGTTAGCGGCTATAAGTGCGAATTGAAATCCCTTGCCAAAGGGTATCCATTGCTTCCCTGGCGCGTTTTAGAGATTGCTGTCCTTTCGCCGTTACTTCAAAAAAGCGTTTGGGTTTACCACCCCGCTCTGCAGTGGCTTCACCAAAGTGGGAGGTAACCATGCCTTTTTTCTCCAGTCTTTCCAGCGTTGAATAGAGGGCTCCAATGGCGACATCTCGCTGAATTTCTTGCTGTAATAATTGTCGCAAGGAGGCCCCATACGCCTCTTTTCCCAGATGCAAGCAAGCTAACAGCACCACCTGTTCAAATTCCCCCAAAAACTTTTCTTTGTCAGCCATAGTACTGTTCTCAAAATAATTATGACTACAATGTAGTATTAATTGGATGAAGATGGCAAGTATTAATTACTACAAAATAGTAATAATCTTGTTTTCGCTGAAAAAGCCTCAAAATTGTCTTACTATGCAGAAGCGTTTTAATTGATTCACAGATTGGAAAGGAAAAAGTAGTGCTACTACTGATCACATACGTACTGATTGCTTTGGGTTTTTCGTTTATATGTTCTGTTGCTGAAGCTGTAATTCTGAGTGTTTCATCGGCTTATATTTCTTTAATGGAGCGGGATGGCAAACCAACGGGAAAGTTGTTGAGAGATTTGTCAGCTGACATCAATAAGCCGTTATCTGCAATACTGACTCTCAACACCATTGCTCATACGATGGGGGCCGCAGGGGCAGGGGCGCAAGCCGCCGTGGTGTTTGGCGATGCCTATCTGGGTATTATTTCTGCTGTGCTGACCCTACTGATTTTAGTTTTTTCGGAAATTATTCCAAAGACATTAGGTGCCACCTATTGGCGACAACTAGCGCCACTTACGGCGTTTTTCCTCAAGTATCTGATTATCGTGCTTTATCCCTTTGTAAAAATGTCAGAAAAATTAACCAGCGGCTTTAAAGAAGAAAGCCCATTGCGTGGCTTAAGCCGCGGGGAGATGTTGGCTATGGCGGAAATTTCAGCACAGGAAGGTCAGTTAGCCGTTCACGAAATGAATTTTATGCAGAGCCTGTTGAACCTGCATGAGCTAAAGATCAAAGACGCCATGACCCATCGAACCGTGGTTTTTTCACTACCCGAGCGTATGACCGTCGAAACCTACTTTCACAAGCACGACAATAACGAGTTTTCACGGATCCCTATTTATGAAGAAAATGAGCCTGAAAAAATCAGTGGCTTTGTGATGAAGTCAGATTTGTTGTTGGCACAGGCACGCGGCAATGGCCAGAAACAGTTATTTGAATACAAAAAAGACATGATCGTGATGCTGGCTGGCATGCCATTATCATCAGCTTTCGACAAGTTTTTAAGCCAACGTGCCAATATGATTTTGGTGGTTGATGAGTACGGCGGGCTGGAAGGTATTATTACCATGGAAGACCTTCTGGAAACGCTTTTAGGCATTGATATTGTGGACGAAAATGATCGCACCGTGAGTATGAAGAAATTAGCTAAGAGCCTGGGTAAAAAGCGGGAAAAGTCAGTACTGAGTAAAATTCAGGAGAAACAAAAAAACGATCAGCCCCCTAAGATTTAAGATAGCTGAACTTAACTTTTTTAAGCCAGATATGTGGAAAGTGTAAACTTTTTAGTACTGATGTGTAGCGCGAAAAAGCACCTTTAAAGGTGCTTTTTTTCGTTGTGGAGTGTCGTAAAGCGGCCTGAGCCTTGTTGTATACACGTGGTTGTTGTCTTACAAGAATACCCAAATTCGAAGGCTAAATTCTACATTTACTCCGCTAATTTTTAGCGAAAATTAATACCCGGCAGTGTATTGACAAGCGAATTCCGCGTAGGTTAATTTAACTCTCGAAAGGTCAAAAATGTAACCGTGATTTGGTGTGTTTATGCTGATACAGGCTACATGGCTTTGACAAAAAAAGTCTGGCAGCACGTGAAAATTAAAGCCAGGCAGTTACAACAAGAAGAGGAAAAAACATGAAAAATCAAAGCAAAGGTTTTACTTTTAAAATTGCTCAGGAAAAAACTGAAAAGGCTCCTGTTAAAGCACGTGATGGCGTTGCATTAGCGGGCTGCACTATGAAAGCGACCCCATGGGGTACTGAGCCAGCATATAGCCGTTACTACGCAGGTCAATGGCAAAGAGATGGCGGCGCCTGGTGCTAAGCGACGATTGAATTATCAATCCTGATGAACCCTGCATTGCAGGGTTCTTTTCTTATTTTCTCGTCGTATCCTATGAAAAACAATAATAAGAATACAATTCTAATTATCACGCACTCTTTCGACTTACACGTTGATGTTCTGACAAAACACCTGACGCAAATGGGGGAGCGATGCTTCCGGTTGAACCTCGATCATTTCCCAAGGGATTACGATATTCATTTTCATACTGATGGACGTTCCTCTCCCCGGTATCAGTTAAGCTACATCACCCAAAACCAATTGATTGAAAGCGGTCAAATTAAATCAGTCTGGGTACGAAAAAAGGCCCCGTTTGCGTTCGTCAGCGATGACCTTGGTACTCAGGAACTCAAATATGCTCAAACGGAATGTGAGCATTTACTATTCGGGTTTTTGTCCTCTTTGGATTGCTACTGGATGAGCCATCCTAAAGCAATGCGTGCCGCACAGTGGAAAGTGGAACAGTTGGCTCGTGCCAACAGATTCGGCTTTATCACTCCGGCTACTTTGATCACCAACGAGCCTGAAAAGTTACTGCAATTTTATCATCACCATAAGCAACAAATTATCACCAAACCGATCTGCGAAGCATCGTTAGAAGTAGACAATTTACAACCAGAGGACGTGCTGACTAATGGCGTTTCAACGGCAATGGTTTCCGAAGAGCACATTGAACACATTGCTGCGGTCAGGGAGTTTCCTTGCCTGTTTCAGGCGTATGTGGAAAAGCAATATGAGTTAAGAGTGACAGTCATTGGTGATAGGTTGTTCGCCGCCAAAATTGATTCTCAGGCAGATGAGCGTACCCGTGTGGATTTTCGCGATTTTTCAGTGGAGATTGATTATCAGGCCTGTCAGTTGCCAGATGACGTGGCCTCCTCTTGCCTTGAGTATGTTCACAGTTACGGATTGCAATACGGAGCACTGGATCTGATTTTCACTTCGGAAGGCGAATATGTATTTCTGGAAAACAATCCTGGTGGACAATTTTGGTTTGTAGAGCAACTGGTTCCTGAGTTGCAAATGATGAGTCAGGTGGCCGGTTGTTTGGCCAGAGGAAGAATTTAAATATGACAAGTTTATCCGACCCTGTATTGCTGGATATTCGGCCCCTGTCTGAGATTAGTCAGCGCCGTAATAGTAATACTTTGTTGCTTGCCGCTTCTGTCCTGGAGATGGACGCCTTACCTAAACTCTATGAAATACTGACACAGCTACCTCAAAAGGAACGCCTGGATGTAGTCCTTTATGGGCGAGGGGGAGAGATTGTCGCTGCGCGACGATTTGCGATTTTATTACATAAGTTTTGCACTGAACTGACTTTTATCATTCCCTATCATTGTCAGTCTACAATGACCGCATTATCACTGAGTGGTCATCATATTATTGCGGGTGACATGGCTCTGTTTTCTGCCATCGACCCCGCACTACAATGTAAGGAGCAGGGAGCCCTGGCGAGTGAAGATTTGCGCTTGTTTGCTGAAATGGGACAAAAGTGGTTTGGCATTGATTCCGAAGAAGCCAGAGGTCAGTTATTAAGTGCACTGGCTTCCAGTATATTTCCAACTACACTCACCTCCCTGTACCGTTCAACCCTTGAAGTTGCTGATATTGCGAAAGATCTGTTGGCGATGGGGGCACCGGATATGTCGGGTGAGGAGCAACAAAAGATCGTCGATAAACTTTTATATGGATACCATTCACATAGTTATGCGCCAACCAATGATGACTTAAAGGCTTTGGGATTGCCGATAGTGAGGGAGCCGATGATCGAGCAGGTTTCATGGCAGCTGGCGATGGCTATTCAGTCGGTTCATGGTGGAACTGCCCGTGATAGTCACCAGGATCCCCGTAATGACTTCATTCTGGCGACACCGGAAATCGCGTGGGTCAGGCAGCATTATCCAGGGGGATTTGGACCGAGTTGGCAACGATGTGAGATTACCGATGTTAGCGCCTGAACCCGTCGCTATTTTTGGTCGCATCCTACTGAGCCTGATACTGTTGGTTGCAGTGTGGGGGAAGCTTCGGCATCGCAAAGTGTTTTGTTCAGATCTTCAGACCTCGTTTGGTTTGTCTGGTTATCAGGCGTTTTTTAGCTACCTTGTGTTATTGCTTGCCGAAATCATCATTTGTGGAGCCTTGTTATTGGGAGGCGACTGGGTGGTAACAGGTTTATGGTCAGCGTTGTTATTATTTTCCGTTATGACTTTGCTAATGGCTGTAATGTTAATACAAAACCGGGTGTTTAAGTGTAATTGCTTTGGGGAATCGCATCACAATGTCAATGCCGGTGATCTGCTGCGCAACCTGTTTTTAATATCCATTACTGCGATCAGTTTACTGTCTGCCAACCCTTACCAATTCACAATGACTGAACATTGGTTGCTCTTTCTGGCGGCGATACCCGTCTCATTGGTGATCATTTCGTTCAATGATATTTACCTGGTTTTGAAGTGGCAGGAGAGAAAACTGTGATGGCGCAATCGACGATTATTGTGCTATTCATCATCGCGTTTAGCTTGATATTACTCAATTTAATACTGACCATTCGATTAATCAGAGTCACTCGCAGTATCAATGTGGCCGCTGCTGAACCTCAACCTCTCTTGGATGGGAGTCAGTTACCACAGTTGCAAGCGACTCTTTTGTCAGATAACAGTGCATTTGATTACCAATCCATAGCGCAAGAAGCAAAGGTGTATTTGTTTTTATCCAGCCATTGTTCTAAATGCAAAACCTGGTTACCTGACATTGAAAAATTGCATACCCGTACGCAGAACCTGGGTGTCAGTATTTGGTTATTAACTGATGAGGAGCCCAACAGAGTCAGGCGCTTTTTACAGGGAACATCCTTATCCGGGCGAGTATTGCTAGTTGATAAAGCGTTACTAGTACAATTTAATCCATTGATGGCATCCCCTTACTATTTGTTTATTGACCAGGAAAATACACTGCAGGCGCAAGGGGCTTTAGGAGATGAAAATTGGCTTAGCTTTATAGAACAAGCCAGTCAGGAAGCTGCCTGAAGTGGTGGTCAATATAAGTTTTGGATGAGTGAGTTACATGCAATTAAACAATAAACACAAAATGATGCTCAGATTAATGCAACCGGTGCTGGGGTACCTGGTTGTGGGCCTGATGTTTATGTTTTTAGTGGTTGGCTTACAGTTGTGGATCCCGTCGTTGACTGGGTCATTTGTGGATGAGCAAATCGTGCAAAAATCAGGGAGTCACCTGACGCAGGCAACCCTTTTTCTTGCTTTGCTTGCCTTTAGTTACGCTGTAATTAATGCAATTCGTTTTTACCTTTTTGATTTTGCGGGTAACAGCATAATTGTGCAATTAAGGCGTAAGGTCTTTAGTCATTTATTGCGTCAGGAAGTTGGGTTTTATGATGAACAAAAAACCGCTGAACTCACCAGTCGCTTGACTTCTGACGTCGAAGCCATAAAGGATGTATTGACTACCCAGGTGGCAATTTTGTTGCGCACCAGTGCTATTGCGATAGGCGGTTCAGTTATGCTGTTTTATTTGTCCTGGCAATTGACGTTGGTGATGCTCTTGGTGTTTCCGATATCTGCCTTATTAGGGCGATGGATTGGCACTAAGGTGCAGGACAATTCGCGCTTTTTGCAAGAGGCGATTGCCAGGAGTTTGCATGTTGCCAATGAGAATCTCACTAATATTCGCTTAATCAAAGCCTTTAATAAGCAAGCAGCAATAACCCAAAGCTATCACGGAGTTACTGAAAATGTGCTCAATTCTGCTATCCGACAAGGGGGGCTGTTTGCATGGATACAGGCCGTTTCAAATATTATTACTTACAGCGCGCTCATTGTGATTTTGTTCAGTGGCGGTCACCTGGTCTTAAGTGGAAACCTTTCGGTAGGGGAACTGACCAGTTTTATTATTTACGCCGGTATGACCTCTATGGCCATTTCCGGAATATTGAGTTTTTGGGCTGAGTGGAAACAGGCAAGCGGGGCCAGTGAGCGAATATTTCAATTACTGGAGCGTAAGCCAGAGTCGAAACGAACGGCAAATCAGCCGGTTAAAACTTCTGCTTTTTCCGGTGATATTCAGTTTTCTGATGTGTCTTTTTCCTATCCGCAACGTCCTGAAGACAAAGCACTACATCGCGTCAGTTTCGATATTGCTCCGGGGGAAGTGGTGGCCTTTGTTGGTGCTTCGGGTGCTGGTAAATCTACCATTGCGGCACTCATGTTGGGTTTTTATGAGCCAGATGAAGGCACGATAAAATTTAACGGTGTTGATTATCATCAGTTTGATCGCCAACTACTGAATGACAAAATCGCCATTGTCGAGCAGGAGCCTAAGATGTTCTCAGGTTCTATTGCTGACAACATTGCCTTTGGTAGCACAACAGATAATGTGATTTTTGATGAGATCGTCAATGCGGCAAAACAAGCCAATGCCCACCAGTTTATTTCAGCAATTAACGCGGGATATCATGCCGAGGTGGGACAAAATGGCGTTCAATTGTCCGGCGGTCAAAAACAACGAATCGCGATAGCGAGAGCGTTGTTACGGGATCCGGAATTACTTATTCTGGACGAAGCCACCAGTGCTCTGGATGCGGAAAGTGAACAGAGTGTCCAACAAGCCCTGCAAACTCTGATGCAGGGGCGCACCACCATAATCATTGCACACAGGCTGTCAACTATCATGAATGCTGATAAGATTGTCGTCCTGAATGACGGTCAGATTGTGCAGACAGGGAAACACAAAGAGTTGGTTGCTCAGCCAAATAGCCATTACGCCAAATTGGTTGCTGCGCAAACTGCTGCAGAAGCAGCTTAGTAACTACTCCAGAGGCCTTCTGGTCTCTCGGTCTGTCGACATTCATACTTCTCAATATATTTCTTCATTTCATACACATTACAGGAAGTCACAATGCGATATTCCAGATTAGGTAGTAGCGGGTTAGAGGTGTCCAGAGTTTGCCTGGGAACGATGACGTGGGGTCAGCAAAACAACCAGCAAGAGGCAAACCAACAACTAGATTATGCCGTGGCAAATGGCGTTAACTTTATCGATACCGCAGAACTTTATTCGATTCCACCCAGACCTGAAACCTATGGCGCCACTGAAACCATTATCGGAAATTGGTTAAACAATAACAAAGAAAGGCGTCGAGATCTGGTGTTGGCCACGAAAATAGCTGGCCCGGGCCTCAGTTGGATTCGCGATGGTTCGCCAATTTCTGGTGAAACCGTGATTGCTGCTGTAGATGCCTCTTTGCAACGATTACAAACAGACTATATTGACTTGTATCAGTTACATTGGCCAAACCGTCGTCACCCGCACTTTGGCAATCATTGGCCCGGCGAGGTCAAATTTTCTGATACTGACTCTCAGGCAGCTTCCAGTCAAATGTTGGAAATTTTACAGGCCTTAAAACAGTGTGTGGACGCCGGGAAAATTCGCTATTGCGGACTCTCTGATGATACGACCTGGGGCATCAGTGAGTATTTGAAGCTCAGCACCAGGTACAGTTTGCCGCGCATGGTATCGATTCAAAACGAATTCAACCTGTTGCACACCAAAGATTGGCCATATCTGATTGAACAATGTATTCACGAAGATATTGCTTATTTACCCTGGTCACCATTGGGGGGCGGTGTATTGAGCGGAAAGTATCTCAATGGGGCCCGGCCTGAAGGTAGCCGCTGGACGATAGCGCAACGCAATGGCTTATTCAGAGATAGTGTTGTTGTTGAGCAGGCCGTTACCGAAATCAAATCGCTTGCTGAGCAACATGGGCTGACGGCAGCGCAGCTGGCTTTAGCCTGGTGTGATCAGGTGGACGGTGTCACTGCCACAATCATCGGAGCCACGAGCATGGCGCAACTACAGGAGAATCTCAACGCATTTGATGTGAGTCTGTCTGATGAGTTGCAAAGTGAAGTGGTTAATCTGTTAAAACGCTATCCACTCCCTTTTTAAAGGAACGCTATTTATTGTGATGTGAAAAATATTTCCAAATTGTTTCTGATGGTTGTTGTGACATTGGAATTGTTGTTCAGTCAGCGAATATATACTAATGGATAGTTGCGAAATTCATTACGCAGTGCCACGCTTTATCGGTAATAAAAGTACTGGTGCTTACGCATGGCGGAACCAAAAGACACTGGAAGTTCAGGGTCAACAACAAGACGACATTTTCTCAAAGGGGCATTGGCGACGGTATCTGCTGGTGCTGCGCCTTTTGCGATCGGCAAGCCTAAGCCTGTTATTCGGGTGTTGGGGACTCATGTCACTCTCAGAGAAGCAATAAGAGAACAGGCGGAAGCTGACCTGGGAATTCGCCTGGTGTTTGAACCCAAAGGCAGTGCCGCTGTATTGCAAAAGGCCTCGGTAAATCCGCAGAGTTTTGATCTGTATGAGCAGTGGTCTAACAGCATCAATGTGTTATGGCGTTCTCAGGCCATTCAACCCATAGAAAAGCGCAGATTGCGCTTCTGGGATGAAATCAACGATTTAACCAAAACCGGTAAAATTTCAGAAAAAGCGAAAATTGGTGCCGGTGATGCACCGCATAAAATTCTCCATGTGCAAAAAGACGGTTCACTGTCAGCACAACACACGGATGAAATTAGTTTTTTGCCCTACGTCCATAATGTTGACTCATTTGGTTATGTGGTTAACAAAATGCCAGACCGCTTTAAAACGGATAACGAAAGTTGGGGCTGGCTTCTGGACCCGGAATTTAAGGGGAAGGTTGCTATTGTCAATGATCCCACCATTGGGTTGTTTGACTTAGCACTGGCAGCTCAGGCCAAAGGTTTAGTGACCTTCAACGATATCGGCGCTATCACTGAATCGGAAATGGATGCATTGTTTACTGTGCTTCTCAATCTAAAACTGGATGGCCATTTCAATGGCTTTTGGACATCGGTACCTGAGTCTGTAGAGTTTATGAAGTCTGGCCGCGTGGTCATTGAAAGTATGTTCTCACCGGCGGTTTCAAGCCTGAATGGACAGGATATACCGGTCAGATTTGCCGCGCCGAAAGAAGGTTACCGGGGCTGGCACGGGGTAATGTGCCTGTCAGCCGCCACCAAAGGAAGGGAAAAGGAAGCTGCCTATGACTATATGAATTGGTGGCTCTCCGGATGGCCTGGCGCATTTATTGCGAGACAGGGCTACTATATTTCTAATCCACAGCGTTCAGCCGGGTATTTAAGTCAGGCTGAATGGGATTATTGGTACGGGGGGTTACCCGCACAGACAGACCTGAGAGGACACGATGGCAAAGTGTCTGTAAAACAAGGACAAATCAGAGCCGGGGGCAGCTATACCGAGCGATTGGGGAATGTAGCTGTATGGAATACCGTGATGCCGACCTACGAATACAGTTTGCAAAAATGGTATGAGTTTATTACCGGGTAAGGATTTTCTGGATGTTAAGATCAATTCGCTCACAGTTGATATTTGTTATCGCTGCATTGATCATTCTGTTTTTACTGCAAACCTTTCTCAACCAAAAGAGTCAGTTGCAATTAAGTACAGCACTGGATAATTCCGCGCTGTCATTTGCTGATCTAAAGCAGGTGAAAGAAATCGAATATGATCTGTTAAACCTGCAACGCACCGTACTGTTGTTTATCAATACCGGAAGCCCGTCAGCGGTTACCCGGTTCACCCGGACTATGGATAAAATCAACTCGAACCTTGCGCGATTTGAAGCACTACACGAGTCTGATTTACCCAGTTTGCTGAATGATAACCTGTTACAAAGAATGCAGGCGCACTTGCAGGATTATCAGTCCAATTTCGAACAGGTGGTGGCTGCCCGTGCAAAACGCGAAGAGTTGTTAAAGCAAGGCACTATTAAACGGCTGGACGAGATAAAGAGCCGGTTAACGGGTATCAAAAATGAGCCATCGCTTCACGCGCTCATTCAACAATTACTTTGGCATGTCAGTGAGGCAGAAATTGCGTCTATCCGCTATACAGTGCAACCCAGTAGTGTTCATATTAATCAGTTTAATGACAGCTTGTTATTTCTTGAGTCCAGACTCACTGAGTTACCCGAGACAATACGCGCTGCACAATTCAAAGAAATTGAAACGGCACGTAGTGATTTTTTGGCCCTGACTCAGTTAATTCAGGGAAATTTGTTTTTGGTGAACGTGGTGATGGCCGGGGCGGCGAACGAGTTTCTGTATCTCAGTACTACGTTGGTGGAAGACGTCGCACAGACGCTGGAACGCAACCGACAACAATCTCAACAGCTGGTGCAAAAAGCTGAAATTCATAGTTATCTATTTTCAATCATTGCCATTTTGCTGGCTTTTGCGGCGGCAGTTTATACGGTTTTAAGCATATTAACGCCCATCAGGTCTATTACCGAAGTCTTTAACAAACTGGCCAGAAATGAAAAGGTCAGTGCTATTCCTGGGTTAGAGCGCAAAGATGAAATAGGCGCATTGGCAATTGCTGCTCAGGTGTTCAGCGACAAGAATAATGAAACACAGCAACTGCTCGCAGAGACGCAGAATACCAATGACCGCATGACGCAACTGAATCAGGAATTGATGCAGGCGAAATCAAAAGCGGAGAAAGCAACGATTTCCAAAAGTATGTTTTTGGCGAATATGAGTCATGAAATTCGCACTCCCATGAACGGTATAATTGGATTAATCGATTTGGCCACGAAAAAGACGAACCAACAAGAGGTGCGCTCTTATCTGGAAAAAGCGTCCTATTCCAGTGAAATACTAATGACGGTAATCAACGACATTCTGGATTTTTCTAAAATTGAAGCCGGTAAAATGGAAATTGAAAAAAGCAGTTTTGAGCTGCATGGCTTTATTGATAATTTGATTTCGGTAGTTTCGCTGAGAACAAAAGAAAAGAACTTACAGATAAAATTGGATATTGACCCCAACCTGCCCAACAAAGTCGTGGGTGATCCACTGCGACTTTCTCAGATCCTGATGAACATCTGTAACAATGCCGTCAAATTTACGGAACATGGCCAAATCGAAATTCGTTTTGGCGGTGAGTTGAATACTCAGGGCAATGAATTGCAGTTGCGTATCGCGGTGAAAGATTCCGGTATCGGCATGAATGAAGAGCAGTTAGAGAAAATTTTCAAACCTTTTGAACAGGCAGATGGTTCAACCGACAGAAAATATGGTGGTACAGGGTTGGGGCTCTCTATTGTGACTCAGCTACTAAATTTGATGGGCGGAAAGATAGAAGCCGAATCAGAGCCCGGCAAGGGGAGTTGCTTTTATGTACAATTACCCCTCAGTGCGTTTAAAAAGCAACCGTCTATATTGGATGGTCTGCCCTGTTTGCCGGAAAACAGTATTTATGTCACTGACAAAAATTTTATTGATAAGTTCTATTGCGACAGTGTGGGGCTGAGTAACAAACGTGTTGCGAAACAGGCACTGGCTACGCTATTGCAACGACAGGATATAACACATTTACTTATTGATATTGAGTCTCCTGCGGATTTGCGACAGTTCTTAAGTGAATTACCGGGTTTACTGGAAAACAGGATACGGATTGGCATCATTATTAATACTTTAATTTCAGATACCTTAAACATGACGGACGCCCGTTACCTGGCGTTAGCCGTGCCATTCAGCCCGTTGCAGTTTAAGAATTTTATTTCTGATTTTGTTACTGAACGCAGCGATATTACCGACAGTGCAGCCGCCACTGAATCTCATGAAACGCGTTTAAACGGACATATCTTGTTGGTGGAAGATAACGATATCAACCAGGTGGTAGCCGGGGAGCTTTTGAAAACATTGGGCCTGACTTTTGATATCGCAGAAAACGGTGTTGTCGCCGTCAGTAAAATTAGCAATTTCCCCCATTACGATGCCATTTTGATGGATATTCAGATGCCGCAAATGGATGGTTATACGGCAACAAAAACGATTCGGGGTAAAGGTTACAACGACATTCCGATAATTGGCTTATCTGCCAATGCGATGAAAGAAGATAAGCAAAAGGGCAAAGAAGCCGGCATGAACGATTACCTTACCAAGCCGATCAAACGAGATATATTGACAGCGATGTTAAAAAAATATCTATAGGGCCTGTGGCTTTGTGCGGATAGATTGCCTACCTGATGAGTCCGGTTTCGGCTCCTGCGGTATTCAAATTTCAGATGTGCCAGTCTCTGATATTCAAGGTAGCGACACCCATAACGGTTCAGTTAAAAATTGACAACGCGCGACAGGCGCCGCGCAATTGCCTTTTCGCTATTGCAGTGACGGTAAATAACTCTGCGCTTTGCCCGGCAACAGAGCAACAATGGCGTGACGGGTTTGCTGCCAGTAGGCCGACAGCAACAGCAGACTGCCGCCGATAAAGATACCAGTCAAAGCCATGCTATAACTAACGAGTCCATAGTTTTCCAACAGACCACTCATTGCGTACACCACGTATACCAGCGCTGAAACCATGATCGCCCGTCTGTCGACAATAATAGATATTAATGCCAGCAGCGCGTACAGAGCTAACACTAACAGCGCGGTAGAGTAACCAGTCATCCCTGAAAATATGCCCAGCGTGCTAAATATGGGATGCACAATCAGCGGCGCTGATAACAGGTGCAACCAGAAAGCGATATCAGAATTACGGGTTTGTCTTAGCGGGTCCCGGGCATCCCAGTACATTGCAACAGCAAAGGTCAATAACCCCGCAACGGCAAGATAAGGTTGATAAAAGTAACGTATTTCTGGATATTGCAGGAATAATACCCCAAAGGTGCCCAGCAATAGCGCTATCATACCTGCTGCAACTGTGACCGGGACACGGAATCGTTGCCAGTGAACCCAGGCGCCAAAGACTGTCAGTAGTCCGGCGGCGATAAACTGAGCCTCATGCACCTGCTGCTCAGCACCGAACAGGGTAACTGGTATTGCGAATAGCCCCGCCAGAAAGGTAACCAACAACCCTATGGCGGGCAGCGCCATGCGTTTTCGTTTAACAAATACTTCTGCTAAACCCCAGGAGCCGGCGGCTAATACGATTGCGCCTAAAACCGGCTGATTTTCAAAGCCCAGCCAGGTCAATGAGGCCAGAAGCAGGGCACTGGCAATAACCACAAAAACATCATTGAAACCGCTGAGCAGTCGAAAGTTTTCTTCATCAACCTGATGGATATTGCGAGATTGCGCAAAGTGCTGTCTGAATTCGTTAACGGATTGGGTGCTAAAGATACCCTTTCCGATTGCTTCGTTGAGATCTTCATCTGAGTACATAGGGGCTTCCTCGTTTTCTTTTTCTACGTCATACTCTGGTCAGCAAATCTGAGGCCATATATAAAATTCAATAAAAACAAAGGGATAGTGATTTTCGAAGACGGTTTTGTGAAATTAACCAATTTCTATTAGGAATTTAAGTGAATTTTTGGTCTAAATCACAGCGAACCGCGGTTGTGACCAATCATTTATGAGTGATGAGTTCGACTAATTCTGCTATCAACTGCGTGATGTGTTGTTCAAATAGCACAAGACGCGCCTGGTAGTCCGCATTGATGTTGTCTTTAAACTCCTGAAAAATAATTTTTAATGCAAGCAGTAACCGGTTGATGTCAGCATAAAACTCGTTACCGACATTAAACGAGCTGCACTTAAATGCCGTATCCAGAGCCAGAATTTCGACTTCAATACTTTGGATGTGACGGGATTCACTGCGTGTTAAGGGGATACCTGAATAGCTATGGCGGCAAGCAACAGCCTGTTGCTCACTTTGTTGCCGGATCAGATGATAAGGGAAACACAGGACATTTTCCTGGCCTCTTGATTGACGCGCGAGTTCTTCCCAAATCGCTTTGAGATTCAATTTCAGATTTTGGCTGGTGGCGAGAGAAAATGCTTCAGTTGTGTGCTTGTTTGCGACACTTGTCTCTGAATGTAGCTCACACGTCTTTTGTCTTCTGTTCATTGCGCCACCGCAGGATTAATCCGATACAGGGTATTTTATTGCGCAGTTAATTCAAAAACAATGCAATGTCACGCTGATTGGGGTATGGCCGGCGAGGGGGGCGTATAACGTGATATACCTTTAAGGTATTAAAATGTATACCTAACTCTCTGCTGACATCAGTAATGTCACTGATTTTTAATTATTATATTCGACTCGTTTACAGTCGACAGTAAAACTGTCCGGAGGCCACGAATGATACCAGAAAACAGATCAGTAATAGAATGGATTAGAGAAATAACCATTGGATTAAAACATCGCAATCTGGATATCAACACGCGGGTTTCCTTATCATTTTACCTTGAACATAGCTCTGAGTCGGGCGCTAAAAAACTTGCGGAACTTCTTGCTTGTGAAGGTTTTGATACCGATATAGATGCGTTTCAGCAACATCTGAATAAATGGCGCTGCTGGGCCAATATAAGTATTGTTCCGAATACCCCAAATTTGAGTTACTTGTTACATTTATTGAAAGACAAAGCGGTCGAGTTTGATGGTCAACTTGAAGGCTGGGAAACAAACCCTTATGAATCAGGTCAGGAACTGGGGCAATTGATTGCAAAGTTGGAAAACGACTGGCAGGAGGTTATGCGCCGGGGGTAAGCCTGTTTTACTGTTCTTGTTTTTAACCGATTCTGCATAAAAAAAGCCCCGGCATTTGCCGGGGCTTTTTGATTCGGCTTGTCAGAAGCGCTTATTTAGCTGCTTTACGCGCTTTGGCTTCTTCGATAACTTTTTCAGCTACTGCATTAGGACAAGGCATGTAGTGTGAGAACTCCATAGAGAACTGACCACGGCCTGAAGTCATAGTACGCAGGTGACCGATATAACCAAACATTTCAGACAGAGGTACGTCAGCTTTAACACGTACACCTGTTGCACCAGCTTCCTGGTCTTTGATCATGCCGCGACGACGGTTTAAGTCACCGATTACGTCACCAACGTGATCGTCTGGCGTGAATACGTCAACCTTCATGATTGGCTCCATCAATTGCGGGCCAGCTTTAGGCATAGACTGACGATATGCGCCACGAGCAGCGATTTCGAAGGCTACAGCCGAGGAGTCAACTGCGTGGAAACCACCGTCGTACAGCTCAACTTCAACGTCCAGTACCGGGTAACCAGCAAGAACACCTTGGTCCATCATAGACTTGAAGCCTTTTTCGATGGCAGGGAAGAATTCTTTAGGAACGTTACCACCAACAACCACAGATTCGAATTTGAAGCCAGAGTTAGGCTCACCAGGACGGATGCGGTAGTCGATTTTACCGAACTGACCAGAACCACCAGACTGCTTCTTGTGAGTGTAAGAATCTTCGATAGGCGCAGTGATGCTTTCACGGTAAGCAACCTGAGGTTGACCTACTTCCAGCTCAACACCGTAAGTACGCTTCAGGATGTCTACTTTGATATCTAAGTGCAGCTCACCCATACCTTTCAGGATGGTTTCGCCAGACTCTTCATCAGTTTCAACCTGGAACGACGGATCTTCAGCTACCAGTTTACCGATAGCGATACCCATCTTCTCGTTGCCGCCTTTATCTTTAGGCTTAACAGCAATAGAGATTACTGGCTCAGGGAAGATCATCGGCTCAAGCGTACAAGGGTTGTTAGGATCACATAACGTGTGACCAGTTTGTACGTTCTTCATACCGACAACAGCGATGATGTCACCCGCTTGTGCAGAAGTTAATTCTGTACGCTCGTCTGCGTGCATCTCAACCATACGGCCGATACGCTCAGTTTTACCTGTTGCAGAGTTAAGGATGGTGTCACCTTTGTTCAGCTTACCAGAGTAAATACGGATAAAGGTTAATGCACCGAAACGGTCGTCCATGATTTTGAACGCCAGAGCACGGAACGGCTCGTCTACAGATACTGTTGCAACTTCGCCAGTAGGCTCACCAGTTTCTTCGTCAGTCAGATCCTGAGGATCAACTTCTGTTGGAGAAGGCAAGTAATCAACAACGGCGTCTAGTACCAACTGAATACCTTTGTTCTTAAAAGCAGAACCACAGTAAGTTGGGAAGAATGCCAGATCACGTGTACCTTTACGGATACAACGCTTGATGTCTTCGATAGAAGGCTCTTCGCCGTCCATGTAAGCCATCATCAGATCGTCGTCTTGCTCAACCGCAGTTTCGATCAATTGCTCACGGTATTCTGCCGCTTTATCAACCATATCTGCAGGGATATCAACTACTTCGTAGTTTTCTGGCAGACCAGAATCATCCCAGATGTACGCTTTCTGAGAAAGTACATCTACAACACCTTTGAATTCGTCTTCGATACCGATAGGCAGAGTCATTACCAGCGGGTTAGCCGCCAATACATTCTTAACCTGACCAACAACGCGGTAGAAGTCTGCACCCATACGGTCCAGTTTGTTAACGAAAATGATACGAGATACTTCAGATTCGTTAGCATAGCGCCAGTTAGTTTCTGATTGTGGCTCAACACCACCTGAACCACAGAATACACCTACACCACCGTCAAGTACTTTCAGTGAACGGTATACTTCAACTGTAAAGTCAACGTGTCCTGGAGTATCGATAATGTTTAAGCGGTGATCTTTCCAGAAACAGGTTGTTGCAGCTGACTGGATGGTAATACCACGTTCTGCTTCCTGTTCCATGAAGTCGGTAGTTGATTCACCGTCATGTACCTCACCGGTTTTATGGATTTTACCGGTAAGTTTAAGAATACGTTCTGTAGAAGTTGTTTTCCCCGCGTCTACGTGAGCGAAGATACCAATATTTCTGTACTTAGCTAAGTCTGTCATGGCTTCACTTTTTGGAGTTAAAAAAAAATTGCGCGGCAGTATACACCATTTTTGCAAAATAGATCAGGGATATTGCCACTAATCTGATTATTTTACGTTCAAATGGTGAAAAACCAGGCGTTTCGAACGGTTTGTATGGAATTTGCGCGTTATCGCTTTTTGTAACAGTCTAAGATAGTGCACTGTTATTGCTGAATTATGTCAAATATCGGGGTGATCATTCAATACTTTGCACTTCTCCTGGCGTAGAAAAATACCGGTAATCACTGTCTTTCAGGTATTTGGGTACTTGTTTGGGCACATGAACCCCTATGTGCTTTTTCACATTCAAAATTTCATACAGGATATCGCGGCCTTCCGCGGACATAAAAAACCAATAGGGTGGAAAATTCACGGACGTCATTTGCTCTTGCCAGAACGCCTCGTAGGGGAGGTAATGGCTATCATCCGGATCGGCATCCCCCATGTGCATTGCTGAGAAATTGTCACCCAACTGCACTCTAAAAACCAGATTCTGAACATCTTTTCTGCCTGGCCATCCGGCATGAGGAATGCGTAAGGCACTGATCTGCATTCCCTTAATGGATTGTTGCTCAGGCGCTGCTTTGAAATCCAGATTAAAGGCATGGAGTTGTTGTTTGGGCACCAGATATTCTTTCAGCATATCAATCGCTTGCTGGGGAGCGACTAAGACCGTGTCTGGAAATTTAGAGAGGTATTCAGCTACATCGTAAGCCGAAAAGTGATCTTCATGGGCGTGGCTTATCACGATTGCATCAATATCGTCGTAAGGCGGTGCACCGGCCATGATGGCACTGTGCATTGTTTCCGGTACCAGCTGATAAATGCCAAAATCATTGTGAAAAAATGGATCAAACAGGATTTTTTTTTGTTCAGTTTGTACCAGAACGGCACTGTTACCCAGATAATGAGCATCGCCATGGGCAAAACACAGTTGACTGTAAAAAGCACTAAACAGGATGGCGATATTGCCAAATAAGCTCAATTGTTTCATATCACCTTCTCTGATTCTCAGTTCATAAAATATTTTGTCAGTTTTTCGTAAATCAATGTCAACCATTGGTAATGGTACGCGTTGTATAGGGTAAACAATCCGCAGTTTGGAGAACAAGATGCGACTAAGTACCCTGATACTATACATTGTCACCACCATGACCGGCAGTTTAGCACTGGCTCAGCAAAACCCGGAACAAGCAGCAAACGCAACACAGGTTAATTCCGAAAATAAAACCAATCGGGTTTCTCCGGTACGCAATATTGAGCGCGATGCGCGGCCCCAGCCAGAAACCCCGGTTTTTGAGGTCAGAGCGATTGATGGTCGTAATAATAATATTGAGAATTCCGCCATGGGGGCAACTCATACTGTGTTACAGCGCTATACACGCAGTGGGTACAGCGATGGTATCAGCAGCCTGGCCGGTGAAAATCGCCCTTCGCCCAGATTGATCAGCAATCTGGTGTTCGCGCAAGACCACGTTGTCCCCAATAGTCATTCAGTCACCGATTTTATGTGGCAGTGGGGGCAATTCCTCGACCATGATATCGATTTGACCGATGGTATTGATCCGGAAGAACCGGCCAACATCCTTGTCCCGGCCGGGGATCGTTTTTTTGATCCCCTGAGTACAGGTATTGCGGAAATTCCCCTTAACCGATCCGTTTATGATCTTGAATCAGGTACCGACCAGGAGAATCCAAGGCAGCAAATCAACGAGATAACGGCCTGGATAGATGCATCTAACGTTTATGGATCTTCCGCGCAGCGGGCTGAGGCGTTGCGTCTGTCAGATGGTTCGGGCCAGCTAAAAACCAGTGAAGGACGGTTCCTGCCTTTTAATGAGCCCGGATTAGCGAATGCCGGTGGTACGGCAAACACATTGTTTCTGGCAGGAGATGTGAGGGCCAACGAGCAGGTGGGATTAACCACCATGCACACGCTTTTTGTCCGGGAGCACAATCGTCAGGCTCGTCGGATCAGACGTGATCAGCCTGATTTAAGTGGTGAGGAAATCTATCAGGCTGCCAGAGATATCATAACGGCACAGATGCAGGTAATCACCTACCGTGAATTTTTACCCCTGTTGCTGGGCCGCAACGGCATTCCTGCTTATCGGGGTTACGATGCCACGCTCAATGCTGACATTGCCAACGAATTTTCCACGGCAGCCTATCGTCTGGGGCATAGTTTATTGAGCCCACAGATATTGCGGCTAGATGAAAACGGAGAAGAAATTGCAGCCGGGCACCTGTCGTTGAGAGAGGCGTTTTTCCGCCCCGATGAAATCATCAACGAGGGGCTGGAACCGATATTAAGAGGACTGGCAAGCCAGGTTTGTCAGACGATCGACAATTATGTCATAGATGATGTACGCAACTTTTTATTTGGCCCGCCAGGTGCTGGTGGTTTTGATCTGGTGTCGCTGAATATTCAGCGCGGTCGGGACCACGGACTAGCCTCTTACAATCAGGCCCGGCAGGACATGGGCCTGGTGCCGGTATCCGACTTTTCTGAAATTAGCTCCGATGTGTTGGTACAAACCGCCCTGACAGCCGCTTATGAAACGGTTGACGATATTGATTTGTGGGTGGGCGGTCTGGCTGAAGACCACTATGAAGATGCGATGGTGGGGGAGTTGTTTTTTCACATCCTGCAACGTCAGTTTGTGGCACTTCGCGACGGCGACCGCTTCTGGTATCAGAACAGCTTATCAGAGGACCAGATAAAGCGGGTCGAGGACACGCGTTTGTCTGATATTATTCGCCGCAATACTGCGATTGGCAGTGAATTGCAGCGCAACGTGTTTCTCGCTGCGGATGCACAGCGCAATGGCCGAAATAATGGTGGCCGACGCGATAACAATGAGCGGTCTGAAAGCGGCGATGGACGTCCCTGAATTAACGTCACTGGGCGGTGCAACCGCCCCGGTTGCCGTAACTTCACTCAGGCAAAAAGAAACGACCGACAATGCCTGCCAGCAGCAGGCATCAAAGCCATTATTTAATTTCGTCTAATTGATTTCGTCTTTGTGGCGATTTTTGTTGCCGTGGATATTGCCATAAATGGCCCCACCGGTTACACACAACAAACTCACCGCAATAAATACGGTGATCTGCTCCTGCAAAACCGGTACAGCCAGCAAAGCCGCAAGAACAGGCACAAAGGCCATAGTTACGGCCATGTTATTGGCTCCAATAGTTTTCGCTGCCTTAACGTACAATAACAACTGTACTACAGCCGCTAAAACGCCCTGATATCCGGCCTGAAGCCAAATTTCTGCGTCCGGAGCACTGCCCAGATTTGAAGGCAGGTACATCAGAAACAGTGGTAAGTACACGACGGAAGTAAACAAAGATACTGCAGCAACGGTGGCATAGGGGTCCGGGTGCCACTTTTTTAAAAGGGCATTAAAAACCCCCCAACTGAATGCCGCGCCCATAAACAACAGATCGCCTCTGAGGGTATCTGCACTCACCGTCAGAGTATTTAACGCCAGTAAAACAATGCCGGCCGAGATAATTCCAAGCGCGATTAACTGCTTGCCCTGCACCCTGGTACCCAGAATCAGCCATATGCACAGACTGATGGCCACCGGCATAAAACCGGGTAAAAACACTGCAGCGTGATTGGCCGGAGCCAGAGCGAAGGCACTAAATGCACAAAACGCGTAACAAAGCCCGCCGAACAGAGCGAGCAACAGGTAGCGATAATGGAAAAAGTTTATCCTTGCCGAGAAAAACCACCATACGGGTATGGATACCAGCGTAGCGACCCCATAACGCAGGGCGATCAAATCATAGTTGAGCAATGCGTTAGTGGCACCATAACGGGAAACAACGATAAAACCACTCCAGATGGAAATGACTATCGCCGCCATAATGTAGCCGGTCACCAGACTGTAATTTTTTTGCATGGATGGTTGATATGTGTGCGTAAAACTGTGGTTCAGGTACGGCTGTGAGCGTAACAACCGGACAGAATTACTGCTATTGGATGTGATGTGAGTCTAACCAGGATGAGTGTTCAGAACAATGATTTCTAATTTTTGGCCCGAACATTGCCTGTTTAATGAGCAATTACCCCTGAATCAGTAAATTGTCAGGAAACTGACGTTGTGGAAAACGTATGCAAAAGCTAATCAAGGTCTCCTCGTTGTGTGTGGCCGTTACCTGTGTTTCCGGATGTGCTTCACTGGAGCTATTAGCAGTTGGTGGGATCAGTTACCTGCTCACCGGCAAAGGCTTAAGCGATCACGCCCTATCAGCGGTAATGGATAAAGACTGCGCACTTCATCGTTATTTGACGGATGAGGCAATTTGTGGCGAACCCGTTGAAGCCACTTTAGTGGCAGAGCAGGCTGCAGATAGCCACTCCGATGGTGTGCTATCCGACCCTTCGGCCGTCTCGGTTGCTGCAGCAAATCATGAAACAATCGCAGTCGTTGAGGACAACCTTTCTGCGCCATCTGCCAGGCGTACTACTATTCTGGCTGAACCGGGCCGTGCCGAGGTATACGCGGTGGCGGGTAGTTTCAATGATTTAAAGTATGCCTATGAACGCAGTATGATCTATCGCAATTACAACACCCATATTGTTGAAAGCCCCGGCAGCAGCCTGACCCGGTTTAGGGTGGTTATTGGTCCTCTGGAAGATAAATCACTGGTAGATTTAATCTCAGTGCCAGACGTGGCTGATCTGGAACCGCTGTGGACAACAGAGTTGTGTGCCCTTGATCTGTCCTCACCGCCTTGCCATGACGCTGGTTTATTGGCAAATACCGAACACAGAGCTGCGACGGGAACCTGATCCACAACCTGGAGATAAATCTGCTATTTCGGCCAGACAAGTGAATTCATTCCCTCTATACTGAAACTAACTTTTACTCCTGATAAGGTGACTTTGGGATTGTACATGTTCAGGTGTTGTAGTCTGTGGTTTATGCTGTTGGCGATGAGTTTGAGCCTCCAGGCCAAAGTTGAAGTGAAAATCCATGTGGATGACGGTTATCCGCCCTATAGCTATGTCAAAGATGGTCGGGTGCAGGGTTTGTATATTGAAATTCTCACCGCTGCATTCGATAAAATGGCAGACTACAGCGTTATTTTTGAACCCGTGCCCTGGAATCGCGGCAAACATCTGATGGAGCGAGGCGAGGGTTTTGCTTTCTCGCCAACTTATTTTCACGCCCATGACTGGCCTTATCTTTATCCTTATTCTTATCCATTGTACGAAGAAACCGTATTGGTTATCTGCAACAGCAAAGTTAACAGCGCAACATCACTGCAGTGGCCGTCGGATTTTATCGGGAAAACCATTGGTAACATGCGGGGATACGATGGTTGGGGCGGTGCGGAGTTTCGCACTTTGTTGCATCAAAAAGCCATTAACTATCACGAAGTGGATGGGGCAAATTTACTGTTGATGATGGTGGCATCGGGCCGCAACGATTGCATTCTGATGGAAAAACTGGCCTATCAGTATCACATGAAAAAGCTTGTAACCTCCGGACAGTACAAGCCCGAAACTCATCTGCGTTTGTTTCAGGCGGCAATTGCCGGCAGAGATGATGGCTATATTGGCTATTCAGAACCAGGTATCGCCTCAGGCCAATATCCCTGGCAGAAGGCGTTTAGAAGAGCGCTGGATGGCACCTTATATCAAATGAAAAAAAGCGGCGAACTGCAGGCCATCACCGCCGGATTTTCGGATTAACGCGTTGTCGGCCGGAACCCCTTATTCCGGCAAAGTGACATTCAGTTCCAGCACCGACAGATCATCTTCAGTTTGTTCCAGTTGCACTGAAATGGCGTCCGGACCAATTTCCACGTATTTGCTGATCACAGCAAGAATGTCGCGTTCCATTTGCGGTAACCAACTGGGCCCGGCCCGTTTTTTACGTTCATGAGCCACGATAATCTGCAGTCGCTCTTTGGCCACTGAGGCGGCGGGCTTTTTCTTGGGGCGGAAGTAGTTTAATAATGACATCGCTGATTACCCCCCGAATAAGCGCTTCAACAAGCCCTTTTTCTCTTCTGTTAAAAAGCGAAAATCCAGTTTTTCACCTAAAAGTCGTGCGATGGCATCCTGGTATGCCAGGCCAGCATCACTTTCCTGGTCCATTACCACCGGCTCACCAATATTGGACGCTTTTAACACCGCCTGTGATTCGGGAATAACTCCCAACAGTGAAATAGCCAGGATTTCGTTGACGTCATCAACGCTCAACATCTCGCCCGCGGTTACCCGGGTCGGGTTGTATCGGGTTAACAACAGATGTTCTTTGACCGGTTCCATATTCTGTTCAGCGCGACGAGACTTCGATGCCAGAATGCCCAGAATTCGGTCCGAGTCACGCACCGAGGATACTTCCGGATTCGTGACGACAATGGCTTCGTCGGCGAAATACAGCGCCATCAAGGCACCCTGCTCAATACCCGCCGGTGAGTCGCAGATAATAAAATCAAAACTTTGTCTGAGCTCTTCCAGAACTTTTTCTACCCCTTCCCGGGTTAGTGCGTCTTTGTCACGGGTTTGCGAAGCGGGCAGTATATACAGACCTTCCACGCGTTTGTCTTTGATTAATGCCTGGTTCAGATTGGCATCACCGTTAATGACATTAACGAAGTCGTAGACCACGCGGCGCTCAACACCCATGATAAGGTCCAGATTTCGCAAACCGATGTCAAAATCCACGATAACAGTTCGGTGGCCCTTCAGAGCCAGACCTGTACCGATGGCGGCACTGCTGGTAGTTTTGCCAACACCGCCTTTTCCGGAAGTAACTACGATAACTCGTGACATATATGTTCCTAAATTAAATGTCTAATGATAAAACCGACAGTTGTTCACCATTTAATGAAATACACACCGACTGCTCCCAATGCGCTTGAAGTTGATCTGAGGTCCAATAGTGACCGTTGATACTGATCAGTTCGCCCTGGAGCTTTCGGCAAAAAATTCTTGCATCATTGTTGCCAGACGCACCGGCTATGGCTCGGCCTCGCAGTGCGCCATAAATATGAATATTGCCATCAGCAATGACTTCGGCTCCGTTGCTGACCGAGCCAATAACAATTAAATCACCGCCTTTGGCGTAAATTTGCTGACCTGAGCGCAACGTTTGCTGAACAATACGACTGGGCACGGATTCCGCCACTTTGACTACTTTCTCGACTACCTGAGGCGCAGGCGTCTCGCTGCTCTGAGTCACGCCGTGAGAGGCTTTCTTTGGAGCATTGAGTAAGGCAAATCCGGCATCGTTTGCCGCCTGTTTATGAGCGTCCGGACAACCGGTAATACCAACGGGCAACAGTTTTAAATCGGCTAATAATGACTTGAGTGAGGCGAAATCTGGCATCACCTCACTGGCTTCCAGATTAATGACCACAGGAGCAAGATTAAAAAACTGCGGAGCCTGTGCGATTTTTTGAGACAACTCGGCTTTGACTTTTTCCAGATCCGGGTGGGTGATTTTCACCACCGACAAGGTAAACCCCGTACCTTTTAATTCTACTGCGTGTTCAGACATGCTTATTATTTTTTAATCCGTGAATGAAGGTATAAACGCTGCCGGAGCTGGTCCGGACGGCCTTATGTTGGCAGTTTATAGCGCGTGATCTTTAGGCGCAAGCAGCAAAACTGTGACATCCCAATGACAGCCTAAAAATCAAGCAGTTAGCCAAAGAATACTCACCGCTGTGAAATATTAACCGGCACCGTGGTTTGCATCTTTTGGCATCCGGTGGCGATGGCGACCATTTTACTCAGTCTTTGCCAGACACTTTCCTGAATGTAGGGTACCCCATGCTGTAAACACAGTGCTTTGACCTGAGGTTGAATGCGTCGATATTGGCGCATGGGAAGTGCCGGAAAAAGGTGATGTTCAATCTGGTAATTCAGGTACATTTGCGACAAATCCAGCCACTCATTTCCGCAATGATAGTTTGCTGAACCCAAAATCTGTCGCAGATAATAACTATCGCCTCGTCGCTGTTGTTTTTGGATATCGTGAAAGCGACATAAATCCTCACCGGCATGGTTGGGAACTATGATAATGAAGGTATGTAAATTGTGCAGCAGCTCTGCGACGATCCGGCAAAGCAGAAATGACCCACCCGCTGAGAACCACCACTCCACGAGCAGTGGCAACAAGGCAAAATGAAAAAGTCCGTAGGGGAGGAACAATTGCAGCCACATTACTCGCTGGGATTTCTGGCGAATATCCAGAAAATTAGCAAAGGTGACTTTGTTGTGGCCCCGAAGAAATGACAGGGTGCGGGCTGAATAATACGTGACTTTCCAGGTGAGTGCGAAAAACAACAAGATTAGCTTTTTCAATGGCACCGGCAGTTTTGCTTTGGCCAGCCAGTCCAGGTTTTCCTCTACGAGGTCCGGATCTTTTAGTTCTCCGGTAAAAGAGTGATGCAGGTAATTGTGTTCATAATTCCAGGCTTCCGGTTTAATCCAGTCAAACCAGTCAATGTAGCGTCGCCACCCCTGAGCATAGTGCTTTGAATGGTAGCGTCTGGGAATATCGGCTATTTTGTTATATCCGCCATGACCGATGTGGTGCATTAACAGCCAACTAATCATTAAAGACCATGCCATCAGGACAGCGGCTGGTAGCATATACTGCTGCACAGCACAGTAGACACCCAACAAAAAGCTGCTTTGACCGGCTAGGCCAATAATACGCATGTGGTAATAGTCGGTCTTGCTGATCTCGCTTTCAGCCCGCTGACCTATAGCCTTGAGTGCTGTGAAAAATTGTTCTGATGGCATGCCGGCGATAAAAAATTTGTTGTGAAATTAGGGGACAACAGATTCTACAATAACACAACTTACCGGCCTGCAAACTGATGTTTGCAAGTTGTCATGCAAGGAGACAGAGAACGCCGTTAGCGCGTTCTCTGTGTTTCAGCCTTTAGTGATGATGGCTGTGTTGACCTTTAATCGGCTGACCTTTGTCATTGTAAAAACCGGAAGCGGCTTCCTCGACAAATCCAAGGTTGATCATTTGCATTAAAAACGGATCGGATTCATTGTCCCCAATGTCAGCATAGTCGGTCAGATAGTAACCAGCCCATGCCTGCCATTGTTGTTCAACGTGTTGCGCATCACTGGAAACCGAGTGCAAAACCCAGGTTTCCTTACTTTGTGCACTGTCGTTAGTGATTGATTTTACTAATGACAATTCGGGCAACCATTCTACGGTGAAACGATTTTCGGTTGCCTGTTTACTGAGTACTTCCACTTTGCCAAATTGTTCATCATCGTAAGTGCGAACCAGTTGCAACTCACGCAGAAAATCGTTGCTCAACAATTGCCATTTCTCTGACCAGTCACGTTGCTGGTGGCCTTTAATGTCTGCTGCTGCGTATTCAATGCCCCGTTGATGACTATCAAACAAGGTGATCAGTTTTACCTTGTGGTTGTTTTGCAGGGTCCAGTATTGGGCCACCTGTTGGTCATTATGCTGGTGTATGACCTGATTATGTTTATTGCGCCATAGCGTAAAGTGTCTGACCTTTTCGGGATGGTCTTGGCTGGTGATCGCGATTTCATACTTCGCGCTTAACAGGCTTTGGGCGCCCGAGAGAACGGGCATTAGCAGCGAAAAAACGCCAATGATTAACTTAATTGCGGGTTTCATAATAGTGTTAAATTGCTTGATTGGGTTAAAAACGGGACCAGTATGGTCCCGTTTTATTGCTAACACATTAAGCTGTGCTTAATTGAGTGTGTCGTTGGCTTTTTTCACAAAATCTGCCGCGTAATCCATCACGTGGAAGATGACACTTTGTTCATTGGTACCTGTCACCAGATGTGCGCCGGGACCACTGGCATAAATGCCAACATCTTCAGCCGCATGCGTTTCTGACGTCAAGGGCACTAACGCTTCCTGGTGAAAGCCTGGCGCAGTAGTGTCCACATCGCTTAAGTCCACGCGACCGGTCACCGGTGCAAAGGCGTATGCAGCGTCAGCGTCTGTCTCACTACCAAGATCCTGGAAACCTAAACCGTTGGTGTAACCCAGTGTGGTGTAAGGCATGCCATCAGCAGCTAAAGAGACTTCCTCTGAGCCAACCGGCACTACCTTGCCCAGTATCGGGTTGCCGCGCTTAGGGTACCCTGCAATGGTAAATACGTGACTGTGGTCAGCGGTAACCACGATCAGCGTGTCACTGTCACTGGTCATATTGATGGCGGTTTGTACGGCATCGTCGAAAGCAATCGTGTCTGTCAGCGCCCCGTAGGCACTTCCGGCGTGATGCCCGTGATCGATACGACCAGATTCCACCATCAGGAAGAACCCATCACTGTCGTTGTCCAGGATGTCAATCGCCTTTGCGGTCATTTCAGCTACAGAAGGTTCACCCGAAATATCATTTCCACGGTCTGCTTCATACTGCATATGTGACTCGTTAAACAGACCAAATACCCGGGTTGTAGTTGCAGCATCGATAGCATCAAATCCGGTTTGGTCATACACGTATATGCCATCGGCATAAGTCGTTTGCCATTCGGCGGTCAAATCGCGTCCATCTGTTCGATCACCTTCCACATCGCTGGCTGCATCAGGAGAATTGAACGCGGCGTCTCTGGGCAAGAAATGACGACGACCGCCACCCATCACCACTTCGATACCATCTACGTCTAATCCGTCAAAGCGCGCTTCCAGATTGGCTTCAAAATTCACTAACTGAGAAGCGATGTCCTCACAGGCAATTTCAGTTTCGGGCATATCTGAGATGTCTTCCCAGTTGCGATCGGCGGATTTTGCGTAGGTGGCTGCGGGTGTTGCGTGAGTAATACGCGCGGTAGAGATAATACCGGTCGCTTTGCCGGCAATTTCCGCCAGTTCCAGCGCGGTAACCAGTTCGTTGCCGGCTACAGAAGCGCAACTGCCGCGCTCTACGCCTTCGGCGACACCAATTACACCTACATCGGTTTTAACACCAGCTACCATGGCTGTCATAGTACCGGCTGAATCCGGTGTTTGCGCATCGACGTTGTAGGTTTTTGAAAAACCTGAAAACGGCATGTTGTCCATGGCCAGTACGTGTTCTTCGCCATCCAGTCCCTTGTTTTGACCGTCAAGAATACGCGCAGCGGTAACCGTAGAAATGCCCATGCCATCACCCACGAACAGGATGACATTTTTCGCTTTGCCACGGACATCGGCGATGTCACGTGCCGCGATTTTCTCTACGACTAATCCTTTTGCCTCGGCATGTTTAAGTGCGCGCTGAGCAGTAGGGTCAGTAACATCAGCCCATACCGCCTGAGCCGTGCTGATTTCTGCCTGGCCCGCAATAAAGTAATCGTTTGTGCGGCTGGATTCCAGGGCCGTGTCATCCAGGGCCAGTAGTGTTGGAGAACACACATATTCGGTTGCGGTCACTTCACTGGCGTCCAAAACTCCGTCGTTGTTGCTATCCAGACCGGAATCAATTTGCACGCCACCATTGCGACAATTTGCATTACCAACCTGCAGAGCCGTCTGACTGATCAGGCTATTCAGACCATCAGTACCATCAGTACCATCAGCACCGTTTGTGCCATCCGTGCCGTTAGTTCCGTCAGTACCATTTGAACCGTCCTGGCCTGCCGGTCCCTGTGAACCTTGTGGACCCGCCGGGCCCTGATCACCATCATCTCCGGAGCAGCCTGATAGACCGATAATGGAAGCCACAATTAATGTATAGATAAACTTGTTCATTTTTAATTCTTCCTTAGTCTACCAGGTCAAGTGCCTGGTCAATCAGATGGAATACCACGCTCTGTTCAATCACGCCTTGCGCATATTGAGAGCCAGGGCCCATGGCATGTAAGGAGATGTCTTCACCAGCATGAGTTTCAGAACCCAGTGGGATCGTGGCTTCCTGGTGATAACCGGATTGTGTGGTGTCAATGGCGGAGGTATCGACACGGCCTGTCATTGCATCCAGTGCATAGGTGGCATCGGCATCGGTTTCAGTGCCCAGATCGCGATACCCCAATCCATTGGTGTAACCTACTGTGGTGTAAGGCAAGCCGTCAGCAGCCAAAGAGGGCTCGTCTGCGCCTACGGCTACCACATGTCCCAAAATCGGGTTGCCGCGTTTGGGATAACCAGCGATAGTAAATACATGGCTGTGATCAGCCGTTACCAAAATCAAGGTTTCGTCAGGATCGGTGGCATCCACAGCGGCCTGAACTGCATCGGCAAATGCGATGGCGTCAGTCAGTGCACCGTAGGCACTGCCAGCGTGATGGCCGTGATCTATACGACCCGATTCAACCATCAGAAAAAAGCCTTTGTCGTTGTTATCCAGCACATCGATGGCTTTTGAGGTCATTTCGGCAATTGAGGGCTCACCAGCGATATCGTTGCCGCGATCCGCTTCATACTGCATGTGTGATTCGTTGAACAAACCAAAAATACGCTCAACCGAATTGGCGTCAATAGATTCAAAGCCTGTCTGATCATAGACGTAGACACCATTTTCATATTGCGCCTGCCATTCAGCTGTTAAGTCGCGGCCATCGGTACGATCACCTTCAATGCTGCTGGCAGCATCCGGGGAGTTGAATGCTTCGTCGTTAGGCAAAAAGTGGCGGCGACCACCTCCCAGCGCAACTTCGATACCATCAACATCGATGCCCGGATAACGATTCTCCAGATGACTTTCGAAATTAACCAGCTGCTCGGCAATATCGGCACAGTTGCCTGCCGCACTCGCTGGCATATCAGAGATATCTTCCCAGTTGCGATCCGCCGATTTGGCATAAGTGGCGGCAGGTGTGGCATGGGTAATTCGGGCAGTAGAGATAATGCCTGTAGACAGGCCTTTAATTTCAGCCAGTTCAAGAGCTGTAACCACTTCATTACCCGCAACAGTCGCGCAATCACCACGAACGATATCTTCATCGACCCCGATAACACCTACATCGGTTTTTAGGCCTGACATCATGGCCGTCATAGTACCGGCTGAATCGGGCGTTTGGGCATCGACGTTATAGGTTTTTACTTGTGCAGAAAAAGGAAAGGTTTCAAAGCTCAGGTAACCCTCTTCACCGGAGTTACCTTGCTGTTGGCCTTGTAAGATACGGGCAGCGGTCAGGGTTGAAACACCCATTCCATCACCCACAAATAAAATGACATTTTTCGCTTTTTGCTTTGGCGCTCTGGCCAGTTTACTGCTGATTTGAGCCTGACCGTCGGTATACCAGGCGCTATTACTTTGCGCTTCGGGTAATACCTGGGCATGAGTCGCAGCGGATACAGCCAATGCTAAAGCACTGACTGGTGCAATCCAGTTCGTCTTCATGTTTATGTTCCTGAATTTTATCAATGTTGGGTTTGAGGATCGTGCTACACGTGGTAGCACAAAACCTGAGAGAGCATAGGGGGGCTTAATGACACAAATTTTATGTTTTTGTGTAAAAAAATGCGCTAATTTGTGACAAGTTTGGCGCTTTTATGACGAATATAAGTCGTTGTTGGGTAAATAAATTTTCACGTTGGGTGGTGGCTTTTTCTGCGGCTTTTGTGGTGTTATGAGTTACCGCAGGGTAAAGTCAAAAAGCGTATGTGAAAAATCATGAAAGTTGTATTACATTAAAGTGTAACAGATGACAAAAAAGTGAACTATTGATGAATTGTTGCGGTATCAGGATACACAAATAGTGGGCTAAAAATAGGATACCGATGTTAGACAAGGTCAGCTTATCGGATATGTTATATTATCTCAATGTGTTTTTTGAGTAACAGCGAAATTAATAGCAATCCCGAAAAAAAAATTACTTTGTCAGCAGGCTTTAATAACAACAATTTTAAGTATACTAAAGAGACATTGAGGTTCTGCAAATGGGGTTTGATGTCGGGCGAAGTGATGCAATAATCGGTATCACAGTATTGCATAGTGAATAACAAGGGTTGTGTCAGATTGATGAACAAATTAGTCGTAGTCCCCATAGATAAGCTCGCAGTGGGAATGTTCGTCGAGGCGGTACATCAGCAAGATGGTGATCTGAAAATAAAGACTCAGGGCAAAGTTACCACCGAAAACGCCATTTCGATATTAAAAACCAAAGGTATTATTTCACTCATTGTGGACATGGAGCGCAGTGATGTGGCAAGAGATACAGAGCGAGACGTTGACACCGGCACAAACGAAACCGAACGAGCGGAGCATGTCAGAGGCTCTGTTTCTCTTGAAGACGAATTAACCCAGGCCAGTGCCTTGTATGAAGAGGCTAAAAAGCTACAGAAAAAATTACTGCACTCAATTCAGGCGGGGCTTCCGGTTAACTTTCAGCCTATCAAAGACGTCAGCGAGAAATTTGTCAACTCACTGGACAGAAATCCCAACGCATTGTTGTGTATGACCCACTTGCGTCAGAAAGATGCTTACCTGTTGGAGCATTCGCTCAATGTCGGAATTTTAATGGGGGCGTTCGCACAATATCTTGAGCTGGATAATGACGTGGTATCGGAGCTGGCCCTGGCGGGCATGTTGCATGATATCGGTAAAATTGAAATTCCTGACCAGATACTACACAAGCCTGGCAAACTAACCGACGAAGAAATGGACGTCATGAAAGGTCACGTGGTTAAAGGGCTGGAAGTGCTGAAAAAGATGGAGGGGATCTCGAAACGGCTATTTCACGTGGTGGCGCAGCATCATGAACGCCTGGATGGTTCGGGTTATCCAATGGGGCTGAACGACAGCGACATCAACATATACGGACGTATGATTGCCATTGTCGATGGGTACGATGCCATGACCGCTGACCGTTGTTATCGAAAGGGCATGCCGCCTAATCAGGCGCTGAAAATACTGCTGAAATGCAGTGAGACGGAATTGGACAAAGCCCTGGTGAACAAATTTATTAAATATATTGGTGTGCATCCGGTGGGCAGTCTGGTGAAACTGGATTCCGAAAAGCTCTCGTTAGTCACTGAACACAATGAGAATGCGCCCTTATCACCAAAAGTGAAAACCTTTTTCTCATTTCGGTCCAATCACTTTGTGGCGCCCAAAGACGTTAATCTGGCAGACAAGCATTGTCGGGAAAAAATCGCCAGCGCGGTGCGCGCCGAGGATATTAAGATTAACTACCGAAAGTTCTTTCATGAACAGATAGTGTTGAGCAAGTAAACCCGGCACTGCGATATCATACTAAAGTTTAATTGAGAACTTACGTTTAGGGCTTAAGCTGGGTCATTACCTTCACAGAGAATGGTCGATGAACAAGCAAATACTCGATTCGGTGGTGTCATTAACTGAGCAAAAAGACCTGGATTCCGTCGGGATCAGTCTGTTGTCTACTATTGCCGAATACGTGTATTTTGAAAAAGCGTGTTTATACGAGTTAGAACGGAGCTGGCCCAATCCCATCATCACCGTTTTACTCGAACTAAAAGTGCAGTCCGTCGAGCCTCACTTTGTCTGGTATGCAAATCAAACCCTGATGCAACCCGCCACACAACTCGTCACTTCAATAGATAGCCTGAAACGCTCCGTTACCGAAACCCGGGATGGGATGACGGAGTTATGGGTGCCGGTTGCAGGGGCAGGTAAAAAGTTAGCGTTGCACTTGCGTGCTGAAACCATCACTACCGAAAACAAGTCATTGATCAGTGCTTTCGCCCGGATTTATGGCAATTACCTCAGAGTGCTGGTGGAAAGCGAAAAAGACAAGCTCACCGGATTATTAAATCGACACTCTTTTGAACGGCATTTGCGCCAAATGTTGGCCAAGCAGGCGAGCCGCCAGAAACGCCAACACACTAATTTTCCTTCCCGTGAGGCTCATGCTGAGGATAAACCCTGGCTGGTTATCATTGACATAGACTACTTTAAAAAGGTGAATGACGTCTTCGGGCATGTCTGTGGCGATGAGGTTTTGCTCACGCTGTCGCAGAAAATGTCTGGCTATTTTCGCTCTTCTGATTATGTCTTTCGTTTTGGAGGTGAAGAGTTCGTTATCATTTTAGAGCCTGCTACCCGCTCGGATGCCTTCAAAAAACTCAACGACTTTCGACTGGAAGTTGAGCAAGACAGGTTCCCATTGGTGGGTAAAATTACAGTGAGTATCGGGTTTGCAGAAGCCTCGCAGGAAGATTACGAACAGGTGCTAATGGAGCGGGCTGACAAGGCCATGTATTACGCCAAAGAGCACGGCCGCAATGCCGTGTATTGCTACGAGCAATTGGTTGAAGAAGGTGAACTTCAGGAGGAAGTGGCCATTGCCAAAGAATCAGCCATTGATTTGTTTTAGTTTAACCCTCTATCATTTGATTTTTATTTACCCCTTTTAATCGTCTATAGTTTAGTCCTCAAATGCTTATTGCTATTGAACGCCATCAACATGAAAAGGAACTCTGATGCAACCATCAACTTCAGGTACTGAACTTTTGCAGCGAATAATTACATTTCTTGAGCAGGTGGGGGTTCAGGTGAAGCTTACCGGGATTGATGGCGAGACATTCCTCCCGGGCGTAACCATCCATAATGGACAGCTGTGGGTGGATAGCGAAAAATTAGAATACCCCGGTGATTTATTGCACGAAGCTGGTCACATAGCGGTTCAACCTGCGGCAACCCGCCACCTTTTAAACGAAAATGTAAATGATTCAGGTCAAGGCGATGGTGAGGAAATCGCGGCGATTGCCTGGTCCTGGGCGGCATTGGAAGCAATTGGTTTGCCTCCCGAAGTGGTGTTCCACGAAGCTGGATATCGCGGTTCTTCAAAAAATCTTATCGAATGTTTCCAGAGCGGGGGGTTTTATGGTCAGCCTTTGCTTTCCTATTTTGGAATGTGTAAGCCGCTGAATGAGCCTGGCTCCTTTCCCAATATGCTGTGTTGGTTACGCCCTTAATGCTTGTGCACGATGCATTAAATAATGGAATGAAAGCCAGAGACACTATGAAACCTGCAGAACAAATAATGGTTGATTTGACCGACTATCAGGCAGCTTTTTAACCGCCCATCATGACGTGAACCAGGCAGAAGTTCGCAAAATTGCTTACGTGTTTAACTTTTCTAACAATTGGCATCCCGATTGGGGCGGACTTTTGCCATTTTTTTCAGCGGATATCACTTCCTCTGAAACCTGGTTGCCTTTGTTTAATAGCCTGGTATTGTTAGATGTGGCATTGCCTCATTCAGTGACTTATGTAACCCCCTTTGCTGAGAATTATAGTTACAGCATCACCGGCTGGATCAATGGGAAGTAGTTGTATCAGCACTCTCTAACACTGATTGTGCGATTTATTTTCTCTTGCAAGTTACTCATCGCGGCGACCTGGACATGGTAATTTGTGACTACCTGTTCAATACGCTTTTCAATCTCTTTGATTTCTGACTTACTTTCCGGGGTCTCGTTGCTAAGCTGTGCTTTTTTCACCTTGGCGTGACGGACTTCCAAATCACTTTTTTGTACATCAAGGCTGACAATCTTAAAATCGATGTCTTTTATATCTCTAATCCAACCCTCTCTCGTCTGTGGTGCTACCAGGTCGTCTGGTATTTTTTTGATTAGGTTAACTAATTTGCATCGAGATGAGGTGTGAGCGCAGGTAAGATTCACAAGTCGCCCTGCGGTAGGACATAGCCCAACCCGCGCAAAACCATGCTCGGCAACGGCATTGCTTAGCGGTATTTTACTGTTCCTGTGATACGCAATCCTCTCGTGTTGCATGTCACATTTCCCGCAACTGAGAGACGTTAAATAACCGATATCTTCTTGAGTCAGGCTCATTATCTTACTCTATCCCCCAAGTTTGTAATGAGGCGTAATGTGGATTGAAATAGGAGTCGTGCTATAAAAATAACGCATTTTAATAAATATTAAAAAATATTGGCAAATATACCAATATGGGTCTAGTTTTATTCACAATTCGATGCGCGTATACGAGTAATGCTGTGCATCAAGTTGAATGACTTATTGAACATGGATCAGGTAAGGAGACTGTTTTGGCGATAGCGTCACAGAAGTTAGACACGTTACTGAATTTTGATGCTGAGAAACTAAAGCGAGAGTTGCTTACATTGGCGGATGAAAACTGGTCAGATCATGTTAATGCTGATGTTTATCATGGAGAATGGCGGCTCTTGCCACTAAGGGCACTCGCGGATCACGAAAATGCCAATGTTATTTTACAAGCAAATCAAATCCACAGTAATGGCGTCTGGGTAAATTTACCTGTTCTGGAAAAATTACCTGTTATTAATGAGTTGTTGGCTCAGATACAAGCCCCCAAAAAATCTGTACGGCTTATGAAGTTAGGTAAAGGTGCTAAGATTCTTCCGCACCGTGATAACGATTTGTGTATTGAAAAGCAAGCCGCAAGATTACACATCCCAATTCTTACTGCCGCTGAAGTTCAGTTTTATTCCGATGGAAAGCCTCTGGATATGAAGGTGGGGGAACTGTGGTATGTAAATGCCAATTTGGAACATTCAGTAGTAAATGACAGTGAAACCGAACGCCTGCACTTGGTGATGGATATACAACCCAATGATTGGCTGATGTCTCAATTTGACGAAGCGAGTCTAATTACTAGCCAAACTGCCCCAACCGCACAGTGTTTAGCAGAGCTCACTAAAAAACTGCTTCAGGGGGAGAAAGACTTTGTCGCCTTGATGCCGGTTGTTAAGCAAATGGCGGATATCTACAGTGCCTGGACTGACATCGTCCTCGATGACGACATGAACAATTGGGATGACATCGACACAGGCGCAGGTGTTGCAATATCACCATTACAGGCCGCTAAATGCCAGGTGGAACCCATCAGAACCCAGACCTTTTTATTGGCAAATCAGGCGGCTATAACCGATATTTTGGCGTCTCGTTTGAGCAGTGGCGAAGGGTACATTGAACCCATCAAAATTCTTTATGCTGGCACGGGACCATGGGGCTCAATTCTGACACCACTGCTACCGGGATTGAAAAAAGTCCCTGTCCATGTGACTTGCCTCGATATTCATCCTGAAAACGTCACGGCATTGCAAAAAGTACTGCAACAGTTGGATGTCGAAGATAGGGTGACGATCCATTGTGCTGATGCCACCAAGTGGTGTCCACCAGAAGACCATCGCTTTGATTTACTCATTTCAGAGACCATGAGTGGCTTTCTGTGCAGAGAACCTCAAGTTACCATTTTTTCTCACTTACAGCAGTTTTTGAAACCTGACGGCAAGTTGATCCCCGAAAACATCAGAACCAGTATTTGGATGGGAGAGCCGGCCTCCGTCTTTGACGCCGAAAAAATCGGATCGTTTGAGGATAAATCTGGCCTTCCCTTTAAATTGGCCGATTTACTCCATTTAAATCGCGAGACCGCAGCCGCGATTCATCGTGGTGAGCAGGAACCTCTGAATTTTGAATTCGAGCTTCCCGAAGTACAGGGCATTATCGACCGGTTTTATCAGGTAACAGATATTATTGTTTACAAAGAACACTACCTGGACTTACAGCAAAGCAGCTTATGTACTGCTAGCGCCCGAATGCATTTCCAGGGCGGCTCAGGTGACATTGTAAAGTACCGATACGTGATCAATGAAGCGCCTGTTTGGGAGGTGCAACTACCCGATTATTTTGCAAAACAACCGGTTTTACAAGCAGACGAAAAGAGCGAGAAAGGTTTGGTATATTTACCCCGACTCTGGAGTAAATACCGGTTGATGTCCACACCTCATTACGATGCGCAAGGACTGCAGAAGGAGTTTGAACAGGATGTGGCATTTTGTAATTTTTTTGAAATACCTTGTTTCAACATAATGAATTTTATGACCAATGGCTATCCAACGTTGCAAGAATTTGAAGACTGGTTTAGTCGCCAGGCAAATAGTTACGAGCAAATTAAAATCGAAGAAGCTAATAAGCTATTTATGAGTGTTTGATTTTAACTATGTGTGTTTTTAAAGGTAAAAAAAGAGTTTAGTTGGTGAACAATTTAAATATACCCGAAGGCCTTCATATGCGGCCTGCTCAAGATAAAGATAAACCGTTTCTGGCTATGCTTCATGAGTCCGTGCGTCAGGATCTGTTACTCATAGACGCTGAAGAAGATTATATAAAGCAGATTGTTGAGATGCAGTTACGAGCCCAGACCGACGGTTATGGTCAGCAGTATCCCAATGCAATGTATTTTGTCATTGAGAAACACCACGAGCTTATTGGCAAAGTGACCGTAGATTTTGGCCACAATGAAGTAAGACTTGTGGAAATCGCGTTTTTACCTCAGGCCAGGGGCCTCGGATTTGGTGAAGTCATTATCCGTTCGTTGATGGTTGCCGCAGAGCAATCGAAAGTGCCAATGACGTTAACCGTGGCGCGCAACAATCCTGGTGCTTTTAAGCTCTATGTGAAGCTGGGTTTTGTGATTGAACAGGAAGATGATATGTACATTTTAATGACCTGGAAGCCTGAGTTGAATGTTTTTCAAACAACGTTTTCTTAAATTGAAATTAGCTCATGGATAGGCGTTTCGTAAATTTTAATGGTTGGTTTTTGTTTAATGATAAATTGTCAGTGTGTTTATAGCTGTTTTTAAATTCAACGTCTTAACGTGAAAATAAAACGCTCACATTTTTGGATGTAAAAAGCTTTGTTGTCTACGCTTTAAGTGCATCAGCTGGAATAAAAAAGTGTACTCCACATCGTGATGTAGGCGTTATCTATTTTTATTTGTAAATAAAGAATTTTAATTGGTTTTAAGGAGGTGGTATGGAGAATTTTCGTTATAAGGATGTTTCCAAGTTGGTCGAGGAAACATTCACTCTTCAGTTATCTGATGTCGATGGAAATCCGGTCTCTGATGGTGAAGGTGAGATTATAGAAACGTTTGAAGCTCCTATGATTAAGTGCGAACAAGGTGCTTGCAACGGTGAACAATGGGAAGCATTTAAAGTCGTGTTTAAAGTTGAGCCCAAACAGGCAACGCCGGAACATCACTATATATTAAAGCACGATACTCTCGGTGAAGTATGCCTTTATGGCAGCCCAAACGATGCCGAAAACCTTGAATTTTGCTGTTCCTACGATCGGTCAAAACTTAGCAACTAAACCGTATTCGTTTGAACATTTACTCGTTTCGGATTCAACTTATTTAGGATTAGGAGAATTTTTATGGCGATGATTGACCCTTTTCTGGGGCAAATCTCAATTACAGGCTTCAACTGGGCACCAGTTGATTGGGCCAAGTGTGATGGTCAAATTACCCAGATTTCGCAAAATAGCGCTTTATTTGCCTTATTGGGCGTAGCCTACGGTGGCAACGGACAATCTACTTTTGGTTACCCTGACTTACGTGGCAGAACCCCAATGGGCTTGAATCCTGGCATTGATGACCTCGGGGCAAAGGCGGGACTAGAAGATGTAGTGCTGACCACGGCCACAATGCCTGGTCACAGCCACGCTCTGGCTGTAACTGATGCCGAAGGCGATAAAGCCGGGATCTCAGGTCGGGCATTTGCCATCGCGACTATGTCTGGTGTACCTGCTAACGTCTACACTCCTGCAAATAACCTTGTTGAGTTAAACCAGCAGTCACTGCCTACCTCTGCAGGTGGCAACCAGGCACATACCAATTTACAGCCGACTCAGGTAGTTAATTTTGTATTGTGTATCTCTGGTCTTTTCCCACCCCGCAATTAACAGGAGCGAATCATGTCAGAAGGTTATTACGGAGAAATTCGAATTTTTGGGGGTACCTATGCCCCAGCCAAGTGGTCTTTTTGTGACGGTCAGATATTGAGTATTAGTAGCAATTCGACTCTGTATTCATTGCTGGGTACTTACTATGGTGGCGATGGGCGCACTAGTTTTGGTTTGCCAGATTTGCGAGGCCGCATTCCTGTGCACCAAGGCATAGGGCCGGGCCTGACACCAAGAGCAATAGGGCAGCGATATGGTTTGGAAGCAGTGTCGTTGACCTTAGGTGAAATGCCTGCTCACACTCATACACTTCAAGCGAGTAATAACGATGCTACCTCAAATACTCCAGTGGATAATGTTTTAGCTAATATGACCAACCAGACAGGTTTAGCTTATAAAACATTTGCTGCGGGGGATACGCCTATTGAGATGGCCGATAATCAGGTTCAAAACAGCGGTAGCGGCACATCTCATGAGAATATGATGCCTTGGAGTTGCCTGAGTTTTATCATTTGTATTCAGGGTCTTTATCCGAGCCGCTCGTAACGTTAACCAAATTTATTCAAGGAGTTTCAAATGGCAAATCCATTTATTGGAGAAATCCAAATGGCCGGATTCAACTTTGCGATTGCAGATTGGGCCTTATGTCAGGGGCAGTTAATGTCGATATCCCAGTACCAGGCATTATTCGCAATTATCGGCTCCACCTATGGTGGTGATTGGCGAGTGACTATGGGCATTCCCAATCTCAAAAGCAGGGTGCCGTTGGGAGATGGTACGGGGCCTGGGTTGACCTCAAGGCAACATGGTCAGTTTGGAGGCTATCAGGCTGTGCAGCTTTACAAGTCTCAATTGCCTTCCCATTCTCATGGCAAAGTAAACGGTGATAATCCTCAAAATACTGCAGGGCCAGGTTCTACAGTGGTACCTGCTAATATGAGAATTGGTAGTGCGGGAGTATCGGCCTTTGCAACTACACCGATTGCAGGGGAGTATATGTCTACTTCTGCCATATCTAATACCGGAGGGAATAGTGCCCATGAAAATAGGCAACCTTTTTTAACGGTCAACTTTATGATGGCGCTGGACGGAATTTTTCCTCCCAGAAGCTAAGTTTTTCAGAATACAGTCGCTGAACAACGGAGGTGAAATGCCTTATACTGCAAAGTATAAGGCATTTTTTTATTGGTCTAATATGACACCTTTGCTAAAAATGTTTCTTTAATTGGATACTTATGCACTCATCCTTATGGAAAAAATGATAGCCTTGTTACGAATATTGATGGTAATAGCCTTCTCTTTAATCAGTCAGGTGGTTGAAGCTCGAGCCTTGTCCAGGCATCAGTTTCCCTCAACCATAGAATATGAAAATTTAGGGAGCAAGGTGGTGCTGGCAGTTAAAGAAAAACAAAAGTCGGGGCCTGAAAATGTTGCTTATTATGAGGTTTCGTCGGGCATTGATGCGGGAGCCAGAAAGCTAAAGGTAGCAGTCTCTAAACATTTGGTGGTGACAGGAAATAAGGAATTGCTTAAAAATGATTGGAGCGAAATAATATCAGGTACTTCAATCGAAACTACGTTGGCAGAGTTTGACGAGACAGTTATCCTGCTTTTATCATTACCTGACTGGGACCTGCAAACCGCAATCGATAAAGTCAAATTGATGCCTTTGGTGCTGAATGTTCAGCCTGATTTCATCCAATTGCGATATTACAAAGCGTCTGGCTCATTACATAAAACCTCTGCAAAAACATTTAATAACCCCGCCAATAAAACCAAAGAGTCTCTTGTTACTTCCAGGGTTGCCATTATTGACGATGGTTTTAACCTGAATCATCCCGCTCTGGCTAAAACCAAAGTGGTATTTCAGTATGACCTGGACAATAAATCTCTGGATGCATCACCTCGAAGTGAAGCTGATTTTCATGGAACCATGGCATTGGGGCTTTTAGCTGCACAAAAGACAGGTAACATCCCGGCCGGGTTATTGCCGGACGCAGAATTTGTGTTGTTAAGATTAACACAAGCCAAAACATCTAATTTTGTTTTGGCATTTTACTTGTCGCAGTTGATGGCGTCAGATGTTGTCAATGCCAGCTGGACACTACGTTATTTACCTGAACCCTTAAAGAGGTTGTTGGACTGGCAATTAGAGCGTGGAACACCCGGTCTAATAATTGCCGCGGCGGGAAATAAAAATAAAAATGCCTGTCAAGAGACTGCCTTGAGTCAGATTAATGGTGTAATGATCATCGGCTCTCGTGATTCTTCAGGTGAAAAAGCATCGTTTTCCAACTATGGTGAATGTGTTGTTGGTTTCTATCCTCATGAATTTATCACGACTTCTTCTGATGGTATCTCCGAATCTTTGTACGAAGGTACTTCCTCGTCCACTACTTTTGCGGTCGCCGACGTAATTTCGGAGATGAAATAAGAGTAACACTTGAGTTATCCGTGTAATTTGTTGATAACTGGTCTGATTACTACTTTACAAAAAATGTTCTTATTGTTTTTACGCGATGTTGCTTTGGGCAAGACTTAATATGCTTGATTTAGCGGTATTCTCCTTTTTATTACTATCTACATTCAGGGGGTGAGCCAGGATTCCACGCAAGGTAGACACGAACCCTATAGCTTGCCAAGTGCATCTTTATCTGTGTAGCGTTTTTTTAAAGGCCTTGGCGATCAGATTAAAAAGCGAATGGTGTCAAATATTTTTGTATTAGTCTTGAATTTAAGAGCCTGCCCTACGATACTTGTACAAAGAAAACAAAAGGTTAAATGTAAAAATATACACATTTATAAGGGACAGTGGTAAGTTCTGTGTGTTAATCTTATATCACTAATTAAACTGCCAAATTGGCCTCAAATGTCTGTTTTTCATTGCATTAGTATTAATTTTTAAAAGACCAATGCCGTTAAACAATAAAGCATCGTATTTTGTAGAGACGAAATTGTAATAGAACGTAATATGATGATGTTAACCGAAGTTATATTGTAAAATTGATCCAAAAAACGTCAAAAAGTAGATATGGAAGTTGAGCCAAAACACCATAAACCTGATTCTGTAAATGAAATTTCAGAAGACCTGGAAGAGTTGAGAGACTTTTCCAGCGAATGTTCAGACAATTTCCCTCAGATTTTGCAGGCCCTTAATATTACACTGGCTATGACCAGCTATGATTCTAACAGACTTATTCTGGTTCGCGCGCTCGACGGGGAACTCAATACACAATTAGAGTTCTTTCCACGCCCCATGGGGTTACATGTAGATCAAAACACCTTAACCTTGGGGACTCTGACGCAGGTTATTAATTTTAAGCGTGCAGACTTTTTTCTTCCCAAAATAAAAGACGGTCATTACGACAATTTGCAGACTTTTAGCCGAAAGCTGTATGAGAAGCATCCGCAAAGAGCAGCAAAATATATTGAAAGCCGAGATAAAAAAATAAGCGAATTAAAGCTTGCGGATGCCATGTATGCCCAAAGAGCATTTATTACTACCGGGCGTATTAATATTCATGACATAGCCTGGGGCAGTGATCGATTATGGATAGTCAATACCGCCTTCTCCTGTTTGTGCTCACTCGACCCTGAATATAATTTTATCGCTCACTGGAAGCCTGAGTTTATTTCAGCGTTAAAACCTGAAGACCGATGCCATTTAAATGGCATGGCGATGCTTAACGGAATGCCAAAATATGTTACGACTTGTGGTCAAAGAGACATTAAGGATGATTGGTATGAGCGAGAGTTGAATGGCGCAGTTATTGATATTGAAACTAACCAGGTATTGGCCAGTGGCTTGTATATGCCCCATTCACCGCGAGTAAATGGCGATTATGTCTATTTTTGCGAATCTGGTCGAGCCTGTATCAAGCGCATTCATCGAGAAACTGGAAATATTGAGGTATTTAAACCATTGCCGGGTTTTTGCCGGGGAATGTGTTTTCACGGTGAGCTGCTTTTTGTGGGTTTAAGCGCCATGCGAGAGACAGAACGAAAAACCTACATGCCCATAAGAGACTTTATTGATCCTAATGATACGTTTTGTGGAGTTTGGCTGTTAAATGCCAATACCGGTGAACTTATCGCGGAATTAAAGTTTACCGGGGATGTTAACCAAATTTACGATATTGCTGTAATAAATGATGGTCATTTCGCTGCAATAACTTCTGGTGATGATGTTCTAAATCAGCATCTTTATGACTATGTGGAAGATTAATTATGAATGATAAAAAACTACGCGTTAAGGCCATTGGGTTGCTTTTACCAGGGATGCTGGCTGCCCCGGCTTTCGCCAGTACGAGCCGTTCTGTTCAGCGTGTCGCACGCACTTTATCCTACAATCATAGTCAAATGGTGCAGGGGGTATCAACACCACCTTCTGTTGCTAAAGAAAAGAACACCCTTGCTGCGAGAAAATCCCCGTTTTCTGCTTTTAAAAAAAGCAATTCTGAAAATGGAAAAGAAGCTCAATCTGCCGCAAATCATGAACAAACCGGAAATAATCCTGAAGCATGGCATAAAAAAGCAACTTTAGATTTTTTGCAGGAACAGAATTTACTCAATAGCTTGGAAACCATCGCAACAACGATATCTGGCGAAGAGAGGGTTGAGTTTTCCAGAAGACGCAGAGGCTCTTGTTTTCATGGTGGTTCATGTCAGACAACAGCCGGTATTGGAGAGACAACCTGTACCTCATCCAATGGCGGCACTTATTTCACTCAGAACAACTGTGCGGCTGGTGGCGGTGATTCCGATGCCCCAACTAATGATTCAGGCCCTTCAGTATCTGGGACTACTGATTCTCAAACCACAGTCAATTTCGACCTGAACGAACAAGGAACCGTCTACGCTATTGCCATCGGCGATGGGGAGACAGCGCCAACTTCTGCTCAGGTCAAGGCTGGGGTAAGCTACACCGGAGCCACAGTAGCTTCAGCAAATAGTTCGGCGACAGGTGGGGATCCTTTTTCTGGTTCCTTCAATCTTACAGGGTTGGCGTCGAATACTGCTTACGATGTATACGTTGTCTCTGAAGACGATGAAGGGACGCCCAATTTACAGGCATCACCTTCGTCAGCCCTGAATATCACTACCTTGATATCTGCCCCAAATATTACGGCGGTATCAATACCCGATACCGCCATGAAGGTTGGTGACTCCGTTACTGCCACTATTACTGTGGATTCCAATACCGATGATTTCACAGGCGGTTCTGGTGGTATCAGCGGGAATATTAATGGTTTTACACTTGGCTCACTAGCGAAAACCAATGACACTACTTACACCGCTTCTTTTACTGTTGCAAATGGCGGTACCGATGTTGCTGCTGGCAGCAACATTACTCAAAGTGTTCAGCTAACCAACTCTGCGGGTACCGCTGGTAACACCTTTACCACTGCCATTACAGGGAGTAGTGATGCCATCGACGCAAATAATCCGACTATTAGCACATTTAGTCCAACCGATGGCAACACAACGGTTTCTGCGGATTCTAATTTCGTCATCACGTTTAATGAAAATATTGCCGCTGGTTCCGGTAATGTGACTATTTATGACTCGGGGGATAATGCTGATTTCACTATAGCGATTGGTGATGGTCAGATTGATATTACCGGCGCCGTGCTTACTATTAATCCCAGCTCTGATTTGACCGAGCAGGACAGCTATTATATTCAAATTGATGCTGCTGCTATCGATGATTCTGCGGGCAATAGCTTTGCAGGTATTGCTGATACTACAACCTACAACTTTACTGTTCCCGATGCTACAGCACCGACGAACGATTCCTCATCCAATGTCGCATCTGAAAATGGTACTTCAATCACAATAAACGTTGATATTAATGAAGCGGGTACCGTATACGCTATTGCAATTCCAGACGGAGCCACGGCACCAAGTTCCAGCGAAGTAAAGGCAGGAGTTAATTATGGTGCTGTGACTGTAGCAGCGAGTAACAGTAAGGCGGTAACTGCTGCTGCCGACACACTTGTATTGAGCAGCCTGGCAGAAGGCACGGCATACGATATTTATGTTGTAGCAGAAGATGACGAGACATCACCTAATTTACAGGCGTCACCTGAAGGTCCTGTCAGCCAAACAACATCCGATGTTTCTCCGCCAGTGGTGCAATCCATTACCGAAAGCAGTGCGGATGATGCCACCTCTGTTGCATTTACTGTCACTTTTAATGAAGATGCTAATAACGTAACTACTGGTGATTTTGAGATCACCAATGTTACAGGCGATGCGACAGGGTCCATTGATAGCATTGCTACTGCGGTTGCTGATACCACATACACGGTTACCGTAACACCTTCAGGTGAGGGTAGCTTTAGGTTAGATTTAAGTGCCAGCACAGACATCGTTGATGATTCCGGCAATGGGAATGGCACCAACGGCTCTGTGGCTACTTACACCTCCGGTACTGCCCATACGGTAAGTTTCACCACTGCTTCAACGACGGGAGCTGGGTTTAGCACAGGTGGTACGCCCACAAATATTAGCCCCTCCTTCACGTTTGATTCCAGTGATGAGACTTTAACCATAACTGACGGCTCGCATATGACGGGCTCTACAGCCGCGGCAGCTGGAGAGACGACCGCTGATACCATTGTTATCGCGACTAATCAGTCGGCGGATTTTACGGCTTTAGCCTCATTTTCCGGCTTTGAAGCTCTGACGCTAAATGACGATGCTTCTGCCACGATGACAGAAACCGATCACGAAGGATTCACCAGCGGTATCACCGCAGGCGCAGGTACCGAAACTATCACACTAAGTACTTCTGATGGAGACGATACTATCACCGGTGATGCGGATATTGAAGCCTATACGTTAAACGATGTATACACGTTTACCCTTGGCGCGTCAGGGCAGGATGTGACGGGTTCAGATGCTGCCAGCCAGACGATCAATATTGGTACGTTTACCCTATCTGCCACCAGTGATCTGGATGGTGGTTCAGGCCAATCTGATGTTCTGCAAATGGCAACAGGATCGTCGATCGCCTCAGCCGGCAGTATCGCCGGTTTTGAAACTGTGGATGTTACTGGTTCAGTCACCATGACGGAAGCGCAGCACGATGGCTTTTCTTCAGGCGTAACTGCCTCTGGAGGCTCTGATCAGATCACGATTAGCTCCGCCGATGGCGATGCTTCAGTCACCGCTGATGCCGATGTGGAAACCTATGTATTGGGCGCTGGAATGACAATCATACATGGTGCTGCAGGGCAAAACATCACGGGAAGTACTTCTGCCGATACTATTTCCACCTCATTCACTGCTACAGGCACTTTGGATGGTGGTAGTGGCACTGACACTTTGAGTCTGGGAAATGGCGCTGACGTAGATAGCGCTACGGTCTCAAATTTCGAAAACCTGACACTGGCAGATGGTGCTACGGTAGCTGTTAACGCCACTCAACTAGTACAATTCTCGGGCACAATTACTGCCAATGGCAGTGAAACAATCAATGTGAACAATGACGGTGATGTCACCACACTTGCTACAACGGCCCTCGAAAGCTATGTGGTGGGAGACGATTCAACTAATTCCCGCACTATTACTTTGGGTTCAGGGCACACCTCTGGAGCCATTACCGCTAATTCTTCAGATGATGCCGTGACTTTCAATATTGGCACCCAATCTTTCGCGGGCACTCTGACGGGTGAAGGAACAACAAACGATACTGTTCAGATGGGCAATGGCAGTAGCATCGTCTCCGCTACCTTGAATAATATAGAAAATCTTACAGTTGATTCCGGTGCTTCGGTAACGATGACCGAAGACCAGCACGATGTTTTCACAGGCACTATTACCGCTACTGGTACTAACCAGATTACCATCAGTGCTGCTACAGACGGATTCACTGCAAATGCCGATATAGAAACCTACGTGCTTAGTGTAGCGAACTCTGTCACATTGGGTACCAGCGGAGGTTCGCTAACGCAAAATATTACCGGCTCGACAGGGAGTGATACTCTCACGCTTGGCGCAGCGACGTATTCAGGGATATTAAATGCGGGTGATGGTACAGATACTTTAAGTGTTGTAGATAACACGAATATCGTGGGTGCTACGCTGAGCAACTTTGAAAACCTGACGCTGGCATCAGATGCCACTTTATTAATGGCAGCCGCAGATCTTGCTGATTTTTCCGGGACTGTCACCGCGCCAGGCACAGAACAAATCACCGTGTCGGGTGACGGCGATATTAGTACCTTTAACAGCGCAGCCGTTGAAACCTATGTTGTTTATGATGATACATCAAATACCCGAACGATTACCCTGGGTAGCAACGATACAGGTACCGATATCTCTGCTACCAGCACTTCTGATACCGTGACATTTTCGGTACCTGGTATCACTTATACCGGAACCTTAGAAGGTCAAACTACCAATGGAGACATATTATTATTAGCAGACTCGGCGAATGTTTCTGGGGGAACGCTTACTGACATAGGATCATTATCATTGGCGTCCGGGGCTAGTGTTACACTGTCTGCTGCCCAATATAATGCACTAAATAATGCCACAATAGTCGCTGCAGGTACTGGCGTAGGCGGAGAGGAGATTACAATTAGTGGGACTGGTGACCTCACAATTAACTCGACGACTGTAGAAACTTATACTATCGAAGATGATAGTTCTGATTCTCGCACCATAACTGTAGGGTCTGACAATAGTAATACTTTTACAGCAAGTTCAGATTCTGATGCTATCTCGTTAAACGTAGGCGCAACTACCTTTAGCGGTTCGTTTACCGCAAATACAGATGTAGCTAACACGTTAGTGGTTGATGGTACTGCAGATATTGCATCAGCAACTTTGTCTGGATTCACCAATTTAACTCTTGATGGCGCCACCAATGATTTAACACTCACCGTGGCGCAGCTTAATGCCTTTAGCGGCACCATTACGGGCTCGGGTACTGATACCTTAACATTCACTGCCACCGGCAGTGTGACAGGCGGAAATTTAACAGCCATCGAAACGTTTTCCACCGGCAGCGGCGGTAGCATTACTATTACTATTCCTGCCTCTGATGTAAGCACAAAAACACTGAATGTTACTACGTCTGCCAGCGACAGCTTTACCGTAACCGGTTCTGCCAGCTCTCAAACTATCAACGGCAGTGCCGGCGGCGACAACCTCTCCGGTGGAGACGGTGCCGATGTTATTAATGGTAACGCCGGTAACGACACCTTAAATGGTGGTGCTGGCGCTGACACGCTCTCTCCCGGAGCGGGCACAGATTCAATGACGGGGTCAGATGGTAATGATACTTTCAGTGGTTCAGCCTCAGACCTGACAGGGGATACCATTACTGATTTGTCTGAAGGGGACACAGTTAAAATTACCGGGGTCACCGGACTAACCACTTCCAATGTGCGTTTTAACGGCGCCAATACGTTGCAGATAGACACGGATGCCACAGATTTCAGCGCCGTTGAAGTGGCTATTACCTTGTCAAATAGTGCCGGCGGCAACCTCAACATTCTTGCAGTGTCAGATAATAGTGGTGATACGGATATTACCTTTGAAAGCGCCAATGATGTTCCGGTATTTTCTAATCTCGACAATAACCCGGCCTTCACCGAAAATGGCTCAGCGGTGGTGCTGGACGACAATGTTGCTATTGCCGATACTGAGCTTGATGCGCTGAATACCGCGGCAGGTAACTACAGTGGGGCAACCTTAACGATTACCCGCAATGGTGGTGCCGATGCAGATGATGAATTTGCTGCAAGCGGCCTGCTTGGCGCTCTTACTGCTTCAGGCAACCTGACTTACAATAGCCTGGTGTACGGTACCGTGACCACCAACGGTAGTGGTACGCTGGTACTAACCTTTTCTGATGCCAGCAATGTCCCGACTACTGCCATTGTTGCTTCAATAATGCGGGCCATCACCTACAGCAATGGTTCAGAGGCGCCGGATGCCAGCGTGACCCTGGACTGGACTTTCAATGATGGTACAGCTAATAGCACGGGTACTAATCAGGTTTTGGTGTCTGTCACTGCACAAAATGATGCACCGGTACTGAATTCAGCCGCATCTCCCGCTTTAACAGCCATCACCGAAGATGCGGGTAATGATGATGGCAGTGGTGCAGATGGTGATGACGATGACTCCAGTAATACCAATAACGCTGGTACAGCCGTCGCCACTATGGTCACTGACGCCTCCATCACGGATGTTGATGGTTCGGCAGTTGAGGCCATAGCCGTTATTACCGTAGACAACACAAACGGTGTCTGGCAGTACAGTACAGATAATGGCACCACCTGGAACAACTTCTCTGGGACTACAGGTAGCTCGGTGGATTTATCAACTGCGGCGCGCTTGTTGGATGGTACTTTAACGGGAGCAAGCACCAATAAAGTACGCTTTGTACCCGATGCAAACTATAACGGTATTGCTACCATCACCTTCAGAGCCTGGGACAAGTCTGATAGCTCAAGCGCTGGCGACACGGCTGACACTTCCACTAATGGTGGTACAACGGCCTTTTCTTCAGTTAGCGATTCAGCTTCAATTACCGTTACTTCTGTCAATGATGCGCCAAGTGTTGACACCAATACAGGTGTAACAGTGGAGCGAGGTAGCAATCTGACAATAAGCAGCTCTGCGCTTTCAACCAGCGATGTAGAAGATGCGGCCAGCAACATAACCTATACCGTTACCGCAGTACCTACCTTAGGTGCATTGCAGTTATCAGATGGCAACAATTACAGTAGTCTGAGTAACAGCAGTACCTTTACTCAGGATGATATTGATAACGATTATTTGCGCTATGTGCATGCCGGGGGGGTGAATACCAGCGATAGCTTCTCCTTTAGTGTTGCTGATCAAAACTCAGGCTCCGTAACAGGGCAAACATTTAATATCACAGTGCAAGACACCACAGCACCAACTATCACCGCGGTGAGTATTCCTAACAGCACCCATAAAGTTGGTGATACGGTCACAGCCACGATAACGGTGAGTTCTGATGCCGACACCTATACCCTGGGGGCCAGCACGGTGGCTGGGTACACCTTAGGTAGCCTGAGCAAAACTAATGATACCACCTACACGGCTACTTTTACGGTGACTGATGGCGGTACAGATTATGCCGCAGCATCTGCTGTCCCGGTGAGTATTGTGTTGATTGATAGTGCTACCCCCACAAACAGCAATACCGCCTTTACTACAGCAATTAGCCAGGCAGGGGATGCTATCTATGCCAATACCCCTGATGTGACCTTGTCATCAGATCTTACGACTATTGCAGAGGATGGTGGTGTCGCTACGATAACTGCCTCTATAACCAATAGTTTGAATAATCAATGGCCGGATGATATTGGTTTTACACTAGGCTTTTCTGGTACGGCAACCAACGCTACTGACTATACCCGCAGTAGCTCATCCATCACCATCAGCGCAGGAAACTCAAGTAATACGGTGACCATAACCGGGGTGGCTGACGACCTGTTTGATGCTGCCAGTAACGAAACCGTCATTGTATCGTTTGATTGCATTCAAACTGGTGCAGCGACACTTCTTTCCGGTCAGACCCAAACAATAACTATTACAGATGCAGAATCTGCACCTACCGTGACCTTAAGCGTCAACAACAGTTCGATTGATGAGGACGGCGGTACCACTACCGCTACGGTGACCTTGAGTAATGCCACTTACCAGGATGTTACGGTTGGCCTGGTCTATTCAGGGACTGCTACTGCATCTGCAAGTGGTGCGGATTACAATAACAATGCAAGTACATCCATTACCATTAGCCAGGGCAATACATCGGCTGATGCTGCTACAGTGATAACGTCTGTAGACGATAGCGACAGCGAAGGTGATGAAACCATCATCATCGATGTTGATAGTGTCAGTGGCGGCAGTGCATTTGAAGATACAGCGCAACAGGTTACGGTAACCATTAGCGATGACGATAATACGGCTCCTGTTTTCAGTAACCTGGGTGGAACAGCTAACTTTACCGAAGATGGTTCAGCTGTAACCCTGGACAGTGATGCTACTGTTGCCGACAGCGAGAATGATGCGCTTAACAGCAGTAATGGTAATTACACGGGATCTACGTTAACCATTGCCAGAAACGGTGGTGCAAACACTGACGATTCCTTCAGTGTGGCATCTGGTTCTCAGATGGCTGTCTCTGGTGCGAATTTAACCAATAGTATCGGTGATAAGTTTGCCAGTTATGCGTCCAGCAACGGTACGATGACAGTGACCTTTAGTGGTGACCTGACTACGCCAACAACCGCGCTGGTGAATGAAGTCATACAAAATATTGCCTACAGCAATAGTTCAGAAGATCCCATAACCAGTGTGCAACTGGACTGGAGTTTCAGTGACAGCCAGTTGTCTAGTACTGGTGTGAATAATACGACAACGGTGACCATAACACCGGTCAACGATGCGCCAACTCTGGATAATACGCAATCTCCTATGTTGACTGCGGTGACGGAAGATGTTGCCGATGGTGACAATGTGGGAACGTCGGTGTCTGCTATTGTAGTCAATGGTAGCATCGATAACATTGAAGCTGCGCAAACTACTGAATCCATCGTGGTTACTCAGGTTGATAACAGCAATGGGGTTTGGCAATACAGCACTGATAATGGTACTAATTGGAATAACTTTAGCAGCACTACCGGGGCGTCAGTAGATTTGACCAGCACCACATCGGCGCGCCTGTTGTCATCTTCTTCTACCAACAATAAGATTCGGTTTGTGCCGGACGAGCATTTCAATGGCAATGTCTCCTTTACCTTCAGAGCCTGGGATGAAGCTTCCGGCAGTAATGGCGGTACAGCAGATGTGAGTACTACAGGTGGCGACAGTGCGTTCTCCTCTGATACCGACAGCGCGATTCTGTCCATTACGGCGGTTAATGATGCACCGACCATTGGTACTAATCTGGGGCTCACTGTAAACGAGGGTGGCACCGGAGTAATAACCACAACCCAACTGGCGGATTCGGATCCGGATGATACCGGTACTGGGCTTACATTTACGGTTACGACGGCAGTCAGCAACGGCACCCTGTTCCTGGATGCGGACGATGACAATACGGCAGACTCTGGTGAAGCGCTGACAGTTAATAGCACTTTCACTCAGCAAGACCTGGCCGACGGCAATATTCAGTATGCCCATAATGGTGGTGAAACCACCTCTGATAGTTTTGTCTTCTCACTGGCCGACGGTGGTGAAGATGGTGCTACAACTCTGACCAACCAGACGTTCAGTATTAGTGTTACCAGTGTCAATGAAACCCCGGTAATTACCTCATCTGAAGTAACGTCAGCGACAGAGGATACTGCGTACAGCTACACAATCTCTGCTACCGATGTCGATGCCGGTGATAGTCTGACGTTTGCCGCGCCAACTCTACCCACCTGGTTGACATTCAACGCCAGTACCGGTGTATTGACTGGTACTCCGACAAATGCCAACGTGGGTAGTCATAGTGTGGTGCTAACCGTTACCGATACCGGTAACCTTTCGGCGACCCAAAGCTTTACCATTACCGTTATTAATACCAATGACGCTCCGGTGATCAGTTCAACTGCAGTGACATCGGCAACAGAAGATAGTGCCTACAGTTATACGCTGATTGCCAGCGATGTTGATGCGGGTGACAGCCTGACTATGGCGGCCACAACAATACCAGGCTGGTTGTCGTTCAATAGTGCGACAGGCGTGTTGTCCGGAACACCTACCAATGACGAGGTAGGAAGTCATGCCGTTGTGCTGAGTGTCTCCGATACCAGCAGTGCTACTGATACCCAGAGCTTTACTATCGCTGTTGCAAACGTCAATGATGCACCGGTAATTACCAGCGCCAGCAGCATCAGTATTGATGAAGATGAATCTACCCAGGTAACCGTCACAGCGACTGACGTAGATAGCTCTGCGCTTACCTGGTCGATAACGTCTGAACCTGCTCTTGGCGTAGCTTCTATAACCGGTAGTGGTACCAGTGCAACCTTGAGTTATAACCCTAATCTGAACGCCAGCGGGACTGACTCTCTTGAGATTACCGTAAGTGATGGTGCGCTTTCTGCGACACAAACAATTACGGTGATAATCGCTTCAGTCAATGACCGACCTGCGATTACAGGTTCGCCGGCAACCAGTGTTAACGAAGGTAGCCGATACAGCTTTACACCTGTCGCTGTTGATAACGATGGTGATGATCTTACGTTTAGCGCCACTAACCTGCCAGATTGGTTGGCACTGAACAGCGCAACCGGAAATATTGCCGGAACGCCTGATGCAGAAGACGTTGGAACCCACAGCAACATCGTTCTGTCCGTTAGCGATGGTATTGCAACAGCCAGCTTACAGGCTTTTTCCATCACTGTTGTTAATGTTAATGAAGCGCCGGTGATCAGCGGTACGCCATCGGCATTGGTTGAAGTGGATACGCCATACAGCTTTGTGCCACAAGCCAGCGATGCTGACGGTGACACATTGAGTTTCAGCGTGGAAAATCTGCCAGCATGGTTAACCCTTGACACCGCAACGGGTGCATTAACCGGTACACCTACTTCTGGTGATATTGCGGAATATAGTGGAATTGTGCTGACGGTGAGTGATGGTGAATTATCAGCCTCGCTGGCGGCATTCTCGATTGAAGTTATCGATCCGAATGTTAACGTAGCGCCGGTTGTGGAAGCTGTTATCGCTGCCACCGATGAAGACGTAGCTACTGAAATAACTTTGTTGGGAAGCGATAGTAATGACGATACGCTGAGTTATTCGGTCGTAACCGCACCGGTAAACGGCACCGTGGAGATAATCAATAACATCGCTATTTATACGCCTGTCAGTAACTTTAACGGCGAAGACAGCTTTACTTATCAGGCTTCTGATAGTTTGCTGACTTCTGAAGCTGCGATAGTGACAATAACGGTGAATGCGGTGAACGATGCGCCGACCATCACCGGTGAACCTGCGACTCAGGTGGCATTCGATAGTGAGTACAGCTTTACGCCTGAAGCCGCTGATATTGATAATGATTCGTTGACATTCAGTGTCACTAACCTGCCTGACTGGGCTGATTTTGATGAAACCACCGGTCTGCTGTCCGGTGTACCGGCTGAGCAGGATCTTGGCACCTTTGCCGATATCAGCATCAGCGTTTCTGACGGCGAATTGGCGGCCAGCTTAGAAACATTCACTATTGAAGTGGTTGACCCTGACGCCAATACAGCCCCCGTTGCTACTGATAGTGAAATAGAAACCAATGAAGATACACCGGTGACCTTTACGCTGGAAGCCAGCGATGAAGATGGTGATACGCTCACTTACACTATTACTCAGCAACCGGTTTCGGGTGAGATAGTTGTAGAAGGCAACAATGTCACTTACACGCCCAATGCCAATGTGGGAGACATACAGGATACTCTGCGCTTTAGTGTCAGTGATGGTGTGGATACCTCTGATGAAGCTACGGTAACCATCGACATCATTGCGGTGAACGATGCGCCGGAAATTTCCGGATCACCAGTAATGTCTGTCAGGGTGGGAATGGCCTATGAGTTTGCCCCTGAGGCGTCAGATGTTGAGGAAGATACCTTAACCTTTACAATTGAAAATCAACCGCGTTGGTCAAGCTTTGATGGTAACACCGGCACCCTGACGGGTACGCCAGGCACCACTGATGTGGGTATTTATGGCAATATTACTATTAGTGTTTCTGACGGCACAGATACTGCGGTACTGACCGGCTTTAACATTGAGGTATTAGCTAACTCACAACCGGTGATCAGTGGCGTAGCCGTGAATGCCGTTGAGCCAGGTCAGAGTTACAGCTTTACGCCTGTGGCCAGCGATTCTGACGGTGACAGCCTGATTTTCAGTATTGAGAATCAACCAGAATGGGCAACGTTTGATGCTGAAACCGGTACCTTAAGTGGCATCCCCGGCAGCGATGATATCGGCCTTTACACTGGTATTGTGATCAGCGTCAGCGATGGCATCGATACGGTATCCCTCGCAGCATTTGACCTTGAGGTCTGTGCGGTTTGCGGTAATGTGGCACCAACCATTAGTGGTTTACCTGCGACGACAGTGACCGAAGGTGTGAGTTATCAATTTACGCCATCAGCATCAGATGTTAATGGCGACATATTGACCTTTAGTATTGTCAACCAGCCAGCCTGGACTGATTTTGATAGCAGCACAGGGACATTGAGTGGCACACCGGGTATTGCTGATGTGGGTACGACCACAGGAATTGTTATATCCGTTTCCGATGGTGAATTTAGCGCCAGTCTGAACGCCTTCTCTATTACAGTATTGGAAGTCAATGACGCGCCGGTCATTAGCGGTACACCAGCCACTTCGGTCTTCCAGAACGACGAATACCGGTTTACACCGACAGCGACCGATGCGGAAGGTGATACCCTGGTATTCAGTATTGCTAATCGTCCAGCCTGGGCAGCATTCAATACCCGCACAGGGACATTGAGAGGCACACCGGTTGCTGCAAATGTAGGTAGCTACACCAATGTCGTCATTAGTGTCTCGGATGGTCAAAACAGTAGCTCACTGGAGAGCTTCACGATCACGGTTGTGGCGCGTAACAATGTGCCCACTATCAGCGGCTCTCCACGCACTGCTATTACGCAGGGTAATGACTATAGCTTTACGCCTACCGCAACGGATATTGACGGCGACAGTCTGACCTTCAGTGCCACAGGCTTGCCGAACTGGTTGTCGGTAAATTCTGCGACTGGTGCTTTGACGGGTACCCCGGATCTGGAGGATGTTGGCACAACCGGCAGCATTATTCTGACGGTTTCCGATGGCACTGACAGCGCCAGCCTTAATGCCTTCACTGTTACTGTGACTGAAGCTAATGCCGTTCCGGTGGCAAGTAACAGCAGTGTTACACTTGACGAGGACGCCAGTGTTGCCATTACGCCAGCTGTCAGCGATGCCGATGGTGATGCACTTAGCTTTGTTGTCATCACTGATGTGCAAAATGGTGAACTGAACGAAACTGCCAGTGGTTGGACTTATACACCAGCGGCTAATTTTAACGGCAGTGACAGCTTTGTTTATCAGGCCAGCGATGGCGAAAGCAATTCTGAGCAGGCAACTATCAGTATTACCGTAAATAGCGTCAACGATCGTCCGGTAGCTGTAGCCGATAGCATTGTACTTGAACAGAACGATGCCGGTATTTACCTGTTGGATGTATTGGCAAATGATACTGATGTGGATATTGCTACGGCCGGTGATGCATTGACACTGCAAGGTGTGCAGGCTGATTTCGGTAACGTTAGTATCGTGAACAACCAGATCCAGTTTGAGCCCGGTCTCAGCTTTATTGGTGATGTAGACCTGCAATATGCTATTCGAGATAACGCCCGTCGCAGTGCTCAGGCCCGGGTTAATCTGACAATCAATGGTGTTGCCGGAATTGGCCAGCCTGTTCTGACTGTACCGGATGATTTGACGGTTGATGCCGACGGCTTGTTTACTGAAGTAGATTTAGGCGTTGCCGAAGCCGTTGATGCTGACGGTAATCCGTTGCCGGTGACGTTAGTGCGGGCTTCCAACAGCTTTAAACCAGGCACCCGTAAGGTCTTCTGGCGCACCGAAGATAGCTTTGGTAGCGTGACAACTGACTCGCAGGTACTGAATGTTAATCCGTTAATTTCACTGGGCAAAGACAAGGTGGTTAACGAGGACAGCACGGTCAGAATGCGCGTGTTACTCAACGGTGATGCACCTGTCTATCCATTGACGGTTAATTATACTGTTGGCGGTACGGCCACTATTGGTGAAGATCACAACGCGCAAAGTGGCAGTGTAACCTTCAGCAGTGGCAGAGAGCAGATCATTACCTTTAACGTGTTCGCTGATGAGGAAGTTGAAACCAACGAGACCATCACCTTTACCCTCAATAGTGATCAGAACGTTGGCGCAAACAATGTCTCTGTTGTCACTATTTCTGAGGCGAACATAGCGCCTGAAATCCGATTGATGGTAAGTCAGTCTGGGGATAATCGCCTGACAGTGGCGCAAGACGAAGGTAATGTCACTATCAGTGCAACGGTTACTGATGCAAACCGTCAGGACACGGTGGACACCGACTGGAGCAGTACCGGATTGTCAAACTTAAGTGATTCTCCGAATCAGTTCCTGTTCGACCCGGCCGGTGTTGCCACGGGTATTTATCAGGTTACTTTGTTTGCCAGCGATGATGGTGATCCCATCTTGTCAAATACCGCGGATGTCTATATTGAAGTGGTGGATACACTGGCCGCCCTTTCGGATGACCTGGATACCGATGGCGATTTGATCCCTGACTCGCAAGAAGGTTATGCAGACTCTGACGGCGACGGTATTCCTGACTATTTAGATGCCATTGACGATTGTAATGTGGTGCCAGAGCAGGCCTCAACCCAGGATGGTTTCCTGGCAGAAAGTGAGCCAGGTGTATGCTTGCGTCAGGGTTCTATTTCTGCGCTGAACAGCTCTAATGGTGTGGAAGTCATTGTCGATGAAACCTTTGTTGGTCGCACCGGATTCAATAGTCGTGGTGAATCGGTGAAACTGCAATCAGCCGGTTTACCGGAAGATCCAGAGGCGACCAATATCGGCGGCATATTCGACTTCATCTTGTATGACTTACCGGAAGAAGGCCAGATAGCCTCCATTGTGTTACCGCAAACCCGTCCTGTGCCGAGCAATGCGGTGTATCGTAAATACAGCGTCAGATCAGAGCAATGGACAGGCTTTGTCATCGACGATAACAACCAGATATTCTCAGCTCGCGGCTCCAAAGGTGTTTGTCCTCCTCCGGGCAGCACGCGCTGGGTGGTTGGTCTGACAGAAGGTCATTGGTGTGTGCAGTTGCGCGTTCTGGATGGCGGCGTCAATGATGATGATGGCCTGGTCAATGGCGCTATTGCAGACCCAGGTGGTGTCGCCGTAGTACTGGCGGGCAACAGCTTGCCGGATATTCAAAATGACGAGGCGATGATGCAATGGAATACCAGCATCGAAATTGATGTACTGGCTAACGACACCGATGTTGATGGCGATACCTTAACGATTGAAAGCGTGGATGGTAGCTTCGGGACCGCGGAAATTACTTCTGGCGATACCATTTTGTATACCCCGGATAGTGGTTTTGTTGGTACTGAAGTGCTGGTCTATGGTGTGAGTGATGGTAATGGCGGCACCGGTAGTGGAGAAGTCACAATAACCATCAATGGCAACCGGGCTCCGGGTGCCAGAAGTGACAGCGCTACAACCACCGATGATACGCCGATTGAAATTGATGTACTGGCCAATGATACGGATGTGGACGGTGACACCCTGACAATACAGTCGGCGACTGTTGATGTTGGTGATGTGGCAATTACGGCCAACAACACATTGTTATACACACCTGCCGACGGATTTGATGGGCTGGCGACAATCACCTATGTGGTAGCGGATAGCTTTGGTGAAACTGATACAGCGACGGTCTCCGTCGTGGTTGATGGTAATCAGTCTCCTCAGGCCATGGATGATAGTGTGACCACGGAATATCAAACCGCTGTCACCATCTCCGTGCTGGACAATGATATGGATGTTGATGGCGATACGCTGACCGTTGTGAGCGCTCAGGCCAGTTCAGGTAGTGTGGTGATTAATGCGGACCAAAGCCTGACATTCACACCGGCCTCGGGTTTCAGCGGCACAGTAGCGATTACTTACGTTATTAGTGATGGTGAATTGACCGATGAAGGGACTGTTAGTGTGACAGTTGCGGCAAAACCCGTGGAAAATGTTAACGTCACTAAGAAATCAGGTGGTGCGGTTAACCTGGCCTGGTTGCTGCTGTTAATGTTAATTAGCTGCTACAGATTGGCCAGCAGCCACAGACTAAGAAAACCTTAACGCATACCTTCGGGTTTAGCTAAATATAAAATAAGGGCACATAGGTGCCCTTATTTTTTTGGATTAAATTTGAGGATATTAATTGATTAAATTGATTATTACCTGAATACTTGAACAGTTGATAACAAGTCAAAGGTTTGTATACGCGATGAAATGGCCTAATCTGAAACACCTGCATTATCTGGTAACGCTGCATCAGGAGCAGCACTTTAATCGCGCCGCTCAGCGCTGCCATGTGAGTCAGTCCACCCTGAGCACTGCTATTCAGAATTTGGAAGAACAACTGAATGGTCAACTACTGGAGCGGGACCATAAAACCTTCATTTTTACCTCATTCGGTTTGGAAATTGTTGAACGCAGCAAAATCCTGTTACAGCAAGCCGGTGAAATGGTGGATTACGCAACCAGCGCTGGTGACTGGCAAGCCGGAAATCTAAAAATCGGGGTTATCCCAACGATTGCCCCGTTTATCTTTGAGCGAATGATTGGTGATATCGGGACTTCACTGCCGGCCCTGAATCTGCAATTACAGGAAGACACCACTGAAAACCTGTTAAAACAATTGAATGACGGCGTGTTGGATCTACTGGTTTTAGCCTTGCCAATGGAAACCCCGGGTTGCAAACAGTTGGTAGTGGGACATGATCCGTTCCACCTTGTGGGACATGAAGACGTATTAGCGCAGCTACCCAACCCCCTGGAGATCTCATCGCTACCCAAAAACAGCGTATTTCTTTTGCAGTCCGAGCATTGTTTGACTGGCCATGCGGTGAGTGCCTGCGGGTTGAAGCATGCCGAACAGGTGAGTGCCTTAGCGGCCAGCAGTATTCACACTTTAATCAAACTTGCGGGTTGTAAAATGGGCATCACCTTTTTACCCGGTATGGCGTTGTCAGAGGGGATTTTACAAGGTTCACCACTGCGCGCGCTGGATGCCGAAGAAAATGCCTTCCGCGAAATTGGCCTGGTGTGGCGTAATGGCACTACCCGAATGCAGCTGTTTCGCAAAATTGCTGAAATTATCTCACCCATCATGCCTGTACCAAAGCTCAAATAACCCCGAAACGGTTATAAAATGCAGGAGGCGAGCAAAACTATATTTTTTTTCTGTTTGCCTCAACTTTTCAGTAATCCCTCTCGACTTTAAGAGTAACAACAACACAACACATTCACCTGGGACACAACAAGCGTGTTTGAAAAAACGGATGAACAATTAATTCAAAAGGCGTTGCAGGGCAATCGCGGGGCCTGGATGAAACTGGTCAAACGCTATGAAAAGTCCATATATAACTATGGTATTCGTATGACCAGTAATCGCGAAGATGCTTTGGATCTGATGCAGGAAATTTTTACTTCCGTGTTCAGAAACCTGGTATCTTACCGGGGCGATGGCGCGTTTAAAGCCTGGTTGTTTCGCATTGCGAGTTATCGATGTGTCGAGTTTTACCGGCGTAGAAAACCGACACAGGCATTAGATGATGCGCCTGAAATGGTTTGTGAATCAGCGGCACCGGAACAGGTGTTGTTTGGCAATCGCGATAGCCAACAGCTCATCCAGGCGATGGCGCAATTACCCTTAGCGCAAAAGGCGGTGGTGGAGCTGAAATTTTTTGGTCAGTTTACGTTTGATGAAATAGCAGAACAGCTCAATGTCTCAAGCAATACCGTGAAATCAAGACTTTACAGTGCATTAGAAAAACTGAAATCGTTATTAGAGGTGGAGTATGTCTGAACTTAACCGTGCTAAAGAAGCCCTCTTTACCAAATGGTCTGAAGCGGAGTTAACTGCGGATGAACAGCAACAATTTGAGCGTTGGTGCCTGGAAGATCCCGCTTTTTCAGATCGGGTGGCTGTGCATGGACGTTTGCAGTTTATGGCCCAGCAGTTTAGTGACGAGGAGGTACCAGAATGGTCCCGGGACGCAGGTTTTGAACAAAGTAAGGGCGAGAGTTGGTGGCATTGGAAAGGTCTGCCTGTGGCTTCTATGGCGATGTCCCTCGTGGCAATCTTGTTGGTGACATTCAAAATGGAAGTCACTGTGCATCAGGGCAGTATGACCATCAGCTTTTCTGGTGCTGTAGAGCAACAAAAAATCGAACAACTGGTTAATGAACGCATTGCTGAATACGCTGCTTTGCAAAATAGCAAGTTTGACGAGCAGGCAGATCACCTGCAGCAACAGCAAATGCAGATGAATACGCAGTTGGCCAACTATCTGCTGGCCACCAGTCGCACCGAGAGACGAGAAGATTTTGCAGAGTTAATCAAGCATGTTAATGAGCAACGGGCTGATGACCAGGTGTTCTACGCTCGTCAAATTAACCGTCTCAAATCTGATTTTAAGTCAGACAGCAAGAATCCGGACTGGTTGTCTGAACCTTACGAACAAACCCATTCTGACAACTAATGGAGTATCAGAACATGAAAAAATCAATGTTAGTATCCAGTGTTATTGCCTGCTTATCGCTGATGACAGCGGCAAACGCACAGGACAAGTTTGATGCCGTCCATAAAGACGCGCAAATTATGCAAAACATTCTCACCACATCGTTGAAGCAAAACACCCGCAGTGATGGCATTCGCTTCAGGAAGATTGAAACCGGGTATCTGGCCGGGCAAGGACTGGTGTTTGATATTTATACATCGACCTCAAAAAACATGCATTTTAGCTTTGATTTTGGCGATATGGTACAAAGCCTGGAAGGCATGATGGAAGGTTTTGATGTACCCGAGGCTCCACCGGCTCCCGACATCGAGGTGGACCCTCATGGTAGTAATTTTTCATTTTCTTTTGAAGTGGACGAGGAGATGGAAGAGTATATCGAAGAGGTACAGGAGCGCACCAGAGAAGTGATGCGCGAACATCGTGAGCGACGTCGTGATTTAAGAGAAAAGGAACGGGATCTGTCGTGGCAAAGTCGGGAGTATGAACGCAACATCCGCGACCTGGAATTTGAAATGCGTCATGCTGAGCCGGAACGCAAAAAGGTACTGGAAAAAGATTTAAAAGAAATCCGCTCTGAACTGGAAAAACTCGACACGAAGAAAGCGGAGTTCGCGAAAAAAGCCAAAGAGCTAGAAGAAGAAGAAGCGCGCCGGGAGGCTAAAATGGAAGAAGCGCAAAATCAGATGGTAAAACGGTTTTTGGCTGATTTTGAAGCGACGGTGGCTGAAACCCTTTGTAATTACGGCAGTGGTTTAAAATCATTGGATGACACTGAAAAACTCAATTTTGTTTTAAAGGAGTTTAGCCGCGGACAGGGAGAGCGATCCAGAGATGAGCTGGACAAGGTGTATGTGTTTAATCTGAAGGACGTAAAACAGTGTGTTTTGCAGAAGGTATCGCCCAATGAATTGTTGACCAGGACTCAGACTTACCAATTCTAAACCCGGGTTCGGGTTTTGTGACGGCCTGCTTAGGGCCGTCACTTAAAACCCTGTTAATTCAATGCTGATAACAAGGGCTGTTTATCAAAGGACAACCAAAACTCTGAAGCCAGTTCTGCACTGGCCTCAGTACCTGAAGGCAGCGAGAAAATTAATGCATCCTCATTTTGTAACTGCTCGTACAGGCTTACCATCCAGGGAGTACTAAGCAAAAGCTCATCCATAGAACCATCCAGTAACATAGCCGTTAAACCTTCACGCAGTTTTTTAGCAAGATCCGGGCGACTCTTGTGCACTACAAAATACCATGGACTATCAATCGCAATAAGACCCGGTAGCAATTTAAAATCAGCAACGGATTTTGCATCGATACGCGCTGCCGGCGCTAATATGGCATCAAATCGTTCGCCGTATAGCATCTCAGTAAGGTTATCCAGGTGTTTTACATTAACAATCTGATAGCCCGAATGTTCAAGGTAGGCCGCCTGCGCATCGTCTCTGAACATCCCCAGTTCCAGTTGTTTTAATTGACTTTCCGGTTGCAGGTTTTGCTGGTAGGTACTTTGAACCATCTTATAATAGCTCATCAGGCCTCTGAATATCGGTACAGCAACGATATGGTGCTGCGTGTTTTCGGCTTCCTCTTTGGGTAGCCAGAGAATGTCCAGTTCCCGGTCGTCAAATGCCTCGATTAATCGTGTGCCAGTGACATCATAGCCATAATTACGTGCGCTAATCGGGTGTTGTTGACTGGCAAGAGCCTGGGTCAGCAAGTCATTGGCGTATTGATCCTCCACCGAATCGTAATAGGGAACCACCACTGATTCTTTTGCTGTTAGTATGAAAGGGGTGAACGATAATACAACCCAAAATAGATAATTCTTCAACCGCATCATAACCTGCTCCTTCGTTGGTTTCTCCGTTCAGTACGCCATTGCACTGAGCGGGGAGGAAGGCAGAACAATCCGGTTAATCAAAACGCAGAAGGTCAGTGATCTTCCTCGATTACACTAATGCGAATGATGGGCCAGGATTGTAACTAAATGATTTCATTAGAATTACGCTTTTATTGCCGAATTTATCAGGGAAATATTTCCCAAATCAAAGGCTTATCAGCACCAGACTTGTGCAATAAACAAACAATTAACACCCTGTTTTCGGCTGGTTAACCTAATTGGCAGAAAATGTCCCCTGACACTGTTTTATCAGGAGAAAATCGGGATTATGACGGATTGGATTGCACCAAAATCAGGAAAGGCGGGCGCGAAATTCCTCATAGGAGAAGGATTTCACCAATTTAAACTGACCGTCTTCTTTTAAGATACCGATGTGAGGGTGTTGTACACCGTTAAAAAATGTGGTTTTCACCATAGTGTAGTGGATCATGTCTTCAAAAATGAGTCGATCACCGGGTTGTAAAGGCTGCTCAAAACTATAGCTGCCGATTACATCGCCAGCCAGGCAGGAGTTGCCTCCCAATTTATAGGTGTAAGCTTTGTCTCCTGGCTCTCCGGCATTGCGCACAACAGGCCGGTAGGGCATTTCCAGTACATCTGGCATATGTGCTGTGGCAGAAATGTCCAGTATTGCAATTGGACCCTGATTTTCAACAATATCCACCACTTCACAAACCAGTGGCCCGGTTTGCCAGGCGACCGCAGATCCAGGTTCCAGGATTAGTTCGACATCATATTTTTCCCGGAAGGTTTTCAGTACTGAAATCAGGTGTTCGACATCGTAACCGGCTTTGGTCATCAGATGACCGCCACCCAGATTAATCCATTTTAAACCCGGCAGCCATTTGCCAAATTTTTCTTCTACGGCTTTGATGGTACGCTCAGTCGCAAAGGAATCGCACTCGCATAAATTATGAATGTGAAAACCTTCAATCCCCGATAAATCCTGACCTTCTAAATCTGCGGCCCGAATTCCGAGTCGAGAACCTGGCGCGCTGGGATCATAAAGTTCGGTATCGGCTTCCTGATGCTCAGGATTAACCCGGATACCAGGTGAGATATCTGTTGCCACAAATTCACTTTTATAACGCTGCCACTGGGTCAGGCTGTTAAAAGAAATATGATTGACCAACTGTTTTAACTCAGTGATTTCTTCTGGCTTGTAAGCCGGTGCGTAAGCGTGAACTTCCTTACCCATTTCCCCTTTAGCCAGTTTAGCCTCCCATACTGAACTGGCGGTACAGCCGTGTAAGTACTCGCCAACCAGATCAAAGGTAGACCACATACTAAAGCCTTTCAGAGCCAGGATGATTTTACAGCCTGATTGTTGCTGTACGCGCGCCATTAACTCAAGATTGCGTTTTAGCTTCGCTTCTTCACAAACATAGCTGGGAGAAGGAATTTCAGGAGAGTGCATAGGGTCGATCATTGTGGGTTACCTCAGACGAGATGTTAAGTCAGAAATCATGGCTCAGAAATCATAGGGTCAGAGTTGTTGCAAATGAAAACCGCCACGCTTTTTGGTTTTCAAAGACTCTGACCCTTGGTTAGGCTTAGCTTATTTGCTGAAGGGGCTGGCGTCACATTCCAGAACGTGCCACGGTAAGCCGTGTTGATTCAGCATGTCCATGAACGGGTCTGGATCGAATTGCTCCATATTCCAGACGCCTGGCTTCTTCCAGGTGCCATTTAGCATCAGTGCTGCACCAATCATGGCGGGTACGCCTGTGGTGTAAGAAACTGCCTGGGCGCCAACTTCTTCGTTACATACGGCGTGATCACAGTTGTTGTAAATAAAGATGGTTTTCTCTTTGCCATCTTTAATACCTGTAATGTAGGTACCGATACAGGTCATGCCGGTGTAGCCTTCCGCCAGTGAGCCTGGGTTAGGCAATACTGCTTTTAAGAATTCTAACGGAACAATCTGTTGGCCCTGGAACTCAACTGGTTCGATTGAAGTCATGCCAATGCCTTCCAGTACGCGCAGGTGGTTCAGATAAGCTTCACCAAAGGTCATCCAGAAGCGGGCACGTTTTAAAGTGGGGAAGTGCTTAACCAGTGATTCCAATTCTTCATGGAACATCAGGTAAGAAGCGCGCTCACCAATATTCTGATAGTGCAGATCTTCACGTACACTCAGGGGATCGGTTTCTTTCCATTCGCCGTTTTCCCAGAAGCGACCACGTTGGGTGATCTCGCGGATATTGATTTCCGGGTTAAAGTTAGTGGCAAACGCCTGACCGTGATCACCACCATTACAATCGACGATGTCCAGGTAGTGGATTTCATCAAAGTAATGCTTAGCGGCATAGGCGGTATAAACATTAGTAACACCCGGATCAAAGCCACTGCCTAACAGCGCCATAATACCGGCATCTTTAAACTTGTCCTGATAAGCCCACTGCCAGGAGTATTCGAATTTGGCTTCGTCTTTAGGCTCATAGTTGGCCGTATCCAGATAGTCTGTCTTAGTTTCCAGACAGGCATCCATGATAGGCAGGTCCTGATAGGGTAGAGCCAGGTTTACCAGTAGGTCTGGCTTGATTTGATTAATTAAGGCAGCCACTTGATCTTTGTCATCAGCATCCACTGCAAATACCGCTTTTACCCTGTCTTCGCCGCATTCTTTTTGCAACGCTTCACATTTGCTCAGGGTTCGGCTGGCCAGATAAATTTCATCAAAATGCTCCGGTAATCTGGCACATTTTTTTACTGTGACGGTGCTGACACCACCGGCCCCGATGATTAATACTTTTGACATAGGTAGTTCCTCAAAATTTTAAACAGCTGCTCAGCGCTATGAGACAGAAAAACGCTGCATCCTAACACGTTTTATTGCCAGTGCAATACCCGGCAGAAGCTATTAAAAATAGGGGAATTTGAACGATTGTAAAGGGCAATTATGGTTTGTTAATGTTTGTTTTGTTATTTGTTGAAAATAGTATGTATTTGCACATTGGAATCCCGCAAATCTGGGCGTAATAAAAAACGGTCTGGCTGACGCCGGACCGTTTCTGTATTTAATGACTTGCTGGTCGCTTAGCTGAACTGATTCATCGTGTTATCTTTACCTGACGCTTTCAGGGCATTTTCACCGGCAAAGTACTCTTTGTGATCATCACCCATATCTGAACCCGCCATATTCTGGTGTTTAACACAGGCAATGCCCTGACGGATTTCTTTGCGCTGAACACCGGCAACATAGCCCAGCATGCCCTGCGCACCAAAGTATTCTTTGGCAAGATTGTCCGTAGACAACGCGGCTGTGTGGTAAGTCGGCAAAGTGATCAGGTGATGGAAGATGCCTGCGTCGCGTGCTGCATCTGCCTGGAAGGTGCGGATCTTATCATCAGCAACCACCGCCAATTCGGTATCGTCATATTCAGCATTCATCAGGTCAGCACGAATGTAGGCTGATACGTCTTTTCCTGCGTCTGACCAGGCATCAAATACCTGTTGACGGAAGTTCAGCGTCCAGTTGAATGACGGTGAATTATTGTACACTAACTTGGCATTAGGAATGACTTCGCGCACCCGGTTAACCATGCCGCCAATCTGACCTACATGAGGTTTTTCGGTTTCAATCCACAATAAGTCTGCGCCGGCATTTAAGGCTCCGATACAGTCAAACACGCAGCGGTCTTCACCTGTACCCTTGCGGAACTGATACAAGCCGGAAGGTAAACGTTTAGGACGCACCAGCTTACCGTTTTTATTGAATACAACATCGCCTTGTTGCATGTCTTCTACTGCGATTTCTTCAACGTCCAGGAAGGAGTTGTAGATATCACCAGCATCGCCAGGCTCTTTCACTACCGCGATTTCTTTGGTCAGACCGGCACCCAGAGAGTCTGTACGAGCTACAATAACACCGTTGTCGACACCCAGCTCAAGGAATGCATAACGCAGGGCGCGTAATTTGGCGTGAAAATCTGCATGAGGCACGGTGACTTTACCGTCCTGGTGACCACATTGCTTCTCGTCAGCAACCTGATTTTCAATCTGCAGACAGCAAGCACCAGCTTCAATCATTTTTCTGGCTAACAGATAAGTGGCTTCTTCGTTACCAAAGCCAGCATCAATATCCGCAATAATAGGCACTACGTGAGTCTGGTGGTTGTCGATTTTGTCCTGAATTTCAGCTTGTTTGGCGCTATCACCCGCCTCACGTGCAGCGTCCAGTTCGCGGAACAGGCCACCTAGTTCTCTGGCATCCGCCTGACGTAAAAATGTGTACAGTTCTTCAATTAGTGCCGGTACGGAGGTTTTTTCATGCATGGATTGATCCGGCAACGGACCGAAATCAGAACGCAATGCGGCCACCATCCAGCCTGACAGGTACAGGTAGCGACGCTCTGTGCTGCCACCAAAATGCTTCTTAATAGAAATCATTTTTTGTTGACCGATGAAGCCGTGCCAGCAGCCCAGTGATTGAGTGTATTTAGAACTGTCAGCGTCATAGGCTTCCATGTCAGCACGCATGATGTCAGCCGTGTATTTGGCGATGTCCAGGCCTGTCTGGAATTTATTCTGAGCGCGCATTCTCGCTACGGATTCAGCGTCTATCGCTTCCCAGGATTTGCCACGCGCTGCAATGACGGCTTGTACTAATTCGATATCGTTACTGTAGAGAGACATGTTTACTTCCTCGTTTTCTTTCAGCTGTAGCTGCTGGTCAGGGTAATTGTTTTTATTCAGAGATTCGGTGAAATCCAGTCTGAAAGTTTTCAACAGAATTCCGAATCCGTTGATGACTACTTTAAGTAACAATTCGCGATTCATCTAATAGATAAAATGGATTTGCGATATTTATTTGGTGAATGTTGCTATGGCTGGGATAAGGGGGTTTATCTGTAATCGTCTTCCGGATAGCATGAAATTAGATTGATTTTCAGTTAACCTTATGAAAATAATAAATATTTATTTTGTGAATGGTGGGTATTTCGTGGTTTTGATGTGTGAATGTGAGTTGCAGTGAAAACACTGATGGAAAAATAACTATAAAAAACGCCTCCGAAGAGGCGTTTAACTAAGCTTGGCTGGCTTTCATTTCCAGGCGCTTGCGATGCAGAACTGGCTCAGTATAACCACTGGGCTGCCCTTTACCTTCATAAATAAGCTCCATAGCAGCCTGATAGGCAATGGCACGTTCTGGATCAGGACACATGGCGATGTACTCACTGTCGTTGGCGTTTTGTTGATCCACCAGGTTTGCCATTTTTTCCATGCTGGCTTTAACTTGTGCTTCACTGACAATGCCATGTTCCAACCAGTTGGCGATGTGCTGGCTGGAAATTCGCAGGGTTGCTCTGTCTTCCATCAAGCCCACATTATTGATATCCGGTACTTTGGAGCAGCCTACTCCCTGGTGTACCCAGCGCACTACATAACCCAGTATGCCTTGCACATTGTTGTCCAGTTCCGCTTCCAGATCATTGGCGCTAAGGGTGGCTACATCCGGTTTTACCGGGATACTTAAAATGTCATCTAAGCCATCGAAGTCCACTTCACTCAGTTGCTGCTGCAAAGAAGCCACCGATATTTCATGATAATGCAGCGCATGTAAGGTGGCAGCGGTAGGAGAGGGAACCCAGGCTGTATTGGCTCCGGATTGCACGTGGCCGGTTTTGGCGGTCATCATTTTGGCCATGTTATCTGGCTCTGGCCACATGCCTTTGCCAATCTGGGCTTTTCCGGCAAGACCGCAGGCCAGGCCCTTGGCGACATTGGATTTTTCATAGGCCTGAATCCATGGCATGGCTTTAAGCTCCGTTTTGCGTGCGAAAGGCCCACATTGCATAGACGTGTGGATCTCATCACCGGTGCGGTCCAAAAAGCCGGTATTAATAAAGGCAACTCTTGATTTTGCCGCAGCGATACAGGCTTTCAGGTTGACGCTGGTGCGACGCTCTTCGTCCATAATGCCGATTTTTATAGTATCCGCCGGTAGCGCCAGAATCTGCTCCACTTTACTAAACAGAGTATGGCTAAACGCCACTTCTTCGGGGCCGTGCATTTTGGGTTTTACAATGTAAATACTTCCGGTTTTGCTGTTGCTGAATTGGCCTTGCTGCATTACGTCCTGTTTGGCGATAAGGCAGGTGATCACGGCGTCCATTAAACCTTCGTAGACTTCTTCTCCGTCAATATAGATAGCGTTATTGCGCATCAGGTGGCCCACATTGCGCACAAACATCAGACTCCTGCCAGGCAGGCGAATGGACTCTTCATTTTTGCCCGTGTATTGCCTGTCCTGATTTAAAGAGCGGGTGATCACTTTGTTGCCTTTGCGCATCTCGAGTTTCAGATCACCACGGATAAGCCCAGCCCAGTTTTGATACACCAGGGTTTTATCTTCGCCGTCTACTGCAGCCACTGAGTCTTCGCAATCCATGATCGTGGTCAGAGCTGCTTCTAACACTACATCTTTAACGTTGGCGGGATCGCCTTCACCCACCAGATGTTTGCCGTCAATCTGAATTTCAACATGAAGTCCATGGTTTTTCAGCAAAATACAAGAGGGGCTGGCTGCCTCGCCCTGGAATCCGATAAATTGTGCATCGTTTGCCAGCTTTTGGCTGGCGCCATCTTGCATGGTAACTGTTAGTTCAGCGTTGGAAACGCTATAGGCAACAACATCACGGTGAGAGCCGTGTTGTAACGGAAAGGATTTGTCTAACCAGGTTTTTACCCATTCCACTACCTGTTGACCCCGCACCGGATCATAGGCCAGCGATGTGTCGGCTTTGCCGGGCAACACATCCGTGCCATACAGAGCATCGTATAAACTACCCCAGCGGGCATTTGCTGCATTCAGGGCATATCTGGCGTTATTGATAGGAACCACTAACTGTGGTCCCGCCATGGTGGCAATTTCCGGATCCACGTTTTGCGTGGTGATCTGAAAATCTTCTGGCTCTGCCACCAGATAATTGATGTCTTTCAGAAATTGTTTGTAAGCCGAAAACTCCATTTCCGGATGCTGATTGTGCCAACTGTCAATTTGCTGTTGTAGTGATTCGCGTTTCTCCAGCAGTGCTTTATTAACGGGTTGTAGCTCCAGCAATAGCGCCTCAAACGCTTGCCAGAAAGCACTTTGCGCCAGTTTAACGGGTGGCAGCGCTTCACTGTTGATGAATTGCCAAAGTGCAGGATGAACAGCGAGTTTGCCTGCTGAGATGTAGTCGGCGGGAACATTGCCCTTGCTGGTGGTCATATTACAACTTCCTCAAACTGTAGGGTCGCAACACCTAGCATGGTAACAAGTGGTGTTGCTGATTGTGTTTTCTTTCAGTTTACGCCCGCTGAATACCTTAATAAAAATTTATGACCTCTATGATTGTTATAAATTTCATGAATGAAATGGTGACTATAAGGTTTCAGCCACCTGGGTGATTAAGCGACGTAACCAGATATGGCCGGCGTCGTGTTGCAATAACGGGCTCCAGGCCATTTTTAATGCGATAGGTGGCACATCAAACGGTGGGTCAATGACTTTAACCGCCGGATCATCACCGTACAGTTTGGCTACCCGGGTGGGAAGTGTGGCAATCAGGTTGTACTTTTTAGCCAGTTGCAGCGCCACATGGTAGTGGCGGGTAAAGACACTGATATCCCGGACACAACCTTGTTTTTGCAACTCAGCATCTACCCACCCCAGCTTTTGTATTTCTTTGGGATCAATACCAACACCGACACCAAAGCCGGTTTTACTGACCCAGATGTGTTTGGATTGCAGATATTCATCTTTGCCAAAACTTTCAATAAAGGGATGTTTTGCATTCACAACACAGGAAAAGCTGTCGTACCAGACCACTTTTTGATGAAACGACAATGGTAATTCTTCAAAGCGGTTGATTGCCATATCAACCTTGCCCTGTTCAACATCATGGTAGGTCACATCACTGGGGGTTATCACGTCTAAGGAGATGTGAGGTGCCAAAGCCTGAAGCTGCTCCAGCAATACCATCAGCAGCGTAGATTCTGCATAATCGCTGGCCATAATACGGAAAGTCCGTTCACTGGTTTCTGGCTCAAATTCGGTTTCGGGTTGAATGGTGGCTTCCAGTTTACTCAGAACATCGCGGATCACCGGTTGTAATTGCAGGGCACGTTCTGTTGGTGTCATGCCTTCGCTGGTACGCACTAAAATCGGATCATTAAACAAATCCCGCAAACGACGCAGACCGTTACTCATGGCTGGTTGCGTGATGCTGAGTTTGTTCGCGGCTTTGGTGACACTGCCTTCCCGTAATAAAACGTCCAGGTAAACCAACAAATTGAGATCGATTTTAGCTATATTCATTGTAAAAATAGTGTGTATATCTTTGATAAATTCATTGAATTGTAATGGTTGCACGGTGACTTGTCAGCCATGAATCCGAAAAAATGTTTGCCGGAATTGCTATGACTTTAACAACGCATAACACCGGCAGACAGTTCAGCTGATAATTTCTGCAACGGATATCTCCGCTAAACTACCGTTGTGAGTACAACACTTCCTTACGGTTACAATATGTCGTTCAGGGCAATTCCGATACCAAAGCGTGTTTGTTTGTGGTTGTAATCAATCAGGCTTTCTCCGTAACCATTAAATGCGGTAGCGTATCCCCGAAGTTTGCCCCACAGTGGGAAGGTCAGGCCCAGTTCAATTGCACCATTGTGTGTTGAGAAGTTATTGCGTCCCTGAAACATCAATTCCATGTCATGCCATTGATATAACATGCCCAGTTCAAAATGGCCCATGTAATCTTCAATGTCCGGGTTATCATCGCCTTTGGGATCTAACGGGGAGGCTTTTTCATCTTCGGAAACGCGGGTCCAGGGGCGAAATGACAACGCAAAATTGTTTTTCTCGAACAGAAATTGTCCGTAAATCCGGTTCCAGCTGCGGGACAGCCCCTGAGTCCGGCCATTCGACTGATGTTCTGCGCCAATCACAAAGGCGGTATTGCCTCCTAACGGATGCCACTCCAGCGGTGCGAGGTAAAACAGTTCCGGTTGATAGTTGGTTTCTCTAAACGGCTTTGAAATGTTATCGGCATAAATTTGCCACCAGGCCTGCAAAGTAAATCCAAAGTACAAGGCATCACCATCGATAAACAGATCTTCCTGTAGCAGGGGGACCTTAAAACTCAATTGATATTTAGCTTCAACTTCAGCCAGGTTTTCCTGATAGCCGTTAACATTTTCATAGGGTAAACGGTTAATGGTGTTGGTGCTGTATACGGGTAACACGTAGTTCATGCGGTGCGGTGTGATCACAAAAGGTTCGAACTGGGTACGGGATTCGTTGTAAAGCCGTTGGCTGATCAGGCCGGGTTTAACTTGTTCCGATGTGGCCTTGGTGGTGGCTGAGTCTTTAACCGGTTGTTCTGCGGCGGTTTTTAATGCGCATTGCTGACGCATTTCTGCCAGCGTCATAGTGTCATCGCCACCCTGGTAAAGTGCCATAACGCACGCGGTTGCTTCATTTGCTGGCGGAGCCGCAAATGCATATCCACAAAGCACAAGGCAATGTATCAGAAGTCCTGTTCGCAAGCCTTTCAGCGGCAACATAATCGTATCCTTTTGTTAATCAGCAAAGGTGAGCATAGCATTTTTGCGTGGTGCGGGCAGACTATCAGTACTCTCAAAACCGGTATCAGATACTACTATTCAGGTCTGATTGTTGCTTGTCCGTAACCACATTGGCTAAACATTCACGCAGTGCGTCAATGGTTACCGGTTTGGTCACGTGGGCACTGAAACCAATCGACAGCGCATATTCACGGCTCTGAGAATCCGCATCGGCGGTCAACGCAATGATGGGGAGATCTTGCGTACTGCGGTTACTTCTGAGTCGTTTTGTGGCTTCGTAACCATCAAGCACCGGCATTTGGCAATCCATTAGTACGGCATCATAATTCTGTTCAGCAAGTGCCTCGACTGCCAGTTGCCCATTGCTCACAATGTGAAAGTTAACCTGTAGTTGTTGCAACATGGCCGCGATGACCTGCTGATTAATTTCATTGTCTTCAGCCACCAGTAAATTCAGTGAACTAACGTCGATATCCTCTCTGACCTCAGATTGAGGTGGTTTCTCATCGGTCAACAAAAAGCGGGATCGGAAACTAAAGATTGAGCCCTGCGGATGATGTGCAGAGATAGTAATATCGCCCTGCATAAGCTGGCTTAATTCTTTTGATATGGCAAGCCCCAAACCGGTGCCACCAAAATGCCTGGACGTGGAGGAGTCTGCCTGAACAAAAGGTTTGAACAGCTCTTTGCGCTTTTCCTCTGAAATACCAATTCCGGTATCGATTACATCTATTTTTAAACTGGCATAACCATCTGATGAATCGGTGAGCCAGCAGAGCAACGATATCCCCCCTGTACTGGTAAATTTAAGTGCGTTGCTGCACAGGTTCATCAATACCTGCTCGAAGCGGGTTTTGTCGCCAAGTACACAGAGGTCTTGCGGGATGGCACTTTTAAACCGCCAGTACAGGTTTTTGTCTTCTGCTAAGGCACTAAACATCTCGCTGACAGAGTGAATTGACTCAGAGACACTGAAGGTCTCAACACTCAGTTCAAATTTATTTGATTCGATTTTTGAGATATCCAAAATATCGTTAATGATGTTAAGCAGTAATTTCGAGGAGGTGCTGATTTTATTGAGATAAAATTTTATCTCGTCCACGTTGTCACTGGTGTTGGCAAGTTGTGCAAAACCAATTACTGAGTTCATCGGGGTTCGGATCTCGTGGCTCATATTGGCTAAAAATCGACTTTTAGCCTGGCTGGCCTGTTTGGCTTTTATCGTCGCTTCCCGCAAAGAGGCCGTTTTGCCGTCCACCAGGTTGTCCAGAAACTGTTGTTGCGAATTCATCATCAACACGATCAGAATGATGCCCGCTACCGTGAACACCTGCAATAAAAACAGCGGGCCAAAAGCATTGTTTTGACGGGCTGAGATATACCCCTGATTCAGGGTGAGTTTGATTTTCCAGGATTGTCCAATCAGGTTGATATCAATCGTTTTGAAGTAGTTATGTGCAACCGCTTTATCGTTTCCTTCAAAGTTTTTGAAAAACGGAATGTCTTTGTCTGCTTCAAACGTTTCGACAAAAAACACCTCTTTATCAGTGGCATTGAGGGCCTGTTTCATCAGAATCTTGGTGTAAAACACGCCGGTTACCATGCCTTTAATACTGGCCTGGCTGAGATGTGTCGATTGATTTTGAATAACCGGAAAGTACAACAAAAATGCGGGAATGGGCAGCTCATCCTGAACCAGATGTACGATCGGAGTGGCGCGAGGCTGAAAGTTTTGCAAAATGGTATTTAAAGTGTTTTTGCGCACCGGGTTGGAAAATACATTGTAGCCAATAGCACTGCGGTTGCCTTCTTCCGGATATACATATTTTATATAATTAATCGGGTCCGACGGGGTCAGAGGGCGACCTTCAATAGAGACATCATACTGATAAATTTGCTGCAGTAGCATCTCGTGCTGTTGCACATCTTCAGCGTCAATTATCGGGTTCCAGGAGATTGAACTAAGCACTTCTGAATTGGCCGTATAGACTTTGGCTTTGTCTTCAAATTCAGTTTTACTGAGTGCCGGGTTTTGCTGAACAAAGGTGGATACTTCTCCCAGTTGCACTATGGTTTTTGTAAGCTCTCTGTATACCTGGTTTTCAATTTGCTGGGCTTCCTTTTGCAACCAGTTGAGCGATGTATTCTTTTCTTTTTCGATAAAAAACCAGGAGATTGAAACCACCGACACAAACAAACAAATCACAGCCGAAATGACCACAAAACGGGCTTGTCGTATTTGTTGTTTTACACTGTTGATTTCCATCAGGCACAGAAGCAATGGCGTTGCCATCAAAACACCCAGCGAGTCTCCCAACCACCAGAAAACCACATTGGTCCAATAGTCATCGTGATTGTAACTGGGATTGAATTCGCTTAATGACCAGACGCCGATATTGGCAGATAACAAATTGAGTAAGACGCCAACAAATACAATGAATTTGACGACTCTGGCGCTATCCACGTGCATGGGGTTGCCGGTCCAGTACCTGAGCAGCAGTGCGCCTGCAATCGCCTGTAGTGTAGCACCACATGCGATAATTAAGTTTTGCAGGCCCACCGATGTAAACACCGCGGTAAGTTGAAAGCCGGGGGTAACCGAGCAGTTAAAAATAAATGAGCCCAGTAATACGGCGGGATAAAAACGCGGTCCAAGGATAAAACAACCCGAAAGTGCGATGCCCGCGGGTAACCAGATGGGCATTACCTGTGACTGAAAGGTAACAAACGAGAGGATGTATCCCGTGGCGATAAAACCGATAAAAAGTGCCAGATAGAGGCTGATATAGCCAGAACGGGACGCTGTAATGGTGTAATCAGGTTTGGTCAAACGCGGTTCCTTAAGATGCTGTGTTCAGTGGCTTTCCCTTATTTTGGGGAAACGGGCAGCATTCAATCTCTCAGTATTCTCAGAGTATAACCAAAGGAATGGGTTTTGTGCGAAAAGCGACAACTTTCTCACGATAAATGATTGATCAGCGGCAGCTATTGTTGAATACGGGATAGATAGCGAATTCCAGCCTGGTCAAAAGGCAATTGCAATACACCGTGCTGGCTGTCGCCTGCAGACTTTAACAGGAGCAGGCGCAGCGACATTTAGTTTGAAGGGGGGCGTTAATACCGGGCGGATTGTACTTGCTCGGGGAATCGTTCTTTGTAAAATCCGTTGCCTTGCTCAACAAACAGCGCTTTTTGTTCCCGCCAGTCCTCCATGACGCTCTTGTTGTAATTCAGGTAAAGTTTGCCATCAAACAGTGTCCAGGCTTCACCGTCTACGCTTGCCAGGCGATCATCAGCCATAGCCCAGGCACAGTAACCGCCATACTCAGGCAGGTACTTTTCCGGATCAGCAATGAACAACTGCATGTTGCTCTGTGATGCGAAGCGCCATTTTGCACCCTTGTATTCATAGGTAAACTCTTTCTTGCCTTCAATAGCCTGACTATCTGTCCAGTAGGCGACAGTGTCATAACCATCAATGGCCTCATCGCCGAAAAAGGAACGGTACACAGGTTCGTCAGCCACACTGGCTGCACTAAACAATAAAGCAAAACACCATACTAACAATTTTTTCATTGGTTCTGTCCGGTTAGATTATCTGACAATAAAAACCGGGCGCGTTGGTATTTTATTTCAAATTTTGCTAATACCACTGAGGGTTGTGGCGCTGGAAGGTTTGCATCAATTGTTCAAACTCACCGGATAAGTACATCTCAATTGCCTTTTGATTCATGCGTTGGGCATCAAAGGCAAATTCGGACTGACGGGAAAGCGCGATATAAACTTTGGTCCCATTGATTACCTGATAACTGGCCTGCTTTATGGAATCTGTAAATTCAGGGTGACTTTTTACAATGTTGGTACCGTAATAATCAGTACAAACGACGGCATCGACTCGGCCTTTGGCTAACATGCCGAAGGCGGCGGGTAAGGTGTTGACTGCAACCCGGTTAAAATAACCACCAGGCGCATTATCGAAAAGGTCAAATTGTCTCGCGCCTCTGACCACTGCGATATTGAGACCCGCAAGGTCTGAAAAGTCTAAAATATCCTCTGCTTCATTGCGGATAAAAAAACGCTTGATGGTGTGATCGTCGTACAAAAACATGTGGTAGTTTTGCTGTCGTTGTGCTGAGTCCAGCAGGCCTATCATCAGGTCAACTTCGCCATCTTCCAGCCATTGCAGGCAGCGTTTAAAGGGAATATCAGTGGTAAACGTGAGTTGATAGCCGAGATTTTGAGCGAACTGTCGTGCTACTTCGACATTTTCGCCGGTTGCCTGACCATTCTCCAGTACGATTTGCAAAGGTGGGTAATGGTCAATGCACAATGACAGTGTTGGTGTTTCCCTTGCCAATAACGACAACGAAACCAAGCCGAAAACCACCTGACTGATGAGTATTGCCCTTTTTAACACCTAAACCTCGGGTTCAAAAAACATCCTGAAGTCTGCAGCATACGTTTTCCTGGTCAGGGGTTCAATTGTAAAAATCGCCATTCACATTTGCCCGAATACTACATTAGATGTAAAGTTTTAAAATCTAATTCACGAAGTCGCAGTCAATTCTGGGCTTTGCTTACAGGTGTGAAATGTCAGGTCTTCTTGCCTCTGTTGATCAGCGTACAAAGTTAGTGGGTGAAAACCGCCTCGAGCTTTTACTTTTTCGTCTGAATTCACAACAGATTTTTGCTATGAACGTGTTTAAGGTACGGGAAGTGATCCCTGTGCCGCAAATGATTCAGATGCCTGGGTCGCATGAACACTTGTGCGGAGTTGCCAGTCTGCGTGGTTTGTCAGTGCCCATTGTGGATTTGCGTCGGGCGATAAAAATGCCGCCATCGCCCTTGGGTGATAACCGCAATGTGATTATCACCGAATACAACCGTACCGTGCAGGGGTTTTTAATCGGTCCGGTTTTGAGTATCACCAATTTATCCTGGGCTGAGATCCTGCCGCCACCAAACAGCGCGGGTAAAAACAACTACCTGACGGCGTTTACTCAAATTGATTTAGAAGGTCGCAAGCAGATAGTTGAGATCATCGATGTCGAGAAAGTACTGGCTGAAATCGTTTCCTATGATATTAAGGTCTCCAAAGAAATTCTGGATGATGAAGTCAATGAACATCTGAAAGGCAAGCGGGTCTTAATTGTTGACGATTCCAACACTGCCAGACAGCAGATCAAAGAATCGCTGAAGCAGGTGGGTATTGAGGTGATCGAGCGTCAGGATGGTTTGCAGGCGCTGCGTTTATTAAAACAGTGGGCAGATCAGGGTAAATCCATCAACGATGAAATATTAATGATGTTTACTGACGCTGAAATGCCGGAAATGGATGGTTATATGTTAACCGCTGAAGTGCGAGCGGACGCCAGATTAAAAGACCTGTTCATTACTCTGAATACGTCGTTAAGTGGTAATTTTAATGAGGCGATGGTGGAGAAAGTGGGCTGCAACCGCTTTATTTCCAAATTCCAACCCGATATGTTGATTAAATGTGCTCAGGAACGCATGAGAGAAGTGCTTGAAGGCAAACGTTAAAAAGGGAAATACTGATGACCGGACCCGGAAAGATGACCCCCATGCTGAATGTCAAAGACATATTCAGAAGTCTGGACTTTTATCAGGATGCACTGGGGTTTGAATTACTCAGCCCGATGGAAGAACTCATTCACTTTCGTTGGGGCATCATTGCCGCTGATGGTACCGAATTTATGCTGTCTGAGTCAGAATCTGCGCCGCAGGCAGACGCCGCGATTGACCCGTTGCTGAATCATAACTGGGCGGTTAATTTTTATTTTTATCCCGCCAATATTAAAGCCCTACACGATGCCTTGCTGAAGAAAAAGTTTCAACCAACCGCGCTTAAACAAACCGAGTATGGCATGCAGGAATTCAGCATTCAGGACCCGGACGGCCACCTGTTAAGCTTCGGTGCGGAATCCCGCACCTGACGCTGATTACCGGGTTATTTTTTCACAAAGCTCACCTTGTAGAGATCATCTCGTCGGTCTTTCAGATTTTGCACCGTGCCTTCGCTATGCAATATTTTCAGCTTAGTCATATCCAGATCGGAAAATAACAACATCTCAGTGTTGGGGGTAGCTTCATTGAGAATCGAGTCATGAGGAAAGGGAAAATCAGACGGAGTTAACACCGCTGATTGTGCGTATTGTACATCCAGACTTTCCACCTGTGGCAGGTTGCCTACACTACCGGCAATCACCACATAACACTCGTTTTCGATGGCTCTGGCCTGAGCGCACAGTCGCACCCGTAAATAGCTGTTTTTCGTGTCAGTCCAGAAGGGCACAAACAAGATATCTAACCCCTGGGTTGCCAGCAGGCGACCCAGTTCCGGGAATTCCACATCATAACAAATCAATATACCGACCCGTCCGGCGTCGGTTTCAAACACCTGAAGATCCGAGCCGCCTTTTAATGCCCAGTCGTTGCGTTCATGCGGGGTGATGTGAATTTTGCGTTGCTCGTCAATTTTGCCACTGCGATGGCACAGGAAAGACGCGTTGTAATACTCTCCCTCTTCCATAATCGGCATAGAGCCGGTAATGATATTGGCATTATATTCCACCGCCATTTGCGACATGGCTTCCACAATCTGATTGGTGTAGGTAGCCAGATAATGGATGGCCTCGATTTGCTGATTTACTTTCTTTTTCAGGCCCATCAGCGGCATATTAAAAAATTCCGGGAACACGATGAAATCACTCTGATAATCAGACACGGTATCCACAAAGTATTCTACCTGAGAAAGCAGCTCTTCCAGTGAGTCTACTTCCCGCATCTGCCACTGTACTGCGCCTACCCGTACTATCGGTTTCGGCATGGTAAATACCGTTTGCGCGGGTTCATACAAAATGTTGTTCCATTCCAGCAGGGTGGCAAAACCGCCGGATTTTTCGTCTTCGGGAATGTATTTGCGCAACAACCGGATAACCCGGAAGTCGTTGGATAACTGGAAACTGAGGATCGGATCATAGATGGCGTGATTCGCCACTTCGTTGATGTATTCTTGTGGCGTCAGTTGCTCCGCATGTTGGTGGTAGTTTGGGATGCGACCTCCGGCCAGTATGCCTTTCAGATTGTATTGTCGACAGACATCTTTACGCGCATCGTATAATCGTCGACCCAAACGCATACCTCTGTGACTCTTCGCGATTACCACATCCAGGCCATAAATGGCGTCGCCATCGTCATTGCCTTTAACATTATCGTTGCTGTCTACGATGTCATCGTAGGTGTGAGGGTTGGAAAACTTTTGGTAATCCACGCGCAGAGAAAAGGCTAAGCCCACCAGGGTTTCGCCTTCAAACACACCTATTTGCCCTTCCGGAAAGTGCTTCACCAGGCGTTCCAGCGTATGACGTGGCCAGGCTCCGCCCAAATCCGGGTAGGCTTCATCCATCAGCGTTTTTACCTGTTGGTAATCGGTAATCGTCAATGCTTTTAAAAGTATGTGTTGTTCTTCTGACATAATTGCTCGTTGTTTTTGTGAGTTGCTTTCAGGTTATCTTTCAATGGCTGCAGTCGTCAATTGTCATTGTGTATCAGCAGGTTGAACGGGCGTTTGCTGAAAAATAACAAATCCCGGTCCTTTAAACGTCAGCTGGTCGTTTTCGATCACCAGGGTATCGCTCTGACTAAGAATGTTCCCTGTTTTTGTTATCTGTCGCGGCTGGTCACTAAACCAGAACAGGCATTGCAATGCCTTAGTATCGTCAACGCGACGGAAGCTGAGCAGCTCACCGTCAGCGTTTATCTGGTGGATATCACCGCAAATAAGTGCAGCCTGGGTCTTGCGAAAAGCCAGAAATTGCTGGGTGAAGTTAAGTGCTGAGTCGGGGGCCTGGGTTTGCGTCTGAACGGCTAGTGGATAGTGACTTTGGGCAACGGGTAACCAGGGGGAAGCGTCAGTAAACCCGGCGTTCGGCGCGTTGCTGTCCCATGGCATTGGGGTGCGGCAGCCATCGCGCCCCTTAAATTCGGGCCAGAAGGTAATGCCCCAGGGGTCCTGTAGTTGTTCAAACGTTAACGTCGCTTCCGGCAGGCCCAACTCCTCGCCCTGGTAGAGGCAGACACTGCCGCGCAAACAAAACAAAAAGGCCAACAGGGATTTGACTAAATTATCCTGCTGTTCAAAGCGGTCTCCCCAGCGGGATAGCACCCTGGTAATATCGTGATTGCTAAATGCCCAACTGGGCCATCCATCCGTGAGTAAGGCTTCCTGCTGAGCAATAACATCGGCGAAATATTGTGCGCCAAACTCTTCGTTTAACAACCGGAAACTGTACGCCGTGTGCAGTTTATTCTGGCCGCCGGTGTAGTCCTGCATCATTTTTTCGGCATTTTTATCACCAATTTCACCCATCAACATGCGGGCCTGATATTGATTTAGTAGATGGCGCATGCGCTGTGTATAGGCAATGCTTTGTGGACGGTTTTTGTCGTACAGATGAGACTGAAAGTCGTAAGGATTAAACAGTTTGCGCCTGTCCTGCCTGAGTCCCGGATTGTTGCGCAATTGGTCATCGTGAAAGTAATAATTCACCGTATCAAGGCGAAATCCATCCACACCCAGGTCCAGCCAGAACTGCATTTCTGCCAGCATTTGCTGTTGCACCTCTGGATTGTGGAAGTTTAAGTCGGGTTGGCTGACCAGAAAATTATGTAAATAGTACTGCTGGCGACGACTGTCCCATTGCCAGGAAGAGCCACCAAACACACTTTGCCAGTTAGTGGGCGGTGTGCCATCTCCCAATGGGTCCTGCCACACATACCAATCAGCTTTGGCGTTGTTTTTATCCTGACGACTCTCAACAAACCAGGGATGTTGATCGGAAGTATGACTTAACACCTGATCAATTATCACTTTGATGTTGCGGGCATGGGCATGACGGAGCAGTTCTTTAAAGTCGTCAAGCTGACCGAATATCGGATCTACTTCCCGGTAATTGCTGACATCATAACCAAAGTCTTTCATTGGTGAGGTAAAAAAAGGCGATATCCAGATGGCATCCACATTGAGTGAATGAATATAATCCAGTTTGCTGATAATGCCCTTTAGATCGCCGATCCCATCCTGGTTGGCATCGCAAAAACTGCGCGGATATATCTGATAAATGACGGCCCCCCGCCACCAGGTATCGGTATTGTTGGCATCGTGTCCTGAAAAGTCAGTCATAAGTAGCCTCCTGGTCATTGAACTTCAGCTATTGACTATGCCATATCTGTATTTTGGTTTTAATGGCGAAATTGCTACCCTGTATTGTCTTTTTCAGTATAGTTGCGCGCTCGCAACTTCAACGGATCGTCATGTTATCCCCATACCAATTTATTTCCGGACAACGCTCACTGGGTATCCTGTTGGCTATCTTTGGCACTATTTTGTTTTCTTTTAAGTCCATTGTCATCAAGTTGGCTTATCAATACGACGTGGACGCCTATCAGGTAATAGCCTTGAGAATGTTGTTTTCAGCGCCTGTATATTTACTGATCTTAGGTTTTTCCCACAAACGCCATGCACTTTCATGGACAAAGATACACACCAACAAATGGGTGATTTTGTGGTCGGGTGTGCTGGGCTATTACCTGGCCAGCTTACTGGATCTGATGGGCCTGACGTTGATCAGTGCTCAGCTGGAACGACTCATTTTGTTCACCTATCCTGGTTTTGTGATGTTGTTTAGCTGGCTGATCTGGCGAACCATTCCCGGACGCAATACCATTTTTGCGTTGGCGGCAACCTGGTTGGGTATTCTGGTGGTATTGGGCGTCGAAATTCAGAGTAACATGCTTGAAGTTTTGTGGGGGGGAAGCCTGGTCATGATCAGTGCTGCGGCATTTGGTGGGTATCTGATACTGAGTAAAACCGGTATTGCAAACCTTGGCTCTCAGGCGTTTACCTGTCTGGCAATGCTGGTGGCTTCAGTGTCTGTTGCACTACACCTGACCATCATGGGGGAAGTGCAGATAGTGAACCTGCCCTGGCAGGTTTATCTTCATGTGTTGGTTTTGGCGATTCTGTGTACCGTGATCCCGTCATTGCTGATTGCTGCCGCTATCAGTCGTATTGGCCCACAACACGTCAGTATTTTAGGGGGGCTTGGGCCGGTGATTACCGCATTGTTTGCCGTTGCGTTGTTACAGGAACCCTTTGGTGTTGCGCATATTATCGGTATCAGTTTGGTGATGACCGGCGTCTATCTGGTGGCCACTGAAAAACGGGTTTCCTGATGCTGAGCTAGTCGAGCTGGTACGCGAAGTCGTAGAAGTGTACGCCACCTTCGATTCGAATATGCATCTTGCCCGTTAACCCTGTCAGTTCTGCGGTACCTGAATCTGGCACTACCTCTAAAATCAGACGGTTCTCTCCCGCGCACATCACGCCAAAGTGTTGAAGTACAAAACTGCCTTGCTTGCCCTCAAGACTTCCTTCAACCTGCTCGATGGCCACATAGCCTGCTGAACCTTGTATTGCCGTCATGGCGCTGAGCATTTCACCACGACTGTTGGCCGATAAGTCGCCGTGAAAGGTTTTTTCGATGGCCATACGGCCCAGATTAACGCCGTGTTGTCCCTGGATATGGGGCTCCATTGGTGTCAGTGTAACGTCAAATTTACCGGTAATTGTCATGGTTATCGCCTTTTTCTGTGATTAGGGTCTGTTTCGCGACTATAACACGCCTGTTCAGAACAAAATCTGTACTGAAAAGTGCAACAGACCTTCTGTATAACCGCCTCGGTTAGCCTTTTTGTTGCTCTTGTTGTGCTTCGTTTAAAAAGGTTTCAATGTCCTGGCCGGTGAGTTTTTTCATTTGGCTGAATAAAAACCACAGCGCAATGAACAAAACAATCATGCTGGGGATCACTATCACCGGATAACTCATCGCTGTCATTTTACCCAGCTCTTCATTGTATTCCGGCGTACCTGGTGGGCTTATCAGTAAAACCTTTGCCAGAATGTAATTTAAGGTGGCGGATAAAAAGAACGAACCGGCCACTATCATAGAGCTTTGTGCCACTTTGCGTTCAAAGGCTTGCAGGTTGTTTTTTGCCGCTAATGCACTATTGAGCAGTGGCAGATTAATCAGTTGTTCATTCAGAATAAAAGTCTTCACTAATGGATATTGTGTGCGATTACTCACTAACACTGCAATACCAATGATAGCAGGTATCGCCGCTTCTTTAACCGCGATATATTGCGGGTCCAGCTCCATTAAGCTAAAACCACCAGTCAGGGAGACACTAATGATGCCCAGGACGGAAAACGGGTTTATTTTTCCGGAAGAGGTTAGATCCTTAATGCCATATCCAATGGGGAACGCCAGGGCGACAACGATACCCATAGCCGGTCCAAGATACTCAGGTTTGCTGAGATAGGTGAGGATCAGGGTGGGTAAAATGATATTAAACAGCAGGTTGCCAAAAAAGCCGCCCTGTTGTGGTTGCTGGTGAGTGTTTTGCTTATTTACTTGGGTCATGGGATTTGCATATTTTTAAAGTGACTGGATTATACCGCTGCCTGAACCAAAGTTGCAGGTATTGCCGGTGGAATTTGACCTATTTTCTGACTTTTTTCACAAATAATCGCGCAGCGCCGATACCCACCACAAAGCCGAACAGGTGGGATTCCCAGGAAATATAAGGCCGCATGGGCAATACGCCGAAAATGAGTCCGCCATAAAAAAAGCCCACTAACAGGGAGATCAGTATCAACTTAATACTGCGGCTGATAAAGCCGGCAAATAATAAAAAGCCGAAATAGCCGTACACCATACCGGAAGCGCCGAGGTGATATGCGTCTCTGCCCAACAGCCATACTAATATTCCGGTACACACCAGGATAAAAGCACTGGCCTGCCACCAGACCTTACGGCCATATTGCATCACCAACAGGCTGAACAGGCAGATGGGGATAATGTTAGAGGCATAATGCATCAGGCTTCCGTGCAAAAACGGACTGATAAAAATGCCTCCCAGAGCGTCAATTTCTCGAGGCACTAGCGCCAGGTGATTTAACTGGCGCCCGGTCACTAAATTGAGCAATTCCAGTACCGTCAATAATACGAACAGGCGCAATGTAAAATTCAGTTGTTCTTCGAGGCTGTAGGGTGAACTCAAAAATGGCTCCTGTAGTGAGAGTAGGACGCTTGTTTATACCTTATTTTGGCACGTTCGGATGCCGGATATTTGGAAAAAGTGTCACAAAATAATATGCGGTAAATAGCGAGATAAATCCTGAGTAATCGGCTGGGTATCTTCCCTGATGGAAATACCGGCCGGTTGATCGTCCACTAACCATGAGCCGATGAGCGTGTGGTTATCACCAAACTTAGGGAGTGGGTACCAACTCTGGTAGATAAACCCTTCTTCGCCATATGGTCCATCGACACAGTGTTGTACCTCGCCGTTTTCCAGCACCGAAATGTTAGCCCCTTCACGGGAGAAGAGCGGCTTCTTTACCAGTTTGGATTCACTGGCGCTCGCCAGATCTTCTTCAAACCAGGCGGGCAGCAGGTTGGGGTGGTTAGGGAACATTTTCCACAGCAGTGGCAACAGGGCTTTGTTGGATAAAATAGCCTTCCACATGGGTTCAATCCATTGCGTCGGCGATTCAATGATGGCTGAGCCAAACTCTTCCTGCATCATAAACTCCCAGGGGTAGAGTTTGAATAGCAAGGCGATGGCGTTATCCTCCAGATCGGTAAAATATCCGGTGTCTGCCAAACCAATATCTTCGATAAAAAGAAACCGGTTGTTGATATTGCCGGCTCTGGCGCAATCTTGCAGATACTGAACCGTACCACGGTCTTCCTCGGTATCCTGGCAACAGGCAAAATGCAACGTATCTGCTTTGTACCAGTGCTGAATAACCTGCAACTGCGCGATGAGTTTTTCCTGCAGCGAATTAAATTGGTCGGCTGATTTACTGATTTTGCCGCTGTTTACCATATCTTCCAGCCACAGCCATTGCCAAAAACCGGATTCGTATAAGCTGGTGGGCGTATCAGCATTGTTTTCCAGCAGCTTAACAGGTTTGTCTTTATGAAAAACCAAATCTAACCGGGAATATAAAGAAGGCGTTTGGTCGCGCCAGGCGTCGGCAGTACTTTGCCAAAAAGCCTCAGGGATCTGGAACTTATTGAGCCAGTATTCATCGCTGACCACCAAATCAACCGCCTGCAAACACATTTGATGCAGTTCCGCGCTGGGGTCTTCGATTTGTTGCTCTATCTGCTGCAGCGTAAATTGGTAGTAGGCCGTTTCATCCCAGTAGGCCTGGCCGTACATAGTATGGAATCTGAAACCATACTCATCAGCCTGCTTGCGCCAGTGAGGGCGTTCTTGTGTTGGTATACGTATCATACAGCGTTGCTGGGGTTAACCACCCCATCCACTGCGACTACTGCTTTTACCCCAACTGGATTTAGCTCTCACCGAAGAACCAAAGCCACCGCGATTGATGGTACGGTTGACAGCTGGTGGTTTGGTGTAAGATTTCGATACTTTTAATTCTCGTTTGCGAAAATCGCCATAATCGTAACCACCTGCACCTATCCAGCGATATCGGTAGGGTGAATACCGGGAGTAGGAGGTAAATAAGGGTTGTGAGTAGCGTCTGGGTTCCAGCAAATCCCGGATAATATAGCCCGCCATCAGTGGCATAAACCAGCTGTTGCCCGACTCATTGCGATACACCACACACTGATCTGAGCCAAACTCGTGCTCACAATCCGCTTGTGAACCATATTTAGGGGCTGTTTCTGCCGCTTCTGCCAGGGCTTTTTCGTAGGCCATCTGGCATTGCTCGGCGTAGTCAGGGAGCTGATACTGACAATCATTCAGGCTGGTAAATACCATCGCTTCCTGACGGTTATCACTGCAGGCTGCGGCCAAAAATACCGAGGCAATACCCAGCGACAGGGGTTTGATTTGATGCTGTTTACGGTATTGTTCCCGATTTAAGGCACGACTTCGTTTGGCACCGGATTTGGTTTCTGTAGTCATAGTAACCTCCTGTTACCAACTCATGCAGGCGGCATTTAACAAACCAACAGACAACGACATCGCCGCCAACATAACACCGGCAGACACTTCATTGTCTTCAATGCGTTTCACGATGCGCGGCATAAAGGTAAAGCGCAACAGGGCAAATGCCAGGCCTTGCGCTACGATTGCCACAATGCCCCACACTACAAAGTCGATGAGATTGGCTGAGTTGGACACGGCGCCGGCCAGCGCAATGCTAAAGCCCACCATAGACCCGCCAAATCCTATCGCGGCAGCAACGTTTTTTTCTTCTTTCACCAGCAACCATTCATCATGTGGCGTGATAGCCGTAAAAATAAACTTAAACACGAATAACATCAGGATTGAGATAACAAAATAAATCCCAAAGTTAGCCAGGCCTGCGATGGACTCCAAAATAGTGTCGGTCATTGTGTGCTCCTTGTTTTAGCCGTTAATTCGTAAATCTGCAGGATTAATATTAAAACCGGTGCTGATCACCAGGCAACGGTCATGATTATTATTAATGATTTTCTCTTCACCAGACACCATCAGAGCTTCAAAGTTGTCATCGCCCAGGTCACGCTCGTAAAGCATAACAAATTGATCCGTGGTGCTGGTATCACCATCTTCTTCGTAGGTTTTTTCGGTCATGGCTACCGGCGGTGATTCCTCGCCAACGGCGTCCCAAACGCGCTGGAATTGACAGCCTTCTAGTGAATATTCCGGTTGTGAAATTTCCTGTTTGAGTAAACTCTGCCACTGATTTTCAGAGCCCACGGTTTTGGTATCATAAAAATACCAAAGCTTGACGTCTGTAATATGGTTTTCTGTGTCGCCGCCATCCATTACCACTTGTAAATATGCATCATCATCAGTGTAGAAGCGCAGGATCTTGCCACCGGTATCCAGATTGACTTCTCCCACCGCCTGGATCAGGTGGTGACTGGCGGCGTTTTCAATGATCAGTTGTGGCTGCAGGAGTTTAAGTTTAAGGGCATCCAGTTCAAAAGAGCCGCCCAGGTACAGGCCCATTATTTCCGGCGCTTTTTCTGTGGGAGACAGTTTCTTTTCTTTAGAGCCAAACAGTTTACTAAACATAAAGTTTCTGCCATTCAATATCGGTAATGCGTTTATCGGCGATGTAATAGAGTTTATCGCCGCCTGAAATATGGGTGTCTAATGCCGGATTCAGTTCAATTTCCTTTAAATTTTCTGCTTTGGCATGGCCGATCAGAGTAGCGTTATATTGTTTTTTAAATTCTGTAAATAAGGTGGCAGTGCTGATGGAATTATCCAGTTGTGGTACCGCTACCGAATACTGAGCCTGCCCGGCGTACACGTCCAGCAGATCAAAATGCAATTTACTGGAACCTGGGTCAAATGCCGATTTGGCTAGCATTTCTACCGCGACACTGGGCATACATTCGACATTGGGGCAGTGTTCTGTCAGTAGCTTGACCAGACTTTCATCCTGGAAATAGGCCAGAATGTGGGCATTGGGGTTGCGATGACTGGCGTATAAGCTAGTGGTCATGGTGAGGTCATCCTGAGGATTGTCCACGATGATGGTCGCCGCAGCGTCGATGCTGGCGTTGTCCATATCAGCGTCCTGACTAAAGGAGTTCACTTTGACGAACTCAATCTGGTCTGGCATCGGATTTTCAACATCTACCTTTACGCACAATACAATAGACTGATCGTCACCGGTGTACTCGCGTTCGCGAAGTAACAACTTTAACAGGTGCAACGTGCGTTCGCCGTTCCAGCCGATTAACAAAATATGATTTGATAAATGCACAGGTTTTAACCCCCTCGCTTTTTTGTGCCACTGTGCAGATACAAACGCAGCAGCTCGTCCCAAAACAAACGCAAAGATACTCAGGCCAACAGGAATGATGTAAAAGGCAACGACGTATTTACCGGCGACGGTGGTGGGGGAATAATCACCATAACCCACGGTGGAGCCGGTCACCACCATCCAGTAAACAAAATCCGTCGGGTTGGTTAATGCACTTTCTCCGGCCAGTTGCATAAACCACCAACTGCTTATTCCGTAAAGCAAAAGCGCCAGCACAATGGTGTGCCAGCGCATTTGAGTAAAGTAACGCATTAAAACTTTGCGTAGTTTGTATATCATTTTCCTAAAATTCGACTCAACTCATCTTCTGCTGAATTGCTACCACCTTTGACACCGGCAGCCTGTAGGCGCTTTTCCAGATCATCGGTGCTTTCATCGGCTGCCAGTTCCTCTGCGGCCTCCAGCTCGGCGGCACGCAAGTTCTGGCGCTTCTGAATGCGATCTAATGATTCTGTCGCCGTTTTCATTTTGCTGTTTGCCCCAAGGTGACGGGAAGACACTGCCACCTGTGCTTTTTGCACAGACTCAGTGGCCTTGACCATATCAACCTGTTGCTCCAGTCGGCGTAAATTCGCTTTCGCCTGACTGATGTTATTGGCTAGTTGTACCTCAGACTTTTTGAACTGGTCAAGGTAAGTTTGCTCTGTCTGCAATTGTTCGGTTAATTCAGTAACACGTTGAGCGCAGTCCAGCGCCAACTGACGATCTGTGTCAATCGCTTTGCGGGCGTGCTCTTCATATTCACTGATAGACTTTTGCAAACCGTCGACTTTTTGCTGCGCCAGTTTACATTTCGCTAAAATTTGCGTGCGGGCGTGATCCGATTTACGCAGTTCTTCTTTGGCTTCGCGGATTTCCTGTTCCAGGATTCGGATAGCCTGATTATCTGCCACTGATTCGGCAGCTTCAGTGACACCGCCTTTTACGGCAGTGACAAGTTTTCTCCAAACAGACATAGTACATCTCCTCAGATGGATGAAATGGGTTAGTTTAAATATTCGTGCCAGGCATCGATAAAGGCTTCAACATTGTCGAACAGGGTATGAATCTCGATCAGGACACTGGATTCTTTGGACTGTGCACTAAGGGAGCCAAAGGCGGTGTAGTAACTTTCACCTGAAATATCTGAGATACCCACTGTGGTCAATGGAAACATCATATGGGTGCGCAATATGGCGTCGTTTAATTCGGCTGGATTGTTAACTTCGCTGGTAGCAAAAAGTAATGATTCCACTAAAATCTGTTCGCCGCTGATGGCAAGCCATGCGTCGATTCCATCCTGGTTTGCTATCAGCAGGCAATCATTTTCGCGTGTGACAACTAAATCTGATTCTTTACCAATGAGCGTTTCTAACTGGTCAAGATCCCAATGCATTGTTCCTCTCCGGGTTATTTAGTCTGGTGACTAGCATAGGCTATTATTTTCCCATCCGTCAAATTATTTGTTTGAATAAAAACGTAATTATTTGTAAATTATAAATCACAAACGTGATATTTGGAGTGGATAATGGAATCAGTAAACTGGCGCTTGGTAGTGCAGCGTCTGATTAAATCGGAAATGAGTTTAAAAGGGATTCGTTACCAGGACCTGAGTGACAAGTTGGCAGAGATAGCTGTAATCCAGTCCGCTGACAATCTGCGCAACAAAGTTAACAAAGGAATTTTAGGGGCAGATCTGTTGTTACAGATCATGTTTGTTATGGATATTAAAAAAATCGAGCGGGACAGGTTAAAAGATATCGCCAAGACCCTGATGAAAGATGACTGAGCGGTAACTCAGTCATCCGGGGTGTTTTTTGCGTTATACTTTTTGCCCCATCAGGCGAGCGATAAGTACCGCCATGCTGTTTTTCACTTCTGAGAGCGTGACATTATCCTGATTACAACTTTCAGCGTGTTGTTCATTAACGGCAGCAATTTCCGCCAGCCCCAGAATATTCTGTTCTATCTCCATGGCCACATCAGATTGCTCTGCAATGGCGTCGGCTATTTCTTTGTTCAGTTCGTTTATCTGCTTAATAGCACCGGTTACTGATTTCAGATTTTTATCCGCTTCCAGCACTTTATCGACACTAACCTGTGAATTTTTTTCGCCCAACTGAATGGCTGATACTGCGTTTTTAGCCCCCGTCTGCACATTTGCGATAATATCCTGAATTTCTTCGGTGGATTGTTGGGTTTTTGCCGCCAGGGTGCGGACTTCATCGGCAACAACAGCAAATCCGCGGCCCTGTTCACCGGCTCTGGCAGCCTCAATGGCGGCATTCAGTGCTAACAGGTTCGTTTGTTCGGCAATGCTTTTGATCACGTCCAGTACGGTTCCGACATTTCTGGCGTCTTCATCTAACTTATTAATCACACTGGCAGTATCATTAATTTGCCCGGAAGAATGGGTAATGGTATCGATAGTCTCCTGCATTACCGTAATGCTTTGGGAGGCATATTCGTCAGCCTGTGAAGCCGCTACGGAAGCTTCATTGGCACTATCCGTTATTCTGCGTGCCATTTCCGTCATACTTTGCATTGATACACTGACTCTGTCTGTGCCACGGTTTTGGTCTTTGGCGCCCATGTCAATGGCTTTGGCACTGTCGTGTAAACTCGCAGACACCTGATCCAGATTACCCTGTACAGTGGCCATTTCATTACAGGTGGCATTCAGACTGCGACGCAGTAACTCAATGGCTTTGGACATCTGTCCGATTTCATCGTCCCGAAAAAAGCTCAGCTCATCTTTAAAATTGCCTTTACTCACCTTGTAAAGGTGTTGGATAAGGGTGGTGATGGGATAAACCACTTTGTAGTTCATGAAAAGTGCCGACAACGTCATGCTGACTACAATGGCCAGAAGTATCACGGTTGCACCCCAAAATGTGGTGGATTCCGCCCTTTCGCTTAATGTCTGACTCTTTTCCAGGCCGCTGTTTCGCAATGACTCTGACAAGGATTCCAGTAGTTTAGTGGGTTCTCTGTCGATTCCCCTGACCGCCTTGTCTGCTACCTTGTGAGCAAACTCACTTTGCAAAAATACCTGATAGCCTTGTTTATATTGCGCTTCAAGGTTTTGGTGAACGTTGATGAACTCCTGCATGCGCGTCAGGTAGCTATCATCAATTTTAAGGTTGAGGAATTTCTTTGCGTCTTTTTGAACCTGCTCATGCCTTTCCTGAAATCGCTGCCAGTACTTGTTTCGATCGTCGTCGTTGTGTCCTCTGAGCAATACATTTTTCCATTCCTGTACCTGCCGCTTGAAATTCAGATTGATAGAATCTGCCAGTGTGGTTGCTTTGACTTCGTGCTCAATTAATACGCTGTATTGTGCTATTTTTCCGGATAACAGAGTGGAGATGACAAACGCGATAACACCTACCGCTAAAATGCTGGCTCCCATCAGGGAGAGTATTTTGGTCCTTAGGTTTTTGAATTTCCCTGGAATCATAGTTAATGCTCTTTTTTCTTCAACGTTTACGCTGAAAATCGCCGATGGCGCGGAGTCTATTGCGAAAATGTTACGGGATTATGAAGTCTGAAATTTGCTAAATCTCCCGAATTTTCCGGAATATTTGCGCGTTTTTACGCAAAAACGTAAAATCGCCCACCTTGAAATAAGGAACCCCTATGCAGCTTTCAGATTTTGACTTTCACCTGCCCGAAGAACTCATTGCTAACTATCCGCCCAAAAATCGCACGGATAGTCGCTTGTTGCACCTGCAAGGGCAATCCGGTGAGATAAGTCATAAACAGTTTCCCGACATTCTGGAGTTGTTACAGCCCGGTGATTTGATGGTGTTTAACAATACCCGAGTTATTCCGGCTCGTCTGTTAGGGCAAAAGTCGTCTGGTGGCAAAGTAGAAGTGCTGATTGAGCGGGTACTGGATGAGCACCAGGTCCTGGCCCATGTTCGTGCTAATAAGTCGCCAAAGCCGGGCAATATTCTGCTGCTGGAAGAGGCACTGGAAGTTGAAATGTTGGGGCGTGAAGGCGAATTGTTCCACTTGCGCTTTTTACATAGCGAATCGGTATTCGATTTGCTGGAGGCCCATGGTCATATGCCATTGCCGCCCTATATTGAACGCCCGGATGAAGAGCAAGACAAAGAACGTTATCAAACCGTATACAATCAAAAGCCGGGCGCGGTAGCGGCACCCACGGCAGGACTGCATTTTGATGAGCAACTATTAAGCGCCCTCAGACAAAAGGGGGTAAAAACCGCCTTTGTGACATTGCATGTCGGTGCCGGCACGTTTCAGCCGGTAAGAGTGGAAAATATCAAAGAACATCAGATGCATTCTGAATACGCCGAAGTACCCCAGGAGGTTGTTGACGCAATACTGGAAACCAGGGCCAATGGTGGCAGGGTAGTCGCGGTGGGGACCACATCGGTACGGTCGCTGGAATCAGCAGCACAAGCTTCAGACGATAAGCTGATCGAGGCCTTTAGTTCTGATACCTCAATATTTATCTATCCTGGATATCAGTTTAAAGTGGTGGATGCTATGGTGACCAATTTTCATTTGCCTGAGTCAACGCTGATCATGCTGGTGAGTGCATTTTGCGGTCAACAGAATATTTTAAAGGCCTACAATGTTGCTGTGCAGGAGAAATATCGCTTCTTTAGTTATGGCGATGCCATGTTTTTAGAAAGGCACAACCAGCCATAAGGCGGATTAATGATTACCACCCGACGGTGGATTTCGTTTATAATCCGGAAATTTTGTGATCGCCTTATTATTTGGGGTCACGTTCATGTTTCATCAAAGCAAGATTTATCATGCAATTTGAATTGTTAAATAAGCAAGGCAAAGCCCGCAGAGGGCGCCTTAAATTTGAACGCGGTGTCGTGGAAACGCCCGCTTTTATGCCGGTGGGTACCTACGGTACGGTGAAAGGTGTGACGCCCGAAGAGCTGGACGACACCGGTGCGCACATTTGTTTGGGCAATACCTTTCATCTGATGCTGCGCCCGGGTACCGAGATCATGAAGTTACACGGTGACTTGCATGATTTTATGCAATGGCAAAAACCCATATTAACTGACTCAGGTGGCTTTCAGGTTTTTAGTCTGGGTCAGTTGCGCAAAATATCAGAAGAAGGTGTTACCTTTCGTTCGCCGATTAACGGCGAAAAAATTCTGCTAACACCGGAAAAGTCGATGCAGGTACAACGGGATCTCGGATCTGACATTGTGATGATTTTCGACGAGTGTACGCCGTATCCGGCAACCTTCGAAGAAGCGCGCAAATCCATGGAACTTTCTCTGCGCTGGGCAAAACGCAGTAAAGCGGCTCACGAGGGTAATCCTTCCGCCCTATTCGGTATTGTTCAGGGGGGGATGTACGAAGACCTGCGGGATGTTTCTCTGCAAGGCCTGGTGGATATTGACTTTGATGGTTACGCTATCGGCGGATTGTCTGTGGGGGAGCCCAAAGAGGATATGATTCGGGTGTTGGATCACACCGCCTGGAAGATTCCTGAGCATAAACCCCGTTACCTGATGGGCGTGGGTAAACCTGAAGATATCGTTGAAGCAGTGCGCCGCGGCATAGATATGTTTGATTGTGTTATGCCCACCCGGAATGCCCGCAATGGTCACCTGTTTGTACCCGAGGGCGTGATCAAGATCCGCAATGCCCGTCACAAGACGGATACCGGACCGCTGGACGAAACTTGTGACTGTTACACTTGTAAAAATTATTCCAGGTCATATCTACACCATTTGGACAAATGTAATGAAATGTTAGGTGCGCGCCTGAACACTATCCATAACCTGCGTTATTATCAGCGAGTTATGGAGGGCTTGAGAAACGCGCTGGACAACAATCAGCTCGATGAATTTGTCGCCGATTTTTATAAGAAGTTGGGACGACCAGTCCCGTCATTAGAACAAGATTAATCAATTTTAGGGAATAGTAACTATGAATTTCTTTATCTCGAATGCGTATGCACAGTCTGCAGGTCAACCTGGTGGTGGCGGCATGGAAATGCTGGTGATGTTGGGTATTTTCGGTCTGATTTTTTACTTCATGCTTTACCGCCCACAAGCCAAGCGGGTAAAAGAACACAAAAATTTGATTGGCTCTCTGAGTAAAGGTGATGAGGTATTAACCCAGGGTGGTTTAGTGGGGCGCATCAACAAGGTCACCGATGACAAAGATTTTATGGAAATCGCACTAAACGACAATGTCACTATCGTTGTACAAAAATCTGCGGTTTCAGCTGTGTTACCCAAAGGTACGATGAAAAACATCTAAGCCGGTTTTTCTTTTAACCACAGATAAGGACTTGGGTACCGGTATCTATGAATAATCCCAGAACTGCAATTTTAAATCATACGCCCGTCTGGAAAGCGACATTAGTTTTCCTGGTAGTGGCGTTTTTTACGCTGTATGCCTCACCAAACCTCTATGGTGAGGACCCGGCCGTACAAATTTCAGCTGAGCGCACCGCGCCGGTTGATACTAATCTGCTCGATCAGGTTCAAAGCATATTGGCTGAGCGCAACATTGCCACTAAGAGTGTCGCGCTGGAAGACCAAAAGATTTTGGTCAGGCTGGCTGACAATGACACCCAGTTACAGGCTCAGGAAGCGTTAGATATTGCCCTTAGCGACGATTATATCGCCGCTATTAACCTGGCACCTGCCACACCTGAGTGGCTTAAGTCCCTTGGTGCGTCACCGATGAAACTGGGCCTGGACTTGCGCGGTGGTGTTTACTTCCTGATGGAAGTGGATATGGATACCGCCCTGAACACCAAGCTGGAAGATACGGTATCGGATTTTCGCACAGCGCTGAGAGAAGAAAATATCCGTTATCGCCGCGTTGTCAAAGAAGGCAATGTTGTTGAAATCCAGTTTCGCGATGAAGCCACTAAAGATGAGGCGAAATTCTTTTTGCGCAACAGCCGTGGCGACTGGCAATACTCGGATCAGGATGATTTGACGCTGGTGGCGCAAATGTCCGAACAAACACTGGCCGAAACCAAAGATTACGCCATTAAACAGAACATCACTATCATGCGAAATCGCGTGAACCAACTGGGCGTTGCTGAGCCGGTTATTCAGCGTCAGGGTCCTGATCGTATCGTAGTGCAACTACCAGGTATTCAGGATACTGCGCGGGCGAAACAGATCCTTAATGCTACGGCAACCATCGAGTTGCGTATGGTGGACCAGGACAACGACCTGAACAGCGCCATTTCAGGCCGGGTTCCGGCGGGCTCTCAATTAATCGAAGATGAAAACGGCACACCGGTATTGTTGAAAAAACGGGTAATGCTGACCGGGAATCACATCGTAGACGCCAATTCCGGGGTTGACGAGTACGGACGTCCGCAAGTGAGCATCAGTCTGGACTCGGAAGGCGGCAGTAAAATGACTCGCGGCACCCGTGATAACGTGGGCAAGCCCATGGCCACAGTGTTCATCGAATATGAGCCGACCCGTGAACGCACCGCTGAAGGCAAATTAAAATTCGAGAAAAAAGAGCGCGTTATCAGTGTTGCAACTATTCAGGCGGTATTGGGCAGCAGCTTCCGTATTACCGGACTGGATACGCCAGGTGAAGCCAGAAATCTGGCCCTGTTGTTACGTGCCGGGGCGTTAATTGCGCCAATCCAGATTGTGGAAGAGCGCACCGTTGGGCCAAGCCTGGGGCAACAGAATATCAGCCAGGGTACCGATGCCATTGTACTGGGCTTTGTGATTGTGCTGGCCTTTATGCTGATTTACTACAAGGGCTTTGGTGTCGTTGCCAACGTGGCATTGGCGGCAAATCTGATCTTAATTATCGGCGTTATGTCACTGATCCCCGGGGCCACATTAACCTTGCCAGGCATGGCGGGTATTGTTCTGACGGTTGGTATGGCGGTAGACGCGAACGTGCTGATTTTTGAGCGGATTCGGGAAGAGTTGCGCGATGGTCGCAGTCCCCAACAGTCTATTCATCACGGTTATGACAGTGCCTTTTCCACGATTTTAGACGCGAACATTACCACCCTGATTGCTGCGCTGATCTTGTTTGCAGTAGGTACCGGCCCAATCAAAGGCTTCTCGGTGACTCTGATGGTGGGGATTGTGACGTCAATGTTTACCGCGATCATCCTGACCCGTGCCATCGTCAACAGCATTTGGGGCGGAAAGCGTCTCAGCAAGCTTTCGATTTAAGGAACAGTTATGCAGTTATTAAATTTAAAAGATACGGTTTCCTTTATGTCATTGCGGGTGCCCGCAATGATTTTTTCAGTGATTTTGATGCTTCTCTCTGTGCTGAGCCTGGCGACGAATTCACTAAATTGGGGACTGGATTTTACCGGCGGAACCCTGGTTGAAGTAGGCTACGAGCAGCAGGCCGACTTAAGCGACATCAGAGCGAGATTACAAAACTCCGGGTTTCCGGATGCTGTGGTACAAAACTTTGGTAGTAGCTCGGAAGTGTTGATCCGTCTGGCGCCTCGTGAAAATGTGAAAGCGTCAGAGCTGAGTAATCAGGTAATGCAGGCACTGGAATTAACCACCAGTAATATTCGCCGGGTTGAGTTTGTGGGTCCATCTGTAGGCGAGGAACTGGCGGAGCAGGGTGGATTGGCAATGTTGGTGGCATTGCTGTGTATCCTGGTTTACGTGGCAATGCGCTTTGAATGGCGTTTTGCACTGGGCTCTGTGGTGGCACTGGCCCATGACGTATTGCTGACTTTGGGCTTGTTCTCGTTTTTACAGTTGGAGTTTGACCTGACGGTACTGGCTGCGGTTCTGGCGGTTATTGGTTATTCACTTAACGATACCATCGTTGTTTCCGACCGGATCCGCGAGAATTTCCGTAAAGTGAGAAAAAGCGAACCGGAAGAAATCATCAATATTTCATTAACGCAAACGCTGAATCGTACCGTGATCACCTCATTGACCACCATATTCGTGTTGTTAGCCTTGTTTTTTGTTGGTGGGGCACTGATCCACGGTTTCGCCACTGCATTGTTGTTTGGTGTCGTTATCGGTACTTACTCTTCCATCTATGTTGCCAGTTTAGTGGCCCTGATGCTGGGTATCAGCAAAGAAGATTTGATACCTGCGGAAGTAGAGAAGGAAGGGGAAGAGCTGGAATCTACGCCGTTTAGCTAAGCTGTAGCCGTATTAAACATAACTAAAAGCCGGGAATTTCCCGGTTTTTTTATGTTTGTTCAGCGCTGAATTTCTTATTTTGGCTAAAAAGTTGTCTATTTTATGAATATTGATATTCTGTTAGCTATCTTGAAAACGAGCCATACAACATGCGGGTTGTTTGATGAAGTATCTGCGCTATTTGCTGACCATTAGTCCCTTGCTTATTGCTTTGCCTTGTCAAAGTATCAACATTACACAACAGGAATGGCTAACCGTTTCCTATACTGTTAAATCAGAGCTCAGGGATAACAACGCGTTACCAGACAATCCGACATCTGCCAAAGACATTTTATTGGTTAGTCAATTTATCAAGGAGTTGCAGTGGCAAAAAGACTTTACTGCCAAACAACTGCACCAGCTCAATAAATGGAAACGCTCCGATGCGGTGTTGGTATTACTGCCAGAGAGTGACGCTGAAAAACCTCAAACCCTGATCGATATCAGCGCTGAAGCCAAAAACACCTTTCTGACGATTCAGTCCCGTGAAGCTGCTGAAGATGTGTATCAAAAGTGGCAGCGGGACGAATTCACGCCGGCCGACTTAAATACCTTCACCGGTCAGAAAGGCGACGCGATTTTTAAAACCTTTTTCAACAGGTTGCCTTTGTACCTGCAGACCGGTTTTAAAGACTGGAGTATTGAGCAGTTTAAAGATCCGTCAGCAGATTTAAAGCAAGACTATTCCGCGATGGTGGCGCATATGGCCACCATGTTAGGCGATATCGAAACGGGCAATTATCTGTTTGAGCTACCCGTCACAGAGCATACTATGTCGTTTTTAGACAGTATCGTGACAAGTTTCGCTCAGGATGAGCAGCTCATGTTATTGAAAAATGCGTCAGAGAACAGCAAGCTGAAAGCAAAAAGTTACCAATTGTTGGCGCAACATTTTGCCAGGGATAAATCGGTGGCGGTACTGGTGGCTGAGGCATTGCAAAGCCGCAATGATTACTGGCAGGCGCTAAATCTGGTACCGGCTTTCGTCAAAGCTGGTAATACAGAGGCTTTTGAAAATGTCATCAAGCAACTGGAGCAAAGCCAGCAAGAACAATTACGGGTGCGCTTAAAGCAGAAAAATTAGCCCAGGCTGCCGCACGATAGTGTGCGGCAGCCCGGCATACTATTTCAGGTGTTTGACAATGGCCTGAACGACTTTCGGATTTCCGGCAACAACCTGTTCAGTTTTGAAGTACTGATGCCCACCACTATAATCGGACACCAAACCGCCTGACTCGCGTACTAACAATTCGCCCGCTGCAATGTCCCATGGCTTGATACCTTGCTCCCAGTAGCCGTCAAAACGCCCCGCTGCCACATACGCCATATCCAGGGCTGCTGAGCCAGAACGGCGAACGTCGCCCGCTTCATTAAAGATTTTGCTGAATTTTTCTAAGGATTCACCCAGTAAAGCTTTATTTTTAAACGGAAATGCAGTGGCTAATACAGTGCCTTGCAGTTCTTTGCGCTGGCCAACGCGAATACGGAAGCCATTCAACTGGGCGCCATTGCCGCGGCTGGCAGTAAACAGCTCACCACGTAACGGATCAAAGACCACCGCCTGATCTAATTTACCTTTGTACTGCAGTGCGATAGATACACAAAAGTGAGGAATACCCTGAACAAAATTGGTGGTGCCGTCCAGGGGGTCGATAATCCATTTGAAATCTTCATTGCCTTCTGTCAGGCCGCTTTCTTCGCCTACAAAAGTGTGATCCGGGTAAGATTGTTTGATTTTGGAGATGATGGCCTGTTCCGCTTCTTTGTCTATTTTGGTGACAAAATCGTTTGCTCCCTTTGTTTCTATTTCTAGGTTGTCCCGAGATTCATAACTTCGGGCGATGATATTACCGGCAGTACGAGCAGCGCGTACCGCAATATTCAACATGGGATGCATAGCGATATCCTGTATAAATGAGCCATCTGGTTTTAAAAAGAGCTATTCGGCAACCCAATTCAGGGCTACGCGAATTTTCGGCGCGGAATCTAACAGAAAAGCTGTGCAAAATAAACACAATTTTTCATTAATCGCTTATGTTATTATCTGCGCCCTTGTTTTAGTTTGAAGAGTTCGTGTCTTGAATAACATCCGAATTGTGCTGGTTAATACGTCCCACACGGGCAATATTGGGTCCACCGCCCGTGCCATGAAAACCATGGGATTGAAAGATTTGTATTTAGTGGATCCGGTTAGCCCACCGGACGGCCATGCCAGTGCGTTAGCGGCCGGTGCTGGTGACGTGTTAGCCAATGCCAAAACCGTATCGACATTATCGGAAGCGATTGCGGATTGTGGTCTGGTCATTGGTACCAGTGCCCGTTCCAGAACCCATAGCTGGCCTATGTTGAACCCCCGGGAATGCGGCCGTAAAACAGTACAGGAGTCGGAGCAATATCCGGTGGCTATCGTGTTTGGGCGGGAAAACAATGGCCTGAGTAACGAAGAATTGCAGCAATGCCAGTACCATGTGTTTATTCCGGCAAATCCGGAATACAGCTCCCTCAACCTGGCGGCCGCCGTGCAAACTATTTGTTATGAGGTTCGCATGGCGACCCTGGAGAAAACCGGTGAACTGCTTGCGGATGCAGCAGAACAACAGGCGCTGGAAGATTATCCCCTGACAGACGATTTAGAGCGTTTTTATGTGCATCTGGAAAAAACCTTATCCGGGACTGGCTTTATCATACCGCAACATCCCGGGCAGGTGATGATGAAACTGCGCCGGATGTTCAATCGCGCCAGGGTGGAAAGTCAGGAGTTGAATATATTAAGAGGGATACTGACTTCCATAGATAAATCGGTCAAATAAAGAGAATCACACATGTTCGCCAGAATAAAAGAAGACATTGCCAGTGTTTATCATCGTGATCCGGCTGCCCGCAATAATTTTGACGTTCTGACCAATTACCCGGGGCTCCACGCTATTTGGTTGCATCGTATTAGTCACAAATTATGGCGTAAAAACTGGTTGTGGCTGGCGCGTTTTATCTCCACCTTTGCCCGCTGGATGACAGGTATCGAAATCCATCCTGGGGCGACTATCGGCAAGCGATTCTTCATTGATCACGGTATGGGGGTGGTAATTGGTGAAACCGCTGAAATTGGTGACGATGTTACCCTGTATCACGGGGTTACACTGGGAGGCACCAGCTGGAACGTTGGCAAGCGTCATCCCACGTTAAAAGATGGTGTAGTGGTCGGGGCTGGTGCAAAAGTACTGGGGCCAATCATTATCGGTAAAAATGCGAAGGTGGGGTCAAATTCTGTCGTCATTCGGGATGTACCAGAGGGCTTAACTGTACTGGGCATTCCGGGTCGGGTGGTGTCAAAAGCCTCGGGGCAGTCCGCTTCGCAACGGGAGAAAATTGCCAAAAAGTATGGCTTTGATGCGTACGCCGTTTCGCAGGACAATCCTGATCCGGTTGCCAATGCCATCGGACTGATGCTGGAACATCTTCATCTTGTAGACAGTAAAGTGGAAGGCATGTGCACCGAGATCAATAAAATGGGCGGCAATGTTTGCGATAAGAAGATTCCGGAACTGGAGTTACCCGATTTCCTGAATGATGATTTTGACCCCATCATCTAAAAAATGATAATACCTGACTAAAATAGTCGGGTATTATCTTGACTGCTAATTCCAGCTATGTGACTATCGCTGCAGTTTTAACCCGGAACCCGGTTATGAAGTTAACATCGAAAGGTCGCTATGCCGTAACAGCAATGCTGGATGTCGCTTTGCATTCAGAAAAAGGTCCGGTGCCCTTAGCTGACATTTCTGAACGTCAGGAAATCTCCTTATCCTATCTGGAACAATTGTTTTCACGTTTGCGTCGGGAAAAACTGGTAACCAGTATTCGCGGGCCGGGTGGCGGTTATTTGCTGGGCCGGGCCGCTGGCGATATCGCAGTTGGAGAAGTCATTAAAGCCGTTGATGAAACCGTCGATGCGACCCGGTGTCAGGGGCAGGCGGATTGTCAAAATGGCCATCGCTGCCTGACACACAACTTGTGGCAGGACCTGAGTGAACGCATCGAACTCTTTCTGGATGGTATCACCCTGGGTGAACTGGTATCTAATGCCGCCGTTCGCTCTGTCGCTGAACGACAAGATGCTGATAAGTCTCGTCATCTCAAGAGTGACAAAATAGAAATTAGTTTACAGTTATAACACTATGAATACCCCAATATATCTGGATTATGCCTCTACAACCCCGGTAGACGAGCGCGTTGCTGACGTGATGATGAAATACATGACTCGTGATGGCGTATTTGGTAATCCGGCATCCCGCTCGCATCGGTTTGGCTGGCAGGCAGAAGAAGCCGTCGAGGCTGCCAGAGAGCAGGTCGCAGGCCTGATCAACGCGGATCCCAGAGAAATTGTGTTTACCTCAGGTGCCACCGAATCCAATAATCTGGCCATTAAAGGCGTGGCAGACTATTACCAGCACAAAGGTAAACACATAATTACCTCGGCCACTGAGCACAAAGCTGTGTTGGACACCTGTCTGGCAATGGAAAAAGCCGGATTTGACGTGACCTACCTGACGCCGCAAAAAAATGGTTTGTTAGATCTCACCGAGCTGAGTAGTGCCTTTCGTCCGGATACCTTGTTGGTATCAGTGATGCACGTGAATAACGAAACCGGCGTCATTCAGGATATTCAGCGCATCGCTGAAATGTGTAGTGAACGCGAGGTCTTATTCCATGTGGATGCAGCGCAAAGTGCCGGCAAAGTGAGCATCGATGTCAGCAATTTGCCGGTTGACCTGATGTCGTTTTCCGGTCACAAAATTTATGCGCCCAAGGGCATTGGCGCGCTGTATGTCAGACGCCGTCCAAAAGTGCATGTCATGGAGCAGATCCACGGTGGGGGACATGAGCGAGGAATGCGTTCGGGTACGCTGGCGACACATCAAATTGTCGGTATGGGCCAGGCGTTTGCCATTGCCAAAGATTGCCTTGAGCAGGAGCAGCAGCGAATTGCGCAACTAAAGCTGCGCTTTTTAGAAGGGCTTAGCGATCTGGCTGATGTTGTGATCAATGGTGAACAAAATCAGTCGGTGGCGGGTATTGTCAACGTCAGTTTCGAACATCTCGATGGCGAATCTTTGTTGATGGCACTCAAGGATATTGCTGTGTCGTCAGGGTCTGCCTGCACGTCAGCCAGTCTGGAACCCTCTTATGTACTCACCGCTATGGGCATTGACCCGCAACTGGCTCATGCCTCGATTCGCTTTTCTTTCGGTCGCTATACTACACAGGACGAAATAGATAAGGCGCTCGACAATCTGTTTTACGCGGTACCCAGGTTGCGGGAATTGGTCGGGTAATTCGAAGTAAAGCGGCTGTTGTACATTTTTTACACCATTAAAATCGAATTTTTGACAAAAATTCTGACACAGCCATAGGAATGCGACGCACAATTGCATATAATCCGCGCCGATTTAAATTTAACCACAAAATTGGAGCGGTAAAAATGGCGCTAGAACGCACTTTTTCCATTATCAAGCCCGATGCAGTAGCTAAAGACGTTATCGGTGCAATCTACAATCGTTTTGAATCTGCAGGCTTGCGCATTGTTGCAGCGAAAATGTTACACCTGAGCAAAGAAAAAGCTGAAGGTTTTTACGCTGAGCACAAAGAGCGTCCTTTCTTCCCGGCTTTGGTTGACTTCATGACTTCTGGCCCGGTAATGATCCAGGTGCTTGAAGGTGAAAATGCGGTAGCTAAAAACCGTGAAATCATGGGCGCTACTAACCCGGCGGAAGCATTGGCCGGTACTTTGCGCGCTGATTACGCCGTATCTATCGATGAAAATGCGGTTCACGGTTCAGACGCACCTGAGTCTGCTGCACGTGAAATTGCTTACTTCTTCGCAGACGAAGAAGTGTGCCCACGCACCAGATAAGATTTTAAGAACTACCTCAGGTAGTTCTTTGCATTGTGAAAGGGAGCCTTGGCTCCCTTTTTCTTGCCTCTGTGATTAACTCATGGCAAGAGAAGGTTGAAAAATATACAATACTGGCATTTTAAATTTGTCAGTGGTTTTTGTTGAGGTAGTAATTAATGACAGTGAAAAGCGTCAGCGAAGAAAAAGTAAACTTGTTGGATTTTGACAGGAAGTCTTTGCGTGAGTTTTTCGCAGAAATCGGAGAAAAGCCTTTCCGTGCGGATCAACTGATGAAATGGATCTATCAGCAGGGCGAAGATGATTTCTCCAAAATGACCAACCTGAACAAAAACCTGCGTGCTAAGCTGCAGGCGCGATGTGAGATTGTGGCGCCAGAAATCAGCACTTTCCAGCAAGCCACAGACGGCACCATTAAATTTGCCTTGCTGCTCAAAGGTGGCCAGGAAGTGGAATCAGTTTGGATACCGGAAGAAGACAGAGCCACTTTGTGTGTCTCTTCACAGGTGGGTTGCGCCCTGGAATGTACCTTTTGCTCAACGGCGCAACAGGGATTTAACCGCAACTTAACCGTGTCTGAAATTATCGGACAAGTATGGCGTGTCGCTAAATTCATCGGTTTGTCGCCGGATACAAACGAGCGCCCTGTGACCAATGTGGTCATGATGGGGATGGGCGAACCTCTGCTTAACCTGAAAAATGTGGTACCCGCTATGGATATCATGCTGGACGACCTGGGGTTTGGTTTGTCTAAAAGGCGGGTCACCTTGAGTACCTCGGGTGTCGTCCCTGCGTTGGATAAACTGGGCGATCAAATTGATGTGGCATTGGCCATTTCACTGCATGCACCTAATGATTTGTTGCGCGATGAAATTGTTCCGGTAAACAAAAAATATCCGATAGCGGAATTTTTAGCCGGGGTAAGGCGCTATTTACAAAAATCCAACGCTAATCGCGGCAAGGTAACCGTTGAGTATGTGATGCTAAATGGCATCAATGACAGCATGGAACAGGCTGAGGAACTCGCGCAGTTAATGAAGAGTACCCCCTGTAAAATCAATCTGATCCCCTTTAACCCGTATCCGGGATCGCCCTATACCCGAAGTAGCAATTCGCGGATAGATCGTTTTTCGAAAGTGCTAATGGGGCATGGCTATACTGTGGTAGTGCGTAAAACCCGGGGCGACGACATTGATGCCGCCTGCGGCCAACTGGTGGGTGATGTTGTCGATCGCACCAAACGTATGTTGAAAAAACGCATGAAGGGTGAAAGTATTGAAGTCAGGCTCAACTAAAAACAATTAAAAGCGAATCACAATGCGCACCATAGTATTGCTATCCATGATGCTTTTGGCTGGATGTGCCAGCCAAACCACCACTTCATCTGTGCCAGCGGCTCAGGGAGTTAACCAGATAGAAGCGGCTAAAACCCGGGTTTCACTGGGGTTAACTTACCTGAAAAACGGCAATTATGTGCAGGCTAAAACCAATCTTGATAAAGCGTTAGAGTTTGCACCGCGACTTGGCGATGTGCATTTCGCCCTGGGCTACTATTATCAACAGGTGTCTGAGTGGGAAATTGCGCGGCAATATTACGAGCAGGCTATGCATCTGGACAAAAATAATCCGGACCTGATCAATTCCTATGGTGCGTTTTTATGTGAAGTAGGTGAGTACCGTGAAGCCAAAGAAAACTTGCTAAAAGCGGTCAATATTAAAAGTTACAATCGCGCCGCCGAGAGTTATGAAAATCTCGCCATTTGCAGTCATCGACAGGGCAAAACATCTGAGGCGATGGATTATCTGCGCAGTGCGTTGCAACATCAACCTGGCCGGGCTCGGAGCTGGTACATGCTGGTGGAGTTGCTGATTGCCAAACAGCAATGGCAGGAAGCAAAAATAGCCTATCGCCAATATGAAAAAGTGGTACCGGTGACAGCTGATACACTAAATCTGGCCATTGAGATTGAAAATGGTCTGGGTAATGCCAATATTGCTCAAGGATATGCAGATATGCTGCAAACCTTGTACCCGGACAGAGTCGGGCAGCCTCGAACTATTATTCTGACTCCGGCACTGGTGTCTGGTGGCGCGGTGCCGGAAACAGCAAAGACAACAGAAGTGGCTAATGCTGGTATTCTCTACCATGTCTTAAAAAAGGGCGAGACCTTATACCAGGTTTCCCGCATTTATGACGTGAGAGTTCAGTCGCTGGTGGAGTGGAACCGCATTAGTGACGTGTCAGGTTTATCAATAGGGCAGCGATTAATCGTTTCAAACCCTAATTAACACATAGAATTTGGGCATTTATGGCAGAAGAAATTCAGGAAGACCCACGTCTTCCCGCACCTGGTTTAAAACTTAAATCTTGTCGCGAAGCGCGTCATCTGAGTATTGACGAAGTGGCTGATAAGTTACATTTGAGACCTTCGGTGATCGCTGACCTGGAAAGTGATGTAATTGATCATTCTATTTCCATGACGTTTACCCGGGGTTATATCCGATTGTATGCGCGTTTTCTGGATTTAGCACCTGAGCCATTGCTGGCTGAATTCGATGAGTTGGCAAATCCCGGAAAGCAACCGGCGAAACTACAGAGCTTTTCCCAAAAAGTCGCTCATCAGGCCAGTGATGCCCGCCTGATGATGTTTAGCTATTTTATTCTTTTTATTATTATCGCAATGGCGGTCGTGTGGTGGTTTCAGCAGCCCGGTAGCAGTGATGTGCAGGTATCGGACACAGCGACGGAACTGGAAACAGCACAACCCGTCTCAGCTGAGTCTGTTGCCCCGGGCGTAACTGAGAAAGAGCGTTTTAACGAGCGTGATTTAACACCCAATACATCTGAGCCAGAATTGCCTGAAGAACAGCCTGAAATCAGCGGCGCAACGACCTTTGACACAACGCAGTCCGATATGACAGAAGCGTCACCAGGCGAAGATGTCGAAACAGGTGAAGATACAGGCGCAGCCGGGGCAGCTCCCGCTGAAACTCAGGATGACTCTTTTGCAACGGTTACAGCAAATAACCCGATGACTACCGCTGTGCCCGATACCAGTAACGATGTAATGACCACGGCACCGGAAGCAAGCCCTGCGCCTGTTGTGGATGGGCTATCCGGGCAAAATAGTGATGATATCAACCAGACTGATGAAGGCGTTGATTCCGCCGCCGGTGCGGAAGAATCTGCCGTATTGACAATGAGTGGCACCGAGGTGGAGTTAGTATTTACCTTCACCGAAGATTGTTGGATGAATCTGGTGGATGCCACCGGTGAAGCCATTGCTTATGGCATTAAATCCGCCGGTCGGGTGATGCCGGTAAGCGGTATTCCACCCTTTGAAGTAAAACTGGGGGCGCCGCAGGCGGTTACACTTACCGTCGATGGCGAACCTTATGATATGAGTTCATTCCCGGCGGGCCGCACCGCTACTTTCACAATAGGAGAGTCGAGTTCATGAATGCTGAATCTCCCATTAAACGCAGAAAATCCACCCGCATCAATGTCGGCAATGTACCTGTCGGCGATGGCGCGCCAATTGCGGTTCAAAGCATGACTAATACACCCACCACAGATGTGGCGGCAACGGTGGCGCAAATCAATCGTATCGTGGCCGTTGGCGGTGAAATAGTCAGAGTCTCTGTGCCTACTATGGACGCGGCCGAGGCTTTCAGGCAGATAAAACAACAAGTATCAGTGCCTCTGGTGGCTGATATTCATTTTGACTACCGTATTGCCCTGAAAGTAGCCGAATACGGCGTGGACTGTCTGCGTATTAATCCGGGTAATATTGGCAACATGGAACGTATCAAGGCGGTTGTTGAAACCGCAAGAGACAAAAATATTCCGATCCGAATCGGCGTTAACGCCGGCTCACTGGAAAAAGACATACAGGAAAAATACGGCGAGCCCACACCGGAAGCGTTGGTGGAGTCAGCGATGCGCCATGTAGACATTCTGGATAAGCTCAATTTTTCCCAGTTTAAGGTGAGTGTTAAAGCGTCAGATGTTTTTCTGGCGGTTGGTGCCTATCGCATACTGGCACAGCGCATTGAACAACCCCTGCACCTGGGTATTACCGAAGCAGGTGGCTTTCGCGCCGGCGCCGTAAAAAGTGCTGTGGGGCTGGGTATGCTGCTGGCTGAGGGTATCGGCGATACCATTCGCATTTCTTTGGCAGCCGATCCGGTGGAAGAAATTAAAGTGGGCTTCGATATTTTAAAGTCTCTGCGAATTCGTTCTCGCGGCATCAATTTTATCGCCTGTCCCAGTTGTTCGCGGCAGGAATTCGATGTTATTGGTACCGTTAATGCACTGGAGGAACGCCTGGAGGATATTCTGACACCCATGGATGTTTCCATTATTGGCTGCGTGGTGAATGGTCCGGGTGAAGCTGAGGTTTCCGATTTAGGGTTGACCGGTGCACGCAATATGAGTGGTTTTTACCTGGACGGCAAGCGTCAGCGTGAGCGTCTGGCTAACGATGACCTGGTGGATCAGCTGGAAAAGCGGATCCGTGCTAAAGCCGCCATTTTGGATGAAAATAATAAAATTCCTACCACTGAGGTGCAATCCTGAGTTTAAAAGCCACAACAAAGATTCAGTCATTGTTGTTTGATGCCGGAAGGCCTATAATGCCGGGCTTTTAAGTCGCAAATTGAGTTTGAGAAGTAAGCCGTGAGTAAAACGATACAAGCCGTACGTGGAATGAATGACTGTTTACCAGAGCAGTCTGGCTTGTGGCAGTGGATCGAAGCTAAGCTGAGAGCCGCTGCTAACAGTTATGGTTATCAGGAAATCCGTACGCCGATTGTGGAGAGTACGGATCTGTTTAAGCGGTCAATTGGTGAAGTTACCGATATCGTAGAAAAGGAAATGTACACCTTTGACGATCGCAACGGTGACAGTCTGACATTGCGCCCCGAAGGCACTGCCTGTTGTGTCAGAGCCGGTAATCAGCATGGTTTACTTTATAATCAGCAACAAAAAATTTGGTACATGGGTCCGATGTTTCGCCATGAACGCCCGCAAAAAGGCCGTTACCGACAATTCCACCAGTTTGGCATTGAAACCTATGGTTTTGAATCGGCCGATGCGGACGCGGAAGTTATCGCTGTTGCAGCAAAATTGTGGCGAGAATTTGGCATCGCCGATGATGTCCGGTTGGAAATCAATTCACTTGGCTCCAACGAAGCCCGCGAAAATTACAAACAGGCACTGGTGGGCTATTTAAGCGGCCACAAAGACAAGCTTGATGAAGATAGTTTGCGTCGCTTAGATTCCAACCCCTTGAGAATTCTGGACAGCAAAAATCCTGATATACAGGCCTTGCTATCCGATGCACCTTCGTTGCACCAATATCTGGATGAAGCGTCACAACAGCATTTCAGTGCAGTACAGGCTCGCCTGGATGCCTATGGCATTGAATATCGCGTAAACCCTACCCTGGTCAGAGGTCTGGATTATTACAACCGCACTGTGTTTGAGTGGGTAACCGATACTCTGGGTGCGCAGGGTACAGTCTGTGCCGGAGGTCGGTATGATGGCCTGGTGGAACAACTGGGCGGAAAAAGCAGCCCGGCAGTGGGTTTTGCGTTGGGGATGGAGCGTCTGGCTTTGATTCTGGCAGAACGCGTTGAACCGGATACCATTAATCCACCTACCGACATCTATTTGGCGGCCATGGGGGAAAAAGCGGAACTTTTTAATATTACGCTTGCCGAAACCCTTCGGAACGCGTTTCCTGAACATCGCATACAAACCCACATGGGGGGTGGTAACTTTAAGAAGCAAATGAAACGTGCTGATAAAGTTAATGCCAGATTTGCCATTATCGTCGGTGAGCAGGAACTGGAAAATCAAAAAGTGATTGTAAAATCCTTGTCAGATGGGCAACAAGAAGAAGTCGCTCAGGCAGATTTGCAACAGAATTTAGAATTAAAGCTGGTTTAATTAAGGCCAGATTAGCATACGAAATTTAATCAGAGGACACTGATGGATCATTTCAGTACAGAAGAAGAACAAATCGAAGCCATTAAGAAGTTTTGGAAAGAGAACGGTATTCCAATTATCGTTGGTGCCGCATTAGGTCTTGGTGGTTTGTGGGGTTGGCGCTTTTATAACGGTCAACAGTTACAGGCACAGGAACAGGCAAACGACGCCTACAATGTGGCGATGGATGCCCTGGCTGCCAACGAAACCGATACTTCTGTGCTAAAGCAATTTATCGATGCCAATAAAGACACCACTTATGCGGTTATGGCGGCGTTACAACTGGCCAAGGTGGCGGTTGAACACGATGATTTGGCGGAAGCTGAAAAACAACTGCAATGGGCCGCCGATAATGTTGCAGATGTCGCCATTCAGGATTTGGCGTTATTGCGCCTGGCCCGCGTTCAGGGCGAACTGGAAAAATACGATGCCGCTAAGGCGACCTTAGACAAAGTTAGCTCTGAAGCGTTTCAGGCACAGGCTTACACCGTTAAAGGTGACGTGTTGGCAAAGCAGTCGCTGTATAACGAAGCGCAGGAAAGCTACAGCAAAGCATTGGAGCTAACGGATGGCAATCCAACTCTGATTCAAATGAAGATAGATCATCTCAACGCAAAAGTAAGTAGTTAAGTATGACTGTTAAAAAAATTGTGAGCAGAGTGGCGCTGCTGGTATTGCTGAGCAATCTGGCTGGCTGTTCTGTTATTCCCACCTGGATGGACCCGACCACCTGGTTTGAAGACGACGAAGAAGCAGAAATTCGGGAACTCAAACCTATCAATGAACGTTTTAAGCCTGCCATCGTCTGGGATGATTCAGTCGGTGATGGCGTTGATTATTATTTTTCCAGACTGACGCCGGTTGTTGCTTACAACAAGGTATTTGCTGCCAGTCGCCAGGGCATAGTTAAAGCGTTCGACGAAACAAGTGGTAAGCCGTTGTGGAAAATTGATCTGGCGGATTATCGCGATGAAGGCATGTTCAGTTCCGTAACACAGCTTTGGGCGGACGGCATTTCAGCGCGCTTATCTGGTGGTATCACGGCGGCCTATCAAAAGGTTTTTCTGGGTAGCGAAAATGGACTGGTGTTCGCCATTGACGTTGACACCGGTAAGGTTGCCTGGCAATCCAAAGTCAAAGGTGAAGTATTGGCTTCTCCGGCTGTCGACGAAGGTGTCGTTGTAGTTAATACCGGAGCCGGCGTCATGCATGCGCTGGATGCGGAAACCGGCGAGCAGCGCTGGATTTATGAATCAGAAGTACCGACACTGACATTGCGTGGTGTCGCGCAACCTTCGATTTCCAGTGGTGGTGCTATTGTGGGCACGGCAAGCGGTAAAGTGGCCGTGGTGCTGATTGAAAATGGTCAGGTGTTGTGGGAACAAACCGTTGCTGCTGCAACCGGGGCTACTGAACTGGAACGCCTGGTGGATATCGACAGCCAGACATTGGTGTTCGGTGGTATTGTTTATGTTGTATCCTACAACGGCACGCTGGCAGCGGTGGAACTGCGCTCTGGTCGGGTATTGTGGAAACGTGAATATCGTTCTTATCGCCGCATGACCATCGATGGCAATTTATTGTACGTAGTTGACGCCAGTAGTCAGGTTTATGCGCTGGACAGACGCAACGGTATTGAACGCTGGTCGCAGCCTTCTTTGCGGGAGCGGGAATTGACCTCCGCCACCCCGGTGTCAGATTATATTGTGGTGGGTGATCGCTATGGTTTCCTGCACTGGCTGGACAAAGCCTCCGGTGAAATTGTCGCCCGCCTGAATTTTGGTGGTGATGACGAAGATAATTCTGTTTACGTTGAACCGGTAGTCAGTGGTGATATCATTTATGCGGTCACGCGTGAAGGCGATATCGCGGCAATCAGAACACCGTAAGCCTGACCAAAATCGACAAGTTTGCGAACGGCTCTTAAGAGCCGTTTTTGTATTACAGATTGATATTACCGGCCCAGTTTTGGGTTTTTGTATTTTAGGAAGTTTTATTCATGCTACCAGTAATCGCCTTAGTAGGGCGCCCTAATGTAGGGAAATCAACTTTATTTAACCGGTTGACTAACACCCGGGATGCACTGGTAGCGGATTATCCGGGCTTAACCCGTGATCGCAAATACGGTCAGGCAAAATTTCAGGGCTGGCAGTTTATCCTGATAGATACCGGTGGTATCAGTGGTGACGAGCAGGGGATTGATGCCGAAATGGCCTCGCAATCACTGATGGCCGTCAATGAGGCTGATGTGGTTATCTTTCTGGTAGACGCGCGTGCTGGCCTGACAGCGGCAGATCAGGGCATTGCTAAACATCTGCGTATTCAGGGCAAGAAAACCTTACTGGTAGCCAATAAGGTGGATGGCATAGACGGCGACAGTGCCTCGGCAGAGTTCTATTCCCTGGGATTAGGCGATGTCTATCAAATTGCCGCCTCTCATGGTCGTGGTGTGGCTTCTCTGGTGGAAACCGCGTTGGTGCCAATGTCGGAACAGTATCCAGATATGCGCATTCCGGAAAAGGTAAAACTGGACGAAGAAGACGCTGAAGCAGAACTGGCGCGATTGCAGTCGTTGCCCATCAAACTGGCAATTGTGGGTAAACCCAACGTCGGTAAGTCAACACTGACCAATCGCATTCTCGGAGAAGAGCGCGTTGTGGTTTATGACATGCCTGGTACCACGCGTGATAGTATTTATATTCCAATGCAGCGCGAAGATCAGGATTACATTTTAATTGATACCGCCGGGGTTCGTAAAAAGGGCAAAATCAGTGATGCCGTAGAAAAGTTTTCGGTTATCAAAACATTACAGGCAATTGAAGAAGCGAATGTGGTGTTACTGGTCATTGATGCCCGCGAAGGCATCTCGGACCAGGATTTATCCCTGCTTGGCTTTGTATTGAACGCCGGGCGCGCCTTAGTCTTAGCGGTAAACAAGTGGGACGGGCTGGATATTAAGGTTAAGGACGACATTAAACGGGAATTAGATTTTCGTCTTGGCTTTATTGATTTTGCACGTTTGCATTTTATCTCTGCATTACATGGTACTGGTGTGGGGCATCTGTATGAATCGGTACAGGAAGCCTATAAATCGGCCACAAAGCGGGTGAATACCTCGATGCTTACCCGCATAATGGAAATGGCACAAGAAGATCATCAACCGCCAATGGTGCGTGGCCGCCGGGTTAAAATGAAATATGCTCATGCCGGTGGGTACAACCCCCCCAGAATCGTGGTACACGGCAATCAGGTGGAAGATTTACCCGATTCTTACAAAAGATACCTGATGAATTATTTCCGTAAATCTCTGAAAGTGATGGGAACACCGATAAAAATAGAATTTAAGGAAGGTGCGAACCCGTATGAAGGGAAAAAGAACAAGCTCACTCAATCGCAGCTCCGCAAGCGTCAGAGATTGATGAAACACCACAAAAAGTAATCAGCTGAGAAAGAAAATACGGTTAAGCGGGGTCATGATGATCCCGTTTTGTTTTTGAGGCTTAGTATTGCACACCTTAATTTACACATTTTTGGCCTTGCTGGCCTTTGCCGGTAACTCAGTGTTATGTCGACTTGCACTGGCGAATAATCTGATTGAGCCTGTTTATTTTACCCAGATCAGATTGTTATCCGGAGCGGTTTGCCTGCTGTTGATTGCGTTGTGTTTTACCACCACCAGACCCGCTCAATCGCTGCTATCAGCAGGTAGCTGGCGCGGTGCGGTTGCCCTGTTTGTATACGCCCTGTTTTTCTCGCTGGCCTATGTCTCACTGGATACGGCCACCGGGGCACTGGTACTGTTTAGTGTGGTACAGTTCACTTTGATCGCTTTGTATCTGAGGGCTGGTCATACAATGGCAGCCAGGCAATGGATGAGTGTGGTTCTGGCCATGTCGGGGTTATTTGTACTGTTAGTCCCCGGAGTCAGCAATCCATCGCCCCTCGGTATTGGATTAATGGCAATTGCCGGTGCGGCCTGGGGACTATATACCCACCTTGGAACACACAGCCGCCAACCGCTGGCTGATACAACGGCAAATTTTATGCGTACCTTGCCCTTGTGTTTACTTCTACTGTTTTTGCCTACCGCACAGTCCTGGGCGACACAAGAGGGCGTAATATTAGCGATTTTATCCGGAGCGTTGGCATCCGGTGCAGGTTATGCGATATGGTACTACGTGCTGCCGCGGTTAACCGGATTGCAGGCTGGTTTATCTCAATTGACGGTACCGTTATTAGCCGCTTTGGCCGGGTTTGCGTTGTTGGGCGAAGCAATCAGCTGGCAATTGCTGTTGTCGGGCCTGCTTATCCTCACCGGAATTGCACGGTTGCAATATTCCAGGCAAGGTTAAAGCGGGTTGATTATTGCTTTACCACTAATTCCTGATACCACTGTTGATACTGCTGGTTGGCGGTAAACCAGCGGCTGACATTGTGTTGGTATTCCGGTTTGACGACGATATCACGCAGCGCACCATTAATGCTGGTCAGTGCGCGAAGCGCAAAATTATCATCTGCATGGGTTGCACAACCAACAGCACCTACCACAGGTTGATGTTGATTTTCTGCAATTAGTACTTGCTTCAGGTTCTGTTGTTCTGTGGTGTTAAAAAAATTGACGATAGCGGGATATTCAATCGTAAAGTCGGCCCGTTGTATTTGTAACAAGCGCAACACCGAAGTCGTGCTTTTTCCTTCATTGCGCAAGATGAGTTGCTCTGACTTATCGCTGAGTTGCGACAATACCTGATCCAGTAACGGGCCAAATTGCCGGCCACCATGCCTGGCGAAGATTAACTCGTTATCTGTGAGTAGTTGGGTCAGTGAGATAACAGTCTTGCCTGTGATTCCTGCTTTACTCTCAATTTGTGGCGCCAGCACTAATACATGCGGTGGGTAAACAACTGTACCATCTGAATAGGTGGCCCTGTCGGTGGCCTGAGCGCGTTTAATCATGCAGGGAAAGCAGGCGTGTTGCCCTTCGTCCAGATATTTGCCAATGCGTGTGTGAGGCAATATCAACTCTTCATGTTGGATGTTTGGCAATGCCTGTTGCAGTGCAGAAAGCGTTACATCACATATGCCGGTGAGCTTGTGTTGACCGTGAGTGATAAAAAAGGGCGGGGCATCGTTAATTAACCAGGTGATTTTCTCTGGTGGGGGCAGCTCGGCACGCAGTGTCAAACACAGAAATGCCAATGTAGAGGTTAAAAATCGCCAGAGAAATCGCTTCACGAGTACCCTAATTGATTCTATGTCATATTATGAAACCTGACTATACACCTCTCCGTCAACTAATTTTGTACAAATATTGTCCCCTTTTTGTAATTGTCGGCTGCTTTTGACTATCGAATTATCTTTGTAAGTTATTGAATATCCGCGGGTTAATGTCGCCAGCGGGCTTACGGTATCCAGCAAATGACACTGATTGATAAATTGCTGTTGTTTAGACTGCAAAAGATGCTGAAATGCACTTTGCAAATGCTTCTTATCCCGGGCAAGTGAATGTTGTAATTGTGTGATATGTTGGTCCGGATTTTTTTTAACAATGCGGTGGTTCAGAGCGACGAGTTTCTCCCTGTGTCGTGACACACACTTTTCCGTAGCGCGTTGCAAAGCGGTTTGCAACCGGTCCAGACTCTGCCATTGCTCTCTTAATCTGGATTCCGGGTGTAACCGGTTCAGCTCATGGCGACGCTGTTGCAGTGCATGTCGTTTGGTGTGCAACAGATTCACAAAAGCTGCGCTAAGCTGCCGCCTGATATTCAACAGCTGATTTTGGGTTTCGGCATTAGAATAACTCAATAATTCTGCTGCTGCCGATGGTGTCGCAGCCCTGAGATCAGCGACAAAATCACAAATGGTAAAGTCAATTTCATGACCTACCGCACTGACCACCGGGATTGCGCTTTGGGTGATGTCACGGGCTAACTGTTCATCGTTGAAACACCACAAATCTTCCATTGAACCACCACCACGACCAATGACCAATGCATCAACGTACTGATGTGCGTTGGCCTGTTTTAATGCGTTGCGCAATGAGACGGCTGCACCGTCTCCCTGCACCAGCGCCGGATATACCGTTAATTCAATGCCGGGATTGCGCCGTTTGAACACCGTAATGATGTCTCTGATTGCTGCACCGGTGGGGGAGGTGATGATGCCGATGCGTTGTGGCCTGGGGGGCAGTGCCCTTTTTCTTTCCTGCGCGAACAAGCCTTCATCGGCCAGTCTGGTTTTCAGTTGTTCGAATTGTTGTTTTAAGTCGCCTTGTCCGTCTGGTTCAAGTTGAGAGGCGATAAGTTGATAATCACCACGGGCCTCATAAAGGCTGATATCGCCCCTGACCAGGACTTTATCCCCCTCTTTTGGTAACTGCCGTACTTTGCGGTTAGCACCTTTAAACATCGCTGCTTTAACCTGGGCTCTGGCGTCTTTTAAGGTAAAGTACCAATGGCCTGAACTTGCTGCGACAAAATTAGATATCTCCGCTGATATCCAGATGCTGCCAATTTCTGATTCTAAAATGTGTTTGGCAAACCGGTTGAGTTTGCTGACTGTAAAAATATCGCTACGACTTTGCATGTAATTGGCTCAGAATTTCAGGTTGGGGTAAAAATAAACTTTACTACAGATAGAGTTTTTAAGTTTACCTGATTAACTAAAGCAGCTACAATTGCGCCGCAACAAAATACTCATATAGGTAGTTACATGTTGCGCATCGCCAAAGAAGCTTTAACGTTTGATGACGTTTTATTGGTTCCCGGACATTCCTCCGTTTTACCTCATACTGCAAACCTACGCACCCGACTAACTCGTGAGGTGTTTCTCAATATTCCGCTGGTGTCAGCTGCTATGGACACGGTTTCCGAAGCGCCATTAGCTATCGCTTTGGCACAGGAAGGCGGTATGGGTTTTATTCATAAGAACATGTCTGCTGAAGAGCAGGCAGACCACGTTCGCCGTGTTAAAAAATACGAAAGTGGCGTGGTTTCTGATCCGGTCACTATCGATCCTGACGCCACTATTGCCGATGTTAACGCACTGAGTGCTTTGCACGGCTTTTCCGGTTTTCCCGTTGTTGATAAAGACAACAATCTGGTGGGTATCGTTACCGGACGGGATTTGCGTTTTGAACAACACTTAGATCAACCTGTTTCCAGTGTTATGACGCCAAAGGAGCGCCTGGTAACTGTGACTGAAGGTGCCGATCCGGAACAGGTACTGGAATTGATGCATGAGCATCGCATTGAAAAGATTTTGGTAACTGATGATGATTTCAAGCTCAAAGGCTTGATCACCGTTAAGGATTTCAAAAAAGCCGAAAGTAAACCTAATGCCTGTAAAGACAAATTAGGTCGTCTTCGTGTTGGTGCTGCGGTTGGCGTAGGGCCAGGTACTGATGAGCGAATTTCGCTACTGGTGGATGCTGGTGTAGATGTTTTACTTATCGACACATCTCATGGTCACTCTGAAGGGGTATTGGAGCGCGTCAGAACGGTTCGTGCTAAATATCCTGAGCTGCAAATTATTGCCGGTAATGTGGCTACTGGCGAAGGTGCCAAAGATCTGGCTGAAGCCGGTGTTGATGCGGTGAAAGTGGGCATCGGTCCGGGTTCTATCTGTACCACGCGTATTGTTACTGGTTGTGGTGTACCGCAAATTACCGCCGTGTCAGACGCCGTTGAGGCTTTAAAAGATCTGGATATTCCGGTTATTGCTGATGGTGGTATTCGTTACTCTGGTGATATCGCCAAGGCGTTAGTCGCTGGTGCCAGCTCGGTAATGGTAGGCAGTATGTTAGCCGGTACTGAAGAAGCGCCAGGCGAAGTAGAACTATACCAGGGACGCTACTATAAATCTTATCGCGGCATGGGCTCATTGGGTGCCATGAATCAGCGCAATGGTTCCTCAGATCGTTACTTCCAGGACAGCAAAAATGCTGAGAAGTTAGTACCTGAGGGCATTGAAGGACGTGTTGCTTATAAGGGGCCGATTGCCAACATAGTACATCAACAAATGGGTGGTTTGCGCTCTGCTATGGGCCTGACAGGTTGCCAGACTATTGATGAAATGCGCACCAAGCCGATGTTTGTGAAAGTCACGTCTGCGGGCATGGGCGAGTCGCATGTTCACGATGTTACCATCACTAAGGAAGCTCCAAATTATCGTATGGGTTAAGCCCCAATAATAATGGAGTCAGAGTTTTATCATCACGTTAACTCTGGCTCCAATTAATACCTCTTTTTTCTCGTTTCACACTTAACTGAATTCGGAAGACTATCAAATGAACTTAGACATCCATCAACACAAAATCCTGATTCTGGACTTTGGATCTCAGTACACCCAATTGATCGCACGCAGAGTGCGTGAGATTGGTGTTTACTGTGAACTGTGGGCCTGGGATGTCGATGAACAAAGTATCAAAGAGTTTGCGCCTAACGGTATTATTTTGTCTGGTGGCCCTGAGTCAGTGCATGAAGCGGATTCTCCCAGAGCGCCACAGTGGGTTTATGAGGCTGGCGTCCCTGTACTGGGTATTTGTTATGGTATGCAAACCATGGCTGAACAACTGGGCGGTAAGGTGCAGGGCAGTACAGAGCGTGAATTTGGTTACGCTCAGGTTGAAGTAGTCAATCCGTCTCCGTTGTTAGAGAAAATCGAAGATCATCTCAACAGTGCAGGTAATCCACTATTAGACGTCTGGATGAGTCACGGTGACAAAGTAGTTGCATTGCCGGAAGGCTTTGAGTTAATGGCACAAACTGAAACCTGTCCATTTGCCGGCATGTTTCATGCTGAAAAACAATTTTACGGTGTACAGTTCCACCCCGAAGTGACCCATACCAAACAGGGAATGCGCATGCTATCGCATTTCGTGCAGGATGTTTGTCAGTGTGAAGCCCTGTGGACCCCTGCATCAATCATTGAAGATGCGGTAGAGCGCATTAAACAACAGGTAGGTGATGAAGAAGTTGTGCTGGGCCTATCCGGAGGTGTTGATTCATCTGTGACTGCGATGTTGTTGCATCGGGCCATTGGCAGCAACCTGACCTGTGTCTTTGTGGATAATGGTTTACTGCGCCTGAATGAAGGACAGCAAGTGATGGATATGTTCGGTGATCACTTTGGTCTGAATATTATCAAAGTGCAAGCCGAAGAACGTTTTCTCAATGCGCTACACGGTATTGAAGATCCGGAAGCCAAGCGCAAAACCATTGGTCATGTTTTTGTGGAAGTGTTCGATGAAGAGTCTAAAAAGCTGAAGAATGCTAAATGGCTGGCGCAAGGCACTATTTACCCGGATGTTATCGAATCTGCAGGCTCCAAAACCGGTAAAGCGCATGTGATCAAGTCTCACCACAATGTCGGTGGTTTACCTGAAGATATGGAACTGGGACTGGTGGAACCATTGCGGGAATTGTTTAAAGACGAAGTACGCAAGATTGGCCTTGAGTTAGGTATACCTTACGACATGTTATATCGCCATCCGTTCCCTGGACCTGGTCTGGGTGTACGTGTACTGGGCGAGATTAAGAAAGAATATTGCGATTTGCTGCGCAGAGCCGATGCGATTTTCATCGAAGAATTGCACGCTGCCGACCTGTATCACAAAGTGAGTCAGGCCTTTACCGTATTCCTGCCGGTACGCTCAGTTGGCGTAATGGGCGATGCCCGTAAATATGACTGGGTGGTATCACTGCGGGCGGTGGAAACCATAGACTTTATGACCGCTCATTGGGCGCACTTGCCTTATGATTTCTTGGGTAAGGTATCTAATCGTATTATCAACGAAATCGACGGTATTTCACGCGTAGTTTACGACATCTCCGGAAAACCACCGGCCACTATTGAGTGGGAATAATTTTCAAGTTGGGCATCTGAAGGTAAGGATAGCGCTAGAGAACCAGAAATCCTTACCTTTAGCACTATTTTTCATTTTTAGACGGTGTAAGTAACTTTAATGATTAATCAGGAGCCATTAGTTTGGAATAAAAAATCCAGTATATACCTATGTGTTAATCATTGCTTAGTTTCAATAACAATCTCTGATAAGGCGGAAGCAATTGAATAACTGTGTGTTGCTCCTCAATTCTCATATGAGCTGAGACAAGGTCATCCAAATTCTTTTGAGATCTTACAAATCGACCTCTGTCCAAATTGGCAAGTGCATTCGCAATTGGTCTTCCTTTGCAGTAGGTTGGGTCAATACTTATTATTTTTGCTGATTTATTAAGCTTTTTTTTGAGTTTAGATAGAAAGTCGTTAATGCTGTCATCAGACATATGATGGAATACACCTTTCATTAATACTAAGTCGATATTATCAATGGGTAAACTTTCGATATTTTCAGCGGAAATACAATAAAAATCCCCAAAGTTAGAGTAAGTTGACTGAGCATGAGACACATATACTTGGGATATATCCATGCCAACGTATCTTTGGGCATCAGTAAAATAAACACTATCTTTTCCTGGACCACAACCAACATCTAAAACCAACTTTTTACTGTGGTTGCCAATAAGTCTAAACCAAGTATTTGATGTAGCTTTGTGTCTAAATAAAAGTTGGACGAAGCGATAGACGATAGGAACACGTAAAATCCTGTAAAGACCTTGTCTCTCAGACATATTATATTGAACCTTAAGATATTATGCTGGCAGTTTAATTAGAATTGGCTTTTCGCACAAGTGATGGTATCGAAGTTAATTAAGCTTATTAATAAGAGTGAAAGGTCTGCATTAACGCTCATTTTTTAATTTGGCGAGCCATCACGAATTCCTCTAACCAATTCAAGTTTCATGTAGGGAAGGTATTTTGGAAATAGCTTAATTATTTTGTTGAGTCTCAGAAAGAAAATCGATTTCGCTAATATTGTCAGGAAACGTTGCCGGGCTCTAAATTCAGGATCTATTATTCCTCTCAGAAGTAAGTCATCTATAATTCGCAAATCATCAAAGATTGTCATATCAAGTTGGTCTGAATTGGATTTAATATGAGCAATGACTTCATACTTTTTGACGAAGTTTATAGAATCCCATAGTCCTTCAGCTGAGTTTCTAGACTCGTATTCACGTATTTGGTTGTTGAACAGTGTATAAGTAAATTTAGGGTTTATTAAAATAGGAAGACTAAAGTGGCTTTCATACGGAAAGGAATAGTTGGGACAAAGAATGACCAATTTTCCCCCTTTTACAAGTCTTGAGTTACACCAATTCAGGAAGTGTTTCCAATCATTCAAATGTTCAAAAACATTTATACAATATATTAGATCATATTCCCTGTTATCTGTGTAATCTTCAAACCCCAAATTATGTATCTTAATACCACTGCTCTTTATTATCTTGTTTAATTCTTGCAACGAGGAAAAACCTGAACCGAAAGGTTCAATTCCTTCAAAATCTAGCTGTGTAAATCTTTCCGAAAGTATTGAGAGCAGAATACCACTACCACAGCCAACCTCTAATATTTGAGAGTTGGGACTCAAGTTTTCGCAATAGTGCTGTATATACTGAAAACCGAAGTTTGCTTCATTTATCCAGAGGTTAGCTTTTGGAACATTGAGCTTTTTTAAAAGTTTGATAATACTACTCATAATGTATTTGAAATTTTAAGTTCCATATTGTTACTCAATGGCATTGACTAAAAGTTATATTTCTCAGGGTAATGAGATTGAAGTGGAATATTGTAAACTTATCATTAGATACATTCATTCCTTACGTCGATTAGATGTGTTTTGACTTTTCATGTCCAGATTAATAACGCTAAACATTACGAGTTACATTCAATGATCAATAACACCATAGTTAGTTGCCAACAAGTGTTTGGAAACTAACTATGTTTGCATCATGAACGATTGATTTCAGCTCAGTGAGTCAAATTCTTTTTTCAGTTGGTACTTTTCGTCAGTGACGATTTTTTCCAGAGTGGCCACACGCTCTTTGAGTTGCGAAATTTCTGCCTGCAGACGCTCGCTGTCTACGGAATTGAGTCTTGACTGACTGCGGTGTTTTAAAATCATGCCGACTAAGGCAATGGAACACCCAAAGATAATAGAGATAATCGCAACAGCGGTGACATTCATAATTATTTCCCCTTAAAATATGAATCGTGTGATAATTTCATGAATATTCGCAACCTGAAAGCAAATCTTCGGCCAAAATAAAAAGCCTATATAAAACAATGTTTTATCAGATTTGCAAGTATCCTGAATTTATTGAGTTTGGCTATATTCGCCAAAGTATGACCTGAATGACGAAAAAATGCTAAAGCAAATAAAAGATGATGACTATTACATGGCGCAGGCGCTGGCATTAACGCCTAACGCAGAAGCCGCCGGAGAGATCCCGGTGGCCGCTATTTTGGTTAAAGATGGCGAAGTGATCGCACAAGGCTGGAATCAGAGTATTACGCTTAACGATCCTTCGGCCCATGCCGAGATGATGGCTTTGCGTCAGGCGGGTAGCGCACTTAACAATTACCGGATGCCGGGCACAACACTGTATGTCACACTGGAGCCCTGTCCGATGTGTGCGGGCGCACTGGTCCATTCACGTATCGAGCGGCTGGTATATGGTGCTTCTGATTATAAAACCGGTGCCTGTGGCAGCATTATGGATCTGGTGCGCAATGACAAGTTAAACCATCAGATAAGCGTGACATCGGGTGTGCTTGAGGCACAATGCAGTAGCGTGATTTCGGATTTTTTTAAGCGTCGAAGAGAGGAGAAAAAGGCATTAAAGCGGGCTGCTCAGGAAGCGGATAGAAATGCCTAGCCGGCAGTTGCCAGCTCCTGCATTTCTAACTGAGACTGAAAGTCTTGTCGGCGCATATTAACTTTGCGCTGTAGCTTTTTTAACAATTGTTTTCTGCGGGTTGCGCAGTTTATATTTCGTCTTTGGGTTACATTGTTTCTTTTCATATAAAACTCCTTGTTTTGTAAATAACCTCTTTGTTTTTATAGTGACTAACCAGAATGGCAATAAGTCACATTAACTATGACCTAATGTAGCGCACTTTTGTTTCATAACCGTTACATACAACGTTATATTTGAGACTTTTATTTCAAAATACAAGGGAAATTGTGAAGCTAAGCTGACATTATCGGTAACAAATTGTGATTTTCAGTCGTTGTTCCGGTCATTGTTATTCGGTGGCTTCAGTGTTGGCCGGATCTGGGTGCTCATCGTAGTAGTATACTAAGCTGTCGTAATAACGACGAATATTGGTGACATAATTGAGGGCTTCATGGCCGCGAGCATATCCATAGCGGGTCGTTTTGTAAAAGCGTTTTTGGCGCAACAAAGGCAGGTGCTTTTTCACATCCACCCACAAATCCGGGTTAGCTCCCTGTCTCTGAGTTAATACTCTGGCATCTTCCAGGTGTCCTAAGCCGATATTGTAGGCCGCCAGGGCAAACCAGAGCCGGTCGGGATACTGGATGCGATCGGGGATCCGGCTTAGTAAGCTGTTAAAATACTGGCTGCCACCGCGAATGCTTTGTTCCGGATCAAGGCGGGAGGTAACTTTCCAGTCCCGGGCGGTGGGCAAGGTTAACATCATCATGCCCCGTACACCGGTAGGTGATTTGGCTCTTGGGTCCCAGTGACTTTCCTGATAACTCATTGCTGCCAGTAAACGCCAGTCAATGTCGCCCGCGTATTGCCGAAACCAGGCTTCATATTTGGGTAATACCTCTTTTGCCGCTTTGAGAAAGAGTGTGGTATCGACATAATTAAACTGGCGGACATGACCGAAGTATTTATCTTCTAACGCGGCCAGTTGGCCATTTTGTTTGATGTTACCGAAATACTCTATTAAAGCGCCATTGAGTGAGTCGTCAGTTTTAACTGATGTTACCCAGGCGATGGGGTGGGTTTCGGTCACTGAAAATCCGACACTGAGTTCCGGATGTTTTCTGCGCACTAACGAAAGCAGATTGGAGTCTACGATAGTGTAATCAATAACCCCATTTACCACATTTTCCAGTAGTTCCAGTTCGTCCTGTTCGTCGGTCAGTTCAAATTGCCACTGCGCAGCGAGCTGGTTTTCGTAGGCTTGTGTTACCTCGCTGATTACGTGGCTGTCGCTGGTATCGCTGGCAATAACCAGGGTGCCGGCTAAATCGTCAAAACTTCTGGGCCGAACATTACCCTGCAAAAAGACCAGCTTTTCACTAACGTTTTGGTAGGCCGGACCAAATTTAAAATATGCCCTGTTGGCGTCTGTAACGGTCAGATTGGAGGCGATTAAATCAATATTGCCTTTGTCCAGCGCGCGCAATAGCGACGTACTGGCGTAATAGGGAAAAACCTCCAATTTCACGCCGAGATAATCGGCAAAGCCCCTGGCCATTTCATATTCGTAACCAAGCGGTTCAACTGCGCCATTGAGATAGGTAGTGGGGCCATACTGCATACCCACTTTTAACACGCCCTGCTGACTGACATGCAGTAAATTGGCGTCGGGTAATTGTTGTTGACAACCACCTGTCAGGCCGATGATTAGCGCAATCTGGAAAACTTTTTTCATTGAAACAAAAAAATACTAAAAATAAGTGAAAACTGTCCTGGTTTTTGGTCTGGCAACTTATAAAAAGTTTGCTTTTGCTCTATAATCCAGCCGCCATTAATACCTGATTCTGCATATTGCAGTTTGAGGTTATGTCCTTTTTATCAATTGATTTCCTTTAAATCAAAGGAAACTGTCATTCTGGGTAGTGATATCGCATGTTAATTTTGCATGGTGCCAGCGCACTTTCCGACTTCAAAGTTAAAAAACTCATTAATCAATTTCGCGAGCAAAATTTGCCGGTGGCTGACGTCAGTGCACAGTACGTGCATTTTGCCCATACCGCAAATCCACTAACTGACGCAGAAATGCAGGTGCTTGAGCAATTGCTTACTTATGGTATTCCCATGCAGAAGCAGTGTGCTGATGAGGTATCCGTATTGGTGACACCGCGACTGGGTACGATTTCTCCCTGGTCTTCCAAAGCTACAAATATTTTGCATAACACCGGGCTTACACAAGTCAGAAGAGTGGAGCGAGGTGTTGCTTACTATCTTTCCTATTCAGAAGCCGTTAATGAAGAGCAACAGGCTGCGATAAACGCCTTACTGCATGATCGCATGACGGAAGTGACAATGAGCTCTCTGGCTCAGGCTGAAACTTTGTTTGCTGAAACCGCGCCAGTGTCTTTTTCTCAGGTGGACATCCTCACCGGTGGTAAGGCGGCGCTGAGTGACGCCAACCTGACCTTAGGTTTGGCGTTGGCAGAAGATGAGATTGATTATCTGGTGGCAAATTATCAGACCCTGGGGCGCAACCCCAATGATATCGAACTGATGATGTTTGCTCAGGCGAACTCGGAACATTGTCGTCATAAAATTTTTAATGCTGACTGGACAATCGATGGTGTCGTGCAGGACAAATCATTATTTAAAATGATTAAGAACACCTACGAACAATGTTCAGACTATGTGTATTCGGCCTACAAAGATAACGCGGCTGTTATGGCTGGCTCCTATGCCGGACGTTTTTTCCCCGATGCTGAAAACTGTGAATATCGCTATCACATGGAAGATATTCACATTTTGATGAAAGTAGAAACCCATAATCACCCCACGGCGATATCGCCATTTCCGGGAGCGGCCACAGGGTCGGGCGGTGAAATTCGCGACGAAGGTGCCACTGGTATTGGCGCCAAACCCAAAGCGGGACTGGTGGGTTTTACGGTTTCCAATTTAAATATTCCGGCTTTGCCACAACCCTGGGAAATCGATTACGGAAAACCGGATCGTATTGTCACGGCCTTATCTATCATGTTAGAAGCCCCTCTTGGTGGTGCTGCTTTTAACAACGAATTTGGTCGACCTAATATTCTGGGTTATTTTCGTACCTATGAGAATCAGGTGAACAGCTTTAATGGCGAAGAAGTTCGCGGTTATCACAAGCCAATTATGATTGCTGGTGGCCTGGGCAATATCAGAGCTGAACACATTGAAAAGGGCGACATTACACCCGGCGCTAAGTTAATTGTGCTAGGTGGGCCAGCCATGAACATCGGTCTTGGCGGTGGTGCGGCCTCCTCTATGGCCTCCGGCCAATCTAATGAAGATCTCGATTTTGCTTCGGTACAACGCGATAACCCGGAAATGGAAAGACGTTGCCAGGAAGTGATCGACAGATGTTGGCAATTGGGCGAAGACAATCCCATTCTGTTTATCCACGATGTTGGCGCAGGGGGCTTATCGAACGCCTTCCCTGAATTGGTTAATGATGCCGGACGTGGTGGTGATTTTGAATTGCGCAATGTACCCAATGACGAGCCTGGTATGTCACCACTGGAGATCTGGTGTAATGAATCGCAGGAGCGTTATGTACTGGCGGTGGCGCCTGAAAAACTGGAAATTTTTGAGCAGATTTGTGCGCGTGAACGTGCCCAATACGCTGTTGTGGGTGTGGCCACTGAAGAGCAGCACCTGAGAGTCACTGATGCTCATTTTGGTAATGAGCCAGTGGATTTACCTTTAGATGTGCTGTTGGGCAAACCACCCAAGATGCACCGTGATGTGACTTCGTCTGAGGCTGAAGGCGATGATTTTAACGCCGCGGAATTGCCGTTATCTGAAGCGGTGGAGCGCATACTTAGCCTGCCTACCGTCGCCGAGAAAACCTTTCTGGTGACTATCGGTGACCGCACAGTGACCGGATTGGTGGCTCGTGATCAGATGGTGGGACCCTGGCAGATCCCGGTTGCAGATGTTGGCGTAACCTGCGCCGCATTTGATACTTACAATGGCGAAGCCATGTCTATGGGCGAGAGAACGCCAATCGCACTGCTGGACCATGCCGCCTCTGCAAGAATGGCCGTGGGTGAAGCCATAACCAACATTGCTGCTGCAAATATTGAATCCTTAAAGCGCATTAAATTATCGGCAAACTGGATGTCTGCTGCCGGGCATACTGGTGAAGATGCCGGGCTATACGAGGCAGTAAAAGCGGTAGGTGAAGAGTTATGTCCGGCTCTAGGGCTAACTATCCCGGTAGGCAAAGACTCCATGTCCATGAAAACGCAGTGGCAGGATGGCGATGAAGACAAGAGCGTAACCGCGCCATTATCACTCATTATTACTGCGTTTGCCAAAGTCGAAGATGTCAGAAAAACCTTAACACCACAGTTATCGACAACACTGCAAGACTCACGATTATTACTTATTGACTTAGGACGTGGTCAAAACCGCATGGGCGGCTCCTGTTTGGCTCAGGTATATCAGAAAGTGGGCAAATCGGTACCTGATGTGGATTCTGCAGAATCGCTTAAAGCTTATTTTGACGCGTTGCAAACCTTAAATACCAAAGGGTTACTACACGCGTACCATGATCGTTCCGACGGAGGATTGTTTACCACTTTAGTGGAAATGGCATTTGCAGCAAATTGCGGATTACAAATTTCTCTGGATTCACTCAGCGGTGATGCCAACAGTGCTTTGTTTAACGAGGAGCTGGGTGGCGTGATTCAGGTGGCAGGACATGACGTTGACCAGGTTATGGCAGTTCTTGCTGAAGCCGGACTAGGCGACATGGTGCACGAAGTGGCAACTGTAAACAACACTCAGGATATTGTGATCAGTCAGAACGAGCAGGTTTTACTGCAAAACAGCTGTTCTTACTTCCGTATGTTGTGGGCACAGACCACTTACAACATGCAATTACTGCGCGACAACCCTGAATGTGCGCAACAGGAGCATGAACTCAAAGCCAACCCGGAAAACACCGGACTATTCGCTAAATTGAGCTTTGATCCTTCAGAAGATGTTGCTGCTCCCTACATTTCTACCGGAAAGGCGCCCAAAATGGCGATACTGCGGGAACAAGGCGTCAATTCTCATGTTGAGATGGCGGCGGCGTTTGACCGTGCCGGGTTTAACAGTGTCGATGTTCACATGAGCGACCTGATTGCCGGCCGTGTTTCGCTGTCGGCATTTAACGGCCTGGTGGCTTGCGGTGGATTCTCCTACGGAGATGTACTGGGTGCCGGTGAAGGCTGGGCAAAAACTATCCTGTTTAATGAGCAGGTAAGAGAGCAGTTTCAGACCTTCTTTGAGCGACCCGACAGTTTTTCCTTAGGTGTGTGTAACGGCTGCCAGATGCTTTCCAATTTGAAATCGCTGATCCCCGGCGCAGAACATTGGCCGCACTTTGTGCAAAACTACTCAGAGCGTTTTGAAGCCAGATTCTCTATGGTAGAAGTGCAAAAGAGCCCATCTATATTTTTTGAAGGTATGGCCGGTTCTGTAATTCCGATTGCTGTTTCTCACGGTGAAGGGCGGGCTGTGTTTGCAAATAATGATGTGCAAACCGCAGCACAGAATTTGGTCAGCCTTAAATATGTGGATTATGCCGGTAAGGTCACACAGCAGTATCCGATGAACCCGAATGGTTCCCCGGATGGTATTACCGGACTCACCACCCAGGACGGCCGCGCAACCATTATGATGCCGCATCCGGAAAGGGTATTCCGCACCGTGGCAAATTCATGGCATCCACAAGACTGGCAAGAGGACGGCGCCTGGATGCGTATGTTCCGCAATGCCAGAAAGTCTTTAGGCTGACATTAATGTGGCGAGAGGAAATTTACCCTCTCGTCCACTTTCGGTGATTTTTGACTAAAAAAATCGAATTATTAGTAAAAAATCACCAATTTTGTAGGGTTTCCTGGTTGTTTGTGAAATCTATATTGTTTATGATTGCTCAAATAGTAATCTATGAGTATGTCTTATCATACGCTACAGGAACGTAGAAATATCACCTGACGGATAGGATTACCTGAAGGATAAAATGCGATGGTCATTTTCGGATAAACCTCAACAACAAAAACAAAAATAAGAGTAGGTTATGAATCGTTCCAGCAAAGGTTTCGGACTCACCGGTGTGTTGTTAACTGTGATAGTGCTCATTGTAAGCGCTATCATCAGCACGTCTGTTTCTTCCAAAGACACGCCATCCCTTAAACCTGTAGAGCATAAAACAGCGAAGTCAAATAACACAAAAACAAAAATTTAAACTACCTGAGTTTGTGACGTTCTCTGTTGTCGGCTTTTTGTTGCTTGTTTTTCTTCAACAACACGTAGGTGCTCTTTAGTCCGCCATGTTGTAGTTGACTGGAATGAAAGGCGAGCACTTCCGGGATTTGCTGTAGCCAAACGTTGAGATAACTTTTGAGGTAACCGGGAAAGGGTTTACGATTTTCGTTAAGGCCGTGCCGCATGAGCACGCATCTTAATCCACGTAAATGACTCTGAGTAATGAATTCAAACACCTCTTTATGTGCTACGTCCAGGGTCATAGATTGCATATTTAAGGTACTTTCTATCGCGTATTTCCCCAGCCTGAGGTTTTTATAAACCAAATCCTGAACGCCTTCCAGTTTAAACTGAATCGGATCATTTAGGGCTATTGGGTCGATGTCTGCGAGGGTAAGGTAGTTGTTACTGCGCCGTTGTTCGCTTTTGATGGCATCTCTGCGTAATCGTCTGGCCAGCTCATTGCCGTCCTGCCTTTTCAGAAATACCTTATCGTCTGATTTTAGCTGTTTCACATCAGCGACCTCAGCTAAAAATGCACTGAAATCCTCTTCAACAGTCATAACTCAACCTGTTTACTAACTACATTTTCTATTTATATTGGTATTAATTGGGGTCATTCAAGGTGTTGCGTTACTTGCTTTTATTGTTACCTGGCACGGAGACAATATGGAAATATTGAAAGGTAAAAAAAATATCCTGTTTGTGTTGTTATTTTAGCTGTTTTTGGTTAACGTTCACGGTAAGTAAACATATCGAAATAGAGTTATATCTCTGGTTAAAAAACTGACTAATTAACCAGCAGACAACTCACTATCAGGAAGTAGTAGTAAGCCATGGCGATTAAAAGTACAGATGTATTACATATTGAACGTTCTGAGGTGCTAAGAGGATTACGCCTGGAAAGCAGCCTGACGCAACAACAAATAGCCGATAAGTTGGGTATCAGCCGTGAAAAAGTCGTGGCGGTTGAAAATTGTCATGTTAAATCTATGCTGGCACTGGAACTGGATACAGTAAAAAACTGGTGGGAACTGTGCCGTCCCCGAGCTGATATTCAAACACAAAAACAATTTGTGAAACTCATGAAAAAGGAACTGAGTATCTGATCTCGGTATGCCTGTTTGACTACATTGTTGCTGGGTCTAATGGCCTGAAATAAGGGGTAAGATGGTCACTGATGTGAATCGAAATGTGGCCACACTTCCCGTCAAACTCAAAAGAGGTTGTGCATTTTCGGTGCAAGAGGTTTGATGCATTAACGATGGTTGCAAGATTTAGTTACTGACTCAAGTGTACTGGTGATTTACAAATAAAATTTTTAATAGAATCTTTTTCATAACCGTCCCGCTAGATCTCAATCATTATTCCAACCTGAATTCTTGTAAATTTCCTTTGTTTTCTCCTGTATCTCTCCGTTATCGTATTGGCTCAAAATGTTTTGCAGTTCTCCGTTTGTTAGACTGGAATTGAAATCTGAAATTGATAACCAGTAATACACTGCAGCGGTAAACGGTTCTTTTTCTTTCAACTCGTTTGCTAATTGATAGGTTATGTAACCTTTGTCTCTTTGGGTTTTTAGGTGAGGAATAATGTATTTGTAAGTTGCTATTGCATCATCCGTATAACCAGTTGTAGAGTAATAGCGACCAAGGAGTCTGGCAGCTTGTGCATCACCATCTGCTACTAAGCTATTCCAATACTTAAAACCCTCGTTGTAAGCATGTGCATCAACCCACTCTTCTTTGCCCTCAAAATCTGCACCCCCTACAGGACCTTCAGGATTTTCATTTTCAATACGAAGACTGCCATCGAGGAAGTAAGTCAGGTTAATCTCCAATTCTGCTCGAGTAAGTGGCATGCCTTTAATGTATTTTCCAATGATTGTCAGTTGTTCAATAGAATAACGATCAGGTCTCAAGCCAAAGTCAGTTTCCGTAATTTTTTTAATCGCAAAGTCAACAAGCTCTTTGTCAGTTGGAACTTTTTGAACTTCCAGGTCACCGGTATTGTCTTCGACGATTTGAGCTGACTCCTGCGCTTGCGATATGGAGGAGTCTTGGATTACAGAGGTTAAACCTTCTGATAAATTATTTTTGTTATCCGTGGCATTCGAAATTTCCAGGGATGTCTTCTCCACTACAGGTTCAACTGAGATGTAAAAGAAAAGACCAGATGCTATTAATAAGGAACCTGTAGTGACGATCAACTTGTTGTTCAAAGCGAATCCTTAAAGTCAATGAATAACTGCGAGAGGTAAATTTACCATTTTCATGTTGTTTCGTGGTTAATTATTAACTTCTTCAATGGATTTTATTTTAACTGTTGTGGGTGGTGTGTAGGCCATCATGGTAAATAAGTGACAGTTTAACAAATACTTTTTAGAGGTACTCTACAGGTGATAAAAAACTTCATAATTACAAAGAGTTAGATGTAAATGTTCAAAAACAACGATACCAGATTGCAGCGTATTTTTATGAAGGATTGAGTTACAGAAGAACAAAATAACACTTTTTGGCTGTTTTTTGACCTTTTTAGGTTTTTGGCGTGTCGTTTGATGAAATGCTGAACGCCTTTAAAGATGCAGATTGGGCATATTAAAGGGCTGCACGAATGGCGTCCCCACCGCGACTCGAACGCAGATCTAAAACTTAGGAGGTTCTTGTTTTATCCGGTTAAACTATGGGGACGCACAGGTTTTGGTTACAGCTTTCTATATTAGATACAAAGCCTTAGGTGATTATTACCCATTCAAAATCGCTTTGAAACCCCTATCTTCTGACCACAAAATCGTTTGGCTGAATATTGGCCAGCGGAGTACCGTCGGATACTCTGAGTAACGAGGAGTCATAAAAGGCTTCGGCGACGGTTACCTTAGAAGGGTGAATCGAATACTGGATATGCGGCATACCTGACGGAGAGAAAAATTGCCTCATTTGGAACACTGAGAGCTCATCGCCTTTTTGAACACCTTGCTTAGTCCCAAGATTAACTGACAGGCTGTTGTTGTGGATGGCGATAATTCTGCCATATGTGGGGTTACAGGCGATCAGGTTGTCGATATCTGCGGTTAATTCCCGTAGTAACTCTTCGGTGACCTTTCCAAACGGTGACTGCCACAAGGTTTTGCTATTGGTTTCCAGCGTTTGATGGCTGTCGAATTCCCATACCGAAGAGGTTCGATAAATCTTATCCAGCAATATGTCGCCTTTTGTCCCGTCAATTAACACAAAGCGGATCGCCAGATTGCGCTCCGGATGTTTTGTCTCCCAAAACCTGGCAACATCCAGATAAGTTTGTTCATTGCTATCCAGACTAATTTCAATGATGTCTCCGATGAGCACGTATTGAGCATTGGATTCGGCCGACAACAACATGGACTGTGTTTTTAGTTCATGAGCCTGCGGGAAAAAGGTGTAGGGCTCGATTTTACTGATCAGCGCTCGCTGAGAAAATGTATCAAAACTGGATTTAATGCGCTCAGAAATTGGGCCTGAAACATTATTCAGTCCACCTATGGCAGCCTGCCGAAAGGCACTTATGTGTAGTTTGCTGGTAACGATGCTTTTTTTATAATCAGAAGCACTGCATTGATCACGCTGTGGAAAAATATCCGCTCGAATAGCGACTTCTACATAGTCGTCAAAATAGTGTTCACTGATTAATTCTACGCTGGCGACTTCACCACTTGCGCGAATTTCGAGGCGGTCATTTTGTAGTAAACCGTCCGTCATCTCTTGTACGCTGCGCACCGAAGCACCGGCAAACAACAGTGCCTGTCTGATGGCCTCATGCGTAGCCTGCTGTTTTGCCAGGGTTTTGTTGTCATTGTGAATGACGGCCTGACCTGTTGATTCAAACCAGGCCGATTGCACGCCACAGGAAAGGATTGAAACACAACAGAATAATATTAGCTTGTACATGGTAACCTCGTTATGAGTCTGAACAGATCCATACAGTGGGCTGAGCATAGAATCTACATTTTAATAGTGTCAAAAAACTACGCTATTGCCCTTTTCTAAATATGTTGCCCCACTTAAAGCAGGATACGTACCACTATTTATTAATATGCCCGGTAAACTATGCTGGTTTGGCAAAAAACTTGCTTTGAAAAGCTGACAGAATATCAATGTCAATATTTTAACATTCATGGATATTGGCTTAGTGCCTGCTGAACAGTATGGCTGCAATAGATTTAGGTGAGTTATGATAAGCAAATTTGTAAACAGGATTGATAAGGCACTCATTGTCAGTGTACTTGCTCTGAGTGTTTCCGGGTGCAAGACATTGGAGTCTATGTATTACAGTGATAAACAGGTGGAGTGGGAGTATGTACAACCTGAAGAATATCCGGTACTAACTGCGGTGGGGTATGCTCCTATCAGTTCGCAGATGGGCAACAATGATTCCGTTAAAATGTTGATGGCTATTAAAGCATCCAAATTAGACGCATATAAAGAACTGGCAGAGCAGGTATATGGTCAGCGCATTGACACTGAGCAGTCTTTGGCTAATTTGGTCTTGCGGGACAATGAGCTAAAAGCCTCTGTAGAAGGAGTTATTCGCGGTGCACAAGTCATCAAATCATACCCGGTGGGCGAGGATGTTTACGCGACAGAGTTGTCATTGGATTTTCAAAAAGTTTACGACATTTATTTATCAACTGCCCGGCCTCGCAAAGTCAAAGACGTCGTTTATTACTAATCCGGGCGTGTTAACACGGCTGATGTCATATTGCGACCAGCGGCCAGCTAACACAGAGTAAGGCGACTACATAAAAGTAACCCCACCTGAAACCTCCTTTACCGGAGGTTTTTTAATGGAACTTCACCAACAAGATACAAAGTCACAATTATAGTGGATGAAAAACACCAGGTCACTGTCAGATGATATTGGGAAGAAGTCGTATAAAGGTGGGTAGGATCAGGCTTTAACGCCACTGCCGAGCATTCCGCCCTGGGTTTTACCTTTATTCGTGTAGGTCATAGATTCTTTATTGCGCGTCGCCATCATAACATCCCGCAGCCGTTGTAAACGAATCTGGTTTTTTTCAACCGCGATTGCATTGACGTTGGTTTGATGTTGGCACTGAAGTAACAAGGCTTTGCCATCTTCAGCTAATTGACGTTGAGCATCGTTGAATTCACCGGATGACAATCTGGCTGACTGCAGTACTTTGTCGTTTTCAGCAATCTGTTCCAGTAAATCTGATTTCTCGTTAACCAATGTCAGCAGACCGTCAGCGTCACGAGCAACAATTAATTCCAGCTCGTTATCGAGCTTTTCTTTCAATGCCTGCAGCAATGAAATTTGTTGCGTAAGCGCGTTAGTCATGTCTGACATTCATTAACCTTTGGATAAACCAAACAGGTCCGACTCAGCTTTAGAGATCTTGGAGGCTAATTGCTCTGCGTCGATCTTGTAAGAACCGTTCTGGATAGCTGCTTTCAGTTTATCTACTTTGTCCTGATTTACAGGAGCATCGTTGCCCTTTTTCTGCACGTTAGCAAGCTGCTGTGCAGACTGTGTTAAAGACACAGAATCTTGACGCGGCGCTGCTGATGCAGTTTGCGCCTGTTGTGCCGTGTTGGCACTCTGGCCCTGTTGAGTTTGCTGTTGATTGAGTCGCTGACTCTCCAACTGCGGTTTCTGGCCAGCACCATTTACATTGTTAATAGCCATGATTAATTTCCAATACTTTTGATACCCTCAGTTAGTGTATCGGCATCGACATTACTAACTTTAATAAAAAACCGACAATTTTGTCGTTTTTTTATGCACTGGATTTCGATTTATCCAGTGTAATCTAAGCACACATAAAAGTCTCTACAAAATCAACAACTTCATGTAGACAAAGTGGCTGAAACTAAACTGCCCAAAGGCAACATACCGGCACGCTGAGCCCTTTAAAAAAGAGGCGGATCAGATATGCACCTGAACTTCGTTGACATTGGCCACCTGAGCTTCAATCTGTTTCTTAGAGCGGCGATTTTTAACCGATATGGTATCGCCTATGTTGCCATCCTGGAGCGCAATACCACTGGTTTTGATTTCCAGACCGCTTAATTTTGCAGTAATCACTATGGCATCACCTTTACACACAAAACACAACATATTTGCAGTGACAGGGCTGCCATCGCGGGTCCGTCGTTTTAGCCTGGCACCAATGACTTCGTTTTTGTCACTGAAGGTGCCGCCGCGTAAACGCCGTTTGTCAATTTTTTCGATACTGAGATTGTTCTCTGTTAACAAGGTGCCTGGTGATATTGTATCGGCCACTACGACCACTTCCTGCATCTCAGTCACCTGAGCACTCATGTAGTAAAACCAGCCGTTGCTGGGACAACTGATTTTTACCGTAATATTGGATTGTTGTAGCGATTGCGTACTGCTACTGGCCACCAAATCAACCGGGCAGACCGGGATGTGCACACGCTCGTCGACATCCCTAATGGTGATCTCGACATCGTTAATGTTTTCGACGTCAGCGTTTTGATAAACATAAATTTCAGCGGTTTCTTTGACTAAATCATGCATTAAATGTTTTTCTTGCGCAGCCGCTATATTGGTTGTTATAAACCATCCCAAAAGGGAAAGTTTTAGAGTTTTCTTGATGTTGGCGAAATTTTTCATGTTCACTTTCTTCCAATTTGGCTATGCTTAAAGACAATTTCTAAAAACAGTAGACAGCGTCAAAAAAATAACGCTGTGCGGATAAATTTCAATCACGTGAACAAGATAATCAAATATCGTGCCTGATTGGATAAATTAGAGGTGCTATATGGCGGGAATTTTAGATTCTGTAAACCAACGAACTCAGCTGGTGGGGCAAAATCGACTTGAGTTGCTACTGTTCAAGTTGAATAACCGCCAACGCTACGGGATTAACGTATTCAAAGTCAGAGAAGTGCTGCAATGCCCGCCTCTCACCTCGATGCCAAAACTCAATGCGCTGGTACGTGGCGTAGCGCATATTCGCGGCCAAACTATCTCGGTTATTGATATGAGCATGGCCACTGGCGGTAGAAAAATTGAAGACATTAAAAACAGCTTCATCGTCATCGCTGAATACAACCGCTCAGTGCAGGGCTTTTTGGTGTCTTCGGTGGAACGTATCATCAATATCAACTGGGAAGCCATTTTACCGCCACCCGAGGGCGCCGGGAAAGCGAGCTATTTAACCGCAGTAACAGAAGTAGACGGCGAGCTGATCGAAATTCTGGATGTTGAAAAGATCCTCAATGAAATTGCGCCTGCCAGAGAAGTGGTCAGAGAGGACATGGTAGAAGAGCTGGCCAGGCACGATGCCAGTCTGGATGACAAGATCATATTCATTGCCGACGATTCTTCAGTTGCCCGCAGTCAGGTTAAAAAAGCGCTGTCTTCTTTGGGACTTGAAATCGAAGCGGCCAAAGATGGACGGGAAGCACTGGAGCGACTAAAAGAAATTGCGGCTGAAACCGGCGATGTCACCGACAAAGTAGGCGTCATTGTCAGTGATATAGAAATGCCTGAAATGGATGGTTACACCCTGACTGCAGAAATTAAGAGCACGCCAGAACTGGCGAAGCTGCACGTGGTATTACACACTTCTTTAAGTGGTGTATTTAATCAGGCGATGGTGAAAAAGGTGGGGGCTGACGATTTTATCGCTAAATTTCATCCCGATGAATTAGCCACTGCGGTTAAAAAATGGTTGGATAAATCTGCAACGGAATAATGGTTCGTGGTGAATAAAACCTTAAGTGAAGACGACTACACCTTATTCAGCGAATTTCTGGAGCGTTGTTGTGGCATTGTTTTAGGTCCAAATAAACAATACTTAGTGCGCAGCCGGTTAGCGCCATTAATGCGTAAATATGAAGAGCCATCACTCAGCCAGGTGGTTAACGATATTATTAATGGCCGCAATCGCGGGTTGCGTGAAGACGCAATAGATGCGATGACCACCAATGAAACCCTGTGGTTTCGCGATCGGTATCCATTCGAATTGTTGAACAAGGAGTTGTTTGCCCGATTTTCTGAAAGTCGTCAGCCGGTTAAGATATGGTGTGCTGCCGCATCCTCTGGTCAGGAACCTTATTCTATTGCGATGGCGGCGGCGGAATATCAAAAGCAAAACAGTCGTTTTCCGGGTGTACAAATAACCGGTACAGATTTGTCTACTGAAATGCTGAGAAAGTGCAAGCAGGCGACGTATGATAACCTGTCTTTGTCCCGGGGATTGTCAGATGAACGCAAGCGCCAATTTTTTGAAGATACCCCCGAAGGCAACAAGCGAATCAAACCTGAAATTACCCGCATGGTGAATTTTCGCCAGTTGAACCTGTTAGATAGCTATGCAAATCTTGGCCGCTTTGACATGGTGTTTTGCCGCAATGTACTGATTTACTTTGCTCCGGATGTTAAAAGTGCCATTTTACAAAAAATAGCGACAGTGCTTAATAAAGATGGCGTGTTGTTCCTGGGCGCTTCTGAATCCATGGCAGGCCTGTCGTCAGATTTTAATATGGTCCGCTGTAACCCCGGCCTTTACTACACCCGAAAGTAACCAGCCACGGCTTTAAGGCACTGAGCCGGGTGTTTCAACTCCGGCTCAGAGTCGCTCATTTTCACTTTTCCTCTGTTGAGTTTCATTTTTGGCATGTGCTTTGCTTTCACTCCACTGTAAGTTTTTTGACGCTGTGGAGAGTCATCATGGCCATCAGTTTAGATAAGTTAACCGCATTGCATCATCGCGCAGTGTCTGTTCGACAGGATCGAATGGAACTGATCGCCGGTAATTTGGCAAACCAAAATACACCGGGGTACAAGGCGCGTGATATTAATTTTCAGGAAGCGATGAAAAGTGCATCCTACGAACAGCGTATGCACTTAAACCGCACTTCCACCGGCCACATTGAAGGCCAGATGCAAAGCGATCGCTTAATTACTTTTCGGGTACCTACACAACCTGACACTGGCGATGGCAACACAGTCGAATCTCAAATTGAAAAGAATAACTTTTTAGACAACGGCCTGCGTTATCAGGCCAGCCTGCAGTTTTTAGACGGCAAGTTTAAAGGCATGAAAAAAGCACTGACCGGAGGGCAGCAATAATGAGTTTATTTAATGTCATGGATATTGCTGCATCAGGTATGCATGCAGAAGGTATCCGATTAAACACGACCGCCAGTAACGTTGCTAACGCAAACAGCGTCAGCTCGTCTTATGGCGAAACCTACAAAGCACGGCATGCTGTTTTCGCAGCCGAAATGAAAAATGCCAGTGATGCACAGTCCCCATTGGGAACCAAAGTGAATGTCCTTGGTGTGGTGGAAAGTCAAAAACCATTGCAAATGGAGTATTCACCCAATCACCCTATGGCCAATGAAGACGGTTACATATTCAAGCCCAATGTCAATGTTGTGGAGTCTATGGCAGATATGTTGTCAGCATCTAAAGCGTATGAAGCAAATGTGCAGGTGGCGGATACAACTAAACGTATTTTCCGTCGGGTTATGATGCTTGGTCAGGGTCGATAGGAGAAGAATATGGACGCTATTCGAGACAGATTATTAAACGATGGTCTTTACTGGCAGGACGAAGGGGTACCTGTTGCTGATCCCAATGCCAATTCCCAGTTAACACAGGAAGATTTCTTTTCTTTGCTGACTGAACAGCTCGCAATGCAGGACCCCACCAAGCCGGTAGATAACGACCAGATGGTGGCGCAGATGACCAGCTTTACTATGGCTGACAGCTTATCGCAGTTAAACGATAAGTTTGATGAGTTTGCAGCATCAATGAATTCCAATCAGGCATTACAGGCCACCAGTCTCATCGGACAAACAGTGTTAACTGAGTCCAGTGTGGGTACTACCTGGCAGGATGGTGCAGTCAGTGGAGCCATTATTGCCGATGCTCCTGTGGAAGACATGAAAATTCAAATCCTGAATGAATATGGCGAAGTGGTGCGTGAGATTGACGGTGGTAATCATGATGCAGGAGCTATTTCCTTTGGTTGGGATGGCACTGACGCAGATGGAAACCACATGCCGCGTGGAAAATACAAAGTTGAAGCCACTGGTACGGTAGATGGCTTAAACACCCAACTGAATGTTCAGATGAACGCCCAGGTGACAGGTACAGCCGTTGCCGCTGAAAACGTCAAAGACATGAAAATCATCGTCGAAGACAGTATTGGCCAGGTATTGCGCACCATTGATGTGGGCAGTCAGCAGGCTGGTAATATTGAGTTTGGTTGGGACGGAACCGATGATGCTGGCAATATTTTGCCGCCCGGCTCCTACAAAATCAAAATCGAGGGTGAGGTTAACGGTCAAACCGAATCTATCCCATACGGAATTAATCGCAGAGTAGAAAGCGTCAGTCTGGCCGGTGCCGGTACTTCAGGCGTGGTACTCAACCTGGCGGGTGATGAGAGTATCCGCCTATCAGATATTATAAATGTCGGCTAATTAACAGGAGAACGAGCAATGTCATTTAATATAGCCCTGAGTGGTGTCGCTGCCGCTCAAAAAGACCTGGATACCACGGCAAACAACATTGCCAACGTTAACACCGTGGGATTCAAAGAATCACGTGCCGAGTTTGGCGATGTTTTTGCGTCATCACTTTTAGGTGGTGGTCGTACTAAAGTCGGTGATGGTGTAGTCACGCAGGAAGTTGCCCAGCAATTCAGCCAGGGCAGTTTGCAGTTTACTAACACCGCACTAGATTTAGCCATTACCGGAAACGGCTTTTTCGTGACGGTGCCGGATATATCGTCACAAGACTTTACCTATACCCGGGCAGGTCAGTTCAAGCTGGATGAAGATAACTTTGTGGTTAACTCACAGGGAGACAACTTGTTGGGCTTCCCGGTTAACAGTGATGGCACTTCTTCATCTATCGCGCTGAGTACTGCTGAGCCGGTGCAGATCCCCGATTCATCGGGTAATCCATCGGCGACTACAGAGGTGGATTTAAGAATGAATCTGCCGGCTGGTGATCCGGCGCTGGACCCCGATGATTTTAACCCCAATGACACTACTACCTATAATGCGTCTACATCGATTACTATCTATGACTCATTGGGCGAATCTCATATTCAAACTTTTTATTTTATTAAAGACGAAAACGCCGCCAGCAATGAATGGTTAGTGGTAACCTCAGTCGATGGTGAGTTTTACGACTATACCAACCCCGACGGTACGGTGCCTGCAGATCCAACTATCCCAAATGATGGTCCGGTAGCCGGTGTAGACCAAAACTATGTGGGCTTTGGACAATCCTTAACCGGACCCGGTGGAGCTACCGGCACTACGGGTGTTTGGGCAACCCGCTTAGTCTTTGATTCCAGTGGTGATTTTACTCAAGTGCAAGCCGCTAATGGCTCTTCTTTACCAACAGGGACTGCCGGTGACATATTATTGCCAACAACGGTTGCCCTGACCGGGCTGACGTCAGGTGCTGATACAGCGCAGACATTGGCAATCAATTTCAATCTGGACACCAACGGAATTGGCGACAACGAACCCACCCAGTTTGCATCTTCTTTTGAAGTGACTTCACTGGAGCAGGATGGTTTGCCGGTAGGGCGCTTAACAGGCATTGATATCGGTCCGGACGGTCTGGTGCGTGCAACTTTCTCTAATGGTACCTCTGAGCCTATCAGTCGTATTGCATTGGCGCGTTTTTCTAACGAGCAGGGCCTGACTCAAAATGGTAATGCGTCCTGGAAAGAAAGCATCTTGTCTGGCGAAGCCCTGGCGGGTGAGGCTACCACAGGTACTTTCGGCGATATCAACTCCTCCGCACTGGAACAATCGAATGTTAACCTGACCACAGAGCTGATTGACATGATTATTGCTCAACGGAACTTCCAGGCGAACTCGCGAGCACTGGAGATTAACAACGCTCTGAATCAGACTATTCTGGGTATTCGATAAGCTATTCTTTGTTCTGTTATCAAAGGCCACTGTTCTGTGGCCTTTATTTTATCCGCTCTTATCTTCCTGGCATGATTAATGCTTTTATCCTGTTAAGTTAATAACAGGTCAAATAACTGTCATGGATAAAATGCTCTATATTGCCGCCTCGGGTGCCTCGCAAGACCTTCTGGCAAGCGCGGTTCGGGCCAATAACCTGGCCAATGCGCAAACTACCGGTTTCAAAGCAATGATGGAACAGGCCCGTGCCATGCCGGCATTCGGCGACGGTTTGCCGACGCGGGTGTTCGCCATGACGGAAAGTCCGGCCAATCGCTATGATCCGGGCGCCATGGTTCAAACTAACCGCGATCTGGATATTGCCGTTGAAGGGAACGGCTGGTTTGCAGTACTGGATAAAAATGGCGGTGAGGCCTATTCCCGAAATGGTAGCCTGCAAATGGGGACCAATGGAGAATTATTGGATACCCGGGGCAATCAGATAGTGGGTGAAGCGGGGCCAATTTTCCTGCCTATACCACTTTCTAACGTGAATGTTGCGCAAGACGGTACCATTTCTGTTCGACCTCAGGGCGCTCCTGCCAATGTGCTGGAGCCGGTAGGTCGCATCAAATTAGTTAAACCCGACCTGAATAATTTAGAACGCAGCCAGGATGGCTTGTTTCGCCTGCCAGATGGCGAACAGGCTGACCAGGATTTAACTGTTGGTATCAGAACCGGCTTCCTGGAGGCCAGTAATGTCAATCCCATTGAAGAGATGATGGGCATTATCCAGTCGCAACGTCATTACGAAATGCAGGTGAAGTTTATGAAGCAGGCAGAAGAAATTGATGAGCGCGGTACGCGACTGATGATGATCATGTAATGGCTTAACCGCATCAGGCAACAACGATTTTGAATATATCTGAAAGCATAAGGCTTTCGAAATAAATGAGGAGGTGATTTATGCACCCGGCATTGTGGATTAGTAAAACAGGATTAGACGCGGCACAAACAGACGTGTCTGTCATTTCAAATAACCTGGCCAACGCCAGTACGGTCGGTTTCAAAAAGGACCGGGCAATATTTGAAGATTTGCTGTACCAGAACATTAACCAACCTGGTGGTCGCTCATCTGCGGATACTGAATTGCCGTCAGGTTTGATGGTGGGAGCGGGCAGTAAGGTGGTTGCGACGCAAAAAGCACACACCCAGGGCAATATGCTGACGACTGAAAACTCGCTGGATATGTCGATTCAGGGCAGAGGTTTTTTTGAAATTTTGCAGCCGGACGGTTCGATTGCCTATACCCGGAATGGTCAGTTTACCCTGGACGATACCGGACAGATTGTGACCCCTGGTGCCGGCTTCCAGTTGCAACCAGCCATTACTATTCCGGAAGATGCGCAGCAAATCACTATCTCTCAGGATGGTGAAGTGTCAGTACAGGTGCGAGGTCAGGCGGCACCTACTATTGTGGGGCAGCTGAATATTTCTGATTTCGTTAACTCTGCGGGTTTACAACCCATTGGACAAAATCTTTATGTCGAAACAGCCGCCAGTGGTGCGCCTATACAGGGAGTTCCCGGACTGAATGGACTGGGCACTATCCAACAAGGTGCTTTGGAAACCTCCAACGTTAATGTGACGGAAGAATTGGTCAACCTGATTGAGAGCCAGCGCTTATATGAAATGAACTCCAAAGTAATTTCAGCGGTGGATCAAATGTTAGGTCAGGTTATCCAGCAATTATAGAGGTGATCTAAGATGAAAATGCTCAATGCCCAACAGGCTCTGATTGCTTCGGCTGCATTACTGATGACGGCCTGTCAATCTACTGTTCCCGTCGATCCGCGGCCCAATGATCCCTTTTTTGCGCCGGTCGTGCCAGAAATGCCTGTGGAGCAAATCTCCAATGATGGCTCCATATTTAACGCTATACATGCCAACAGCTTGTATTCAGACGCTAAGGGCAGACGTATTGGCGATATTATTACCGTCATTCTGCGGGAAAATACCTCGGCGACTAAATCCGCCAGCACCACATTGGAACGGGAATCTGAAATTGACTTTGACCCCATCACCGGACCTGGTGGTGGTAACTTAAATTTGGGTTTGGGTGGTGATTTTCAACTGAATTTGGGTGCCACTAACGACTTTGAAGGCGATGCCTCAGCGAACCAAAGTAATAATCTTAGCGGTAACATCTCCGTAACTGTGGTGCAGGTGATGCCCAACAACAATCTGATTATTCGCGGCGAAAAATGGCTTACGTTAAACAATGGCGATGAGTATATACGCCTGACCGGTATTGTCAGACCGGCTGACATCAATCCGGCGAATGAAGTTTTATCGTCCAAAATAGCTAATGCCAGAATTCAATACAGTGGCACGGGTAGCTTTTCTCAGGTGCAGCAACAAGGTTGGCTTGGCAAGTTTTTTGCTTCTACCTGGTGGCCCTTTTAATTTTTTGACGTATTGAGGCAAGTGAGGAACTACATCATGAATCGTTTTACCATCGTTTTAGCGCTGACAGCAATGTTGTTGAGCACTTCAACCTATGCGCAAAAAATCAAAGATGCGGTTTCTATTTCCGGCGTTCGCAGCAACCAATTAATCGGTTATGGTTTAGTGGTTGGTTTGCCGGGTACCGGCGAGCAAAGCCCTTTTACTGAACAGAGCTTTCGCGCCATGCTATCTAACTTTGGGATCGCTCTTGCCAGTAACGTCAGCCCTAAGATTTCCAACGTGGCTGCGGTAGCGGTACATGCTGATCTACCGGCATTTGCCAAGCCGGGCCAAAAAATTGACATCACAGTTTCTTCTATCGGTGAATCGGAAAGTTTGCGCGGTGGTACGCTGATGCAAACCTTCCTCAAAGGTATGGACGGCAAAGTCTATGCCGTCGCGCAGGGCAGTTTAGTGGTCAGCGGCTTTGGGGCAGAAGGTGCTGATGGCTCCCGAATTATCGCCAATACACCTACAGTTGGTCGCATTCCCAATGGTGCCGTCGTGGAGCGCTCCGTTCCCAGTGGCTTGATGAACGGCGACTTTTTAACCCTGAACCTCAATTACCCCGATTTTTCTACGGCTAAAATCCTGGCGGATACAATCAATCAACGTTTGGGTGCCGATCCTGATAAAGGGTATGTCATTGCAACCCCGATTGATGCTGCCTCAGTACGGGTCTCTGCGCCACGTGAAGTGGGCGCCCGGGTTGGCTTTTTAGCCACTATTGAGAATTTCGAATTTGAACCAGCTGATGCACCGGCGCGCATTGTTATCAACAGTCGCACCGGCACCATTGTTATTGGCGAAGATGTCCGGCTTAAACCGGCTGCAATTACCCATGGTGGATTAACGGTCACCATTGCTGAGACGCAAACCGTTTCGCAACCTAATCAGTTTGCAGAAGGCGATACCACGGTAACACAGCAGTCGATTGTGGATGTGAATCTTGACGATACCCGCATGTTCAAGTTTGACCCGGGGGTCAGTCTCGATAACCTGGTTCGGGCCGTGAATGAAGTCGGTGCTGCGCCTGGTGATCTGATGGCCATTTTAGAAGCGTTACGCGAAGCCGGTGCCCTTCAGGGTGAGCTGGTGATTATTTAGGGTGACATGATGGACTCTATGAATCACGTGCAAACACAAATTCAGCAGGCGCGAAATGCTTACGACGTGCAAAGCCTTGATGCGTTGCGTCAGGGGGCACAAAAAAATGACAAGCAAGCGTTAGAAGAAACCGCCAAACATTTTGAAGCTATTTTTGTACAAATGATGCTGAAATCCATGCGGGCCGCAGAAGATGTGCTGGCGGATGAAGACAGCCCGTTTAATTCCCAGGAAGTGCGATTTTATCGCGACATGCACGATCAACAATTGGCAACGAATATGTCAGCCTCTGGTAGTGTCGGCCTGGCAGAGTTGATTGTGCAACAATTGGATCCTCAGGGCAGTAATGTCATGCCAGCTAACGCAATTCGCAATGATGGCAACCTGTCCTCCATTAATGACTTTAGTCGCGCCAAAGTGAGTATGGCTCAAAGTTCCGCAATACCCGGAAATCATGCGGTTGCTAATCTGGCACCGGAAAAACGTCCCGGATTCGAGTCGCCCGAAGACTTTGTTAAGAATCTGATGCCCATCGCTGAGCAGGCAGCTGAAAAAATTGGCTTAGATCCCAAAGCGATGGTGGCTCAGGCCGCAGTAGAAACCGGCTGGGGCCAGTATTTAATTCATTCAGGTGACGGTCAAAATTCCCATAATTTATTTGGGGTTAAAGCGAGTCGGGGTTGGCAGGGCGATAAAAATTATATTGATACGCTGGAGTTTGATAATGGGACAGCCCACAAAACTAAAGCAGCGTTTCGTTCTTACGGCTCATTTGAAGAATCTATGAACGACTATGTCGAGTTTTTGCAGTCCAGTCCGAGATACCGACAGGCGCTGGAAAAAGCCGACGATCCCCAAACCTATTTTAGTGAATTACAAAAGTCCGGGTACGCCACGGACCCCAGCTACGCTGAAAAAGTGATGTCAGTGTACAACAGTCAACGGTTAAGCGGCGAGGACCGCCAAATTAATACTATGAGGTCTGCGTTATGATCCAAACGGATATTTTTACTATTGCTACCTCTGGCTTAAATGCCCAGCAAGGGTTGCTAAATACTACCGCCAATAACATTGCCAATGTTAATACTGAAGGTTATATACGGCAACGCGGCGCGCTTGAAGAGCAAAGTGTTGGCGGTGTGTTATTGGGGAACGTGGAGCGCGTTGTTGATAAATTTGCTCAGGAACAATATATTCGCGATACCTCTGCGTTAGGTGAGGCGGAGCAATATCTGGACAAACTCAATCAATTGGACAACATCTTTGCCAGTGAAGCTATTAGTGCGGCAGAGGGGATGAGCCGTTATTTTGCTGCCTTGCAAACAGCCAATGATGATCCGAATAATGTGGCCGCCAGGGAAATAGTACTGGCTGAAGCTGAAGCCATGGTCAAACAGTTTAATAACCTGGACGGTTATTTAGAAAACAGTGTTGAGGTGGTTAATCAGGAGCTGGATGATAAACTGGAACAGGCCAATGATCTTATTGCACAGATCGCAGAATTGAATACGCAAATTAAAGCAACGCAATTTGCACCGCAAACCTCCGGCTCAGAATCCGTCAAAAACCAGCGTGACAAGGCCATTGTGGAATTGTCTGAATTAGTTGAAGTTACTACGCAACAGCGCACAGATGGCTCAACACTGGTGTTTATGAGTACCGGTCAGGCGCTGGTGTTAGAAGATGGTTCGTTCAATGTATTCAGTGAAAATGGAAACCCCGATCCCACCTATAAAGACCTGGAGTTGAGGGTTGCCGGAAAAGAGAATATTACCATACCACTAAGTGATGATGATTTAGGTGGTCAGATTGGTGGTTTGATTCGCTATCGGGATGATGTACTGGAACCCAATGTCCGTGAGTTGGGACAAATCGCCCTGGCGTTGACAGATGCAATGAATGAACAGAACAAATTGGGCATGGATCTCGATAATGAATTGGGCACTGACCTGTTCACCACGCCTGTATTTGGTGCTTTGACATATGAAGACAACACTACAACCACCGGGGTCAATGCCCGTATTCCTGATGGTGGCGGTGGTGACATTACGTCTGCTGATTATCAGATTACCATTGATGCGGTTACAGCAGGTCCACCTGATACCGTCGATATTACTATCGCATTATTAAATGCAGACGGCTCTGCGGTTACCGATAGTAGCGGTGCAGCCATTACCCAGACGGTGACAGGGGTTGCCGCAGCAGGCGGCACTTTTACCACCATTCCGGCAGGTAATATTGGGGGAGATTTAGAACTTGAATTCCCGGATGGCGCAGGTTACGCCGCAGGTGATCAATTCTTATTGCAACCCGCTAAAGAGGCGGCGGGGGCCATTGCGATGGCCACCAACCGGCCCGAAGATTTAGCGTTAGCTTCGCCAATTCGGGTTGAGTCTGATCTGAATAACCTGGGTACAGCGTCGGTTTCGTCAATTACGGTTACTAACACTGAGGTCAGTGCCGGTACCGACGGTTCTGCATTTGATGGCGCGGGTGGCATTCAGGGACCTGGTGCATCACCACATGGCGGTGGGGATGGCGCGCCAACAACGATTGTATTTACAGCGGCTGATAGTTTTGAAGTACGGGATTCCGCCGGCACGGTGCTGGCGACGGTGAATAACGCTACATCCCTGGAAAACCTGTTGCAGCAGGCAGCGGCAACACCATGGGATGCCGGTTTTACCGGCCAGGATGATTATCCTGGTTATGATCTGAGCATCGAGGGTGTGCCACAGGCAGGCGACACCTTTACCATTGCGTACAACACCAATGGCTTTAATGACAATAGCAATGGTCTGGAGCTTGCTGCATTGCAGGAAGCAGATACCATGTTGCGGGGAAATGACGGCAACAGCACACAGGTTACCTTTCACGAAGCCTATGCCGGTATCGTTACCGATATTGGCTCAAAAACGGCCAGTGCCAATGTCGAATATGATGCTGCTGTGGCAATGGAGCGTCTTTCAAAAGAATGGATGGACTCTGTTTCCGGGGTGAACCTGGATGAAGAAGCGGCCGATCTGATCCGTTTCCAGCAAGCTTATGCTGCATCCGCCAGGGTCTTGACCACAGCACAAAGTTTGTTCCAAACTATCTTAGGTGCAGTGAGCTAATGGCACAATTTAGGCAATTGATCATCGCGGGGATATTGATCATCGTGGAGAGAATGTCATGAGGATATCGAACAACCAAATATTTGATCGGGCCATCAATGGCGTGATTGATAATCAAATCGGTTTATCTGAAACCCAGTTGCAGTTATCTACCGGCAAAAAACTGATTACCCCATCGGATGATCCTGTGGGGGCTGCCAGTGTGTTGCGTCTGACTGAAGAGTTAGATCAGATCACTCAGTACAATCGCAACAATACACTTTTACAAAATTCCCTGTCGCAGGAAGAAGCGGTACTCAGTAATGTCACCAGTTCAGCCAACAGAGCCAGAGTGCTGGTGGTGCAGGCGGGTAATGGTATTAATACCGACGAAGACCGCACCGCTATCGCTGGTGAGCTGGCACAGATCCGCGACGAAATCTTTGATTTAATGAACAGTCAGGATGCCAACGGAAACTACATTTTTGCCGGTAATCAGTCTGACTCTCCGGCGTTTGTTTACAATGCAACCGCCACCGGAAATCGCTATGTGTTTCAGGGGGATGACGGGCAAAACAAGTTGCAGTTATCCAATAATGTCACGGTTGCGGGCAGTGATTCTGGCAAAGATGTTTTTGAGAATGTGCTGGCGAGATTAACCGGAACCGTTACCGGTGGAACAGCGAATGCCAGTGTAAAGGTTATTCAACAGGGCGAGTTCGATAATTTTCACAAAGCTAATTATGATGCGGTTACCGCCGCAAATAACGTTTTCACCGGTACAGTGAATGGGGCCGGGAATCAGATAACCTTTGACGATCCGGACGCAACTACCCTTAATTTTACTTCGGGTGAGCCCTTTACCTTTAAAGGGGTTGAGTTTACGGTTACCGGTGGGGCTGCCAGTACCGTGGAATTTACTTTATCTCAGCCGGAAAAGAAAAACCTGGCTGTGACGCTGGATGAAATTGTAGCAGCGTTAAATGATCCAACAGTCAGTGGTGACGCCCTCTCTGAAGCGCTAAATGATGCATTGGTGGGACTGGACAATGGTCTCAAGGAAGTGTCTAACACCGTGGCTACAATAGGTGGACGTGTAAAGGTTGCCACTTCTGTTTATGAGTCTAATCTGGACCTTGAAATTGCAAACAAAGATGCCCGTTCTAAAATTGAAGATGTAGACTACGCTGAAGCAATTTCAGAGCTGAGTAAACAGGAAACCGCCTTGCAGGCGGCGCAACAAACCTTCGGACGGGTAACTAATTTATCACTGTTTGATTATATATAAGTCAGTGTAATTTACTCATCTTTGACTTCAAATTGAGCCAGATAAATCTGGCTTTTTTGATCTTCATGACTGGAATAGTAAGACAAAAAGAGAGTCTTGTTGTGCAGTACCAATCCCGGATAGCTGTTATCGCCAGCCGATGGTAGTGTGGTTATTTTCCTGAGCTGTTTATCCTTCAGGTTTAATCGTAACAATGCCGTTGAGAATCGTTGGTTTTGCCAGATTCTGCCGGCCAGCCACACTTCCCCGTTATCACCGGGCTGCATACAAGGGCCACCCAGATAAAACCCAAGGTCGTGCCATTGCCACCGTTTAAAGGGCCAGTTTGAATAACCTAATTGTGCGCTGCAGGAATCGGCATCTCTGCGCACAATTGCCCAGGCGATATTGTTGGAGAAAAACAAATCACTTTCATTTGGGTATCCCAGTTTGTGTTTTTCTAAACTCAACACGTCTGGCTGATGAATGTGAAATGAACCGACAGGATCACCGGAATACAGGTGTACACTGTTCGCTGCGCGATTATAGGCAAAGCCAAAGGCCTGGTGTTGCGTTTTTGAGCTGGTTGCATGTCTTTGCTGATGCCAGCGCATTCGCCAAAGCCACCAATTTTTGTGGCCCAATGTTGTTCTCGAAGACCAACTGTTTCCATTAGCAGATTGATACACCAGCGGCTGGCTGTGAAGGTGCTTGCCCATGGCATCAAAGATGCGTTGATAGGCCAGCAGCATGAGGGTGTTTTGTGGTGTTACTGATAATTTAGGGTCGCGTAAATCAGATGACACTTCGCGAATCGTATCTTTTGCCAGTACATTACCTTCTAGGTCCAGTTTCAGAATAGCAATGTGGCCATCATTACTGATGTGATTTAACGCCTCCCGAAAACAGCAATACAGATGTCCCCGCCAAAAACAAAGATCCGTGAAAGCGCTGTGAGTGGCTGTGCCTGAGATTTTAGTAACGGTGTAATGCATAGCGATAAATTTGTTTTTTGCGGATAGTAACAATTTATCGCCTTAAGCGGGAATATTGATTGTGTTTTTCCGCACGCCAGTTTTCAGCTCGGCTGACCCACTAAATTCAACATTACAAGTCACTGTTTTATATATATTTCTCAAAAAAGTACAAAAAACCTTCAAGGAAATTTTTACCAGTACGATAACCCTAAGTGAGAGAGCCAGTGACAATCACTTAATAAAACCAATAAACGGGTGATTGTTGAATATTAACGATTTGACTGTACGACGACAGTCACCGGTAAAGCCCAAATACCTCACAAGCTGATCCGGGTCGAGAGTGTAGGAGAGAGACAAATGTCTTTATTTGTAAATACTAACGTATCTTCATTGAACGCCCAGCGTCAATTATTCGATTCAGGCAACGCCCTATCAACTTCATTTGAGCGTTTGTCTTCCGGTTTTCGTATCAATCGCGCTGCAGACGATGCCGCCGGTTTACAGATTACTGACCGTTTTACCTCACAAATTCAGGGCCTTGACCAGTCAGTGCGTAACGCCAATGATGCGATTTCACTGGTACAAACTGCTGAAGGCGCGTTAAACGAGACCACCACGTCATTGCAACGTATTCGTACTTTGGCCATTCAGTCTCAAAACGGTATCAATTCATCTGCTGACAGAACCGCTTTACAGCAGGAAGTTACCGCATTAGTTGCAGAATTATCAAGAATCGGTGCCGATACACAATTTGCTGGCAATGCCATCTTAAGTGGTAGCTTTTCCGCGACGTTCCAGATTGGTGCCAATGCCGGACAAACTATTGGTGTTAACCTGTCCCGTACCGGTGGGTTTGGCGCATCAGGTTTAGGTGTCGGCACAGTTGATATCTCAACAGCTACGGGTGCTTCAGGTGCATTGACTGCAATTGATACGGCTATTTCAACCATCGGTGCACAGCGTGCATCTTTAGGTGCCTTGCAAAACCGTTTCCAGTCTACAATCCGTAACCTGAGTAATGTATCAGAGAACCTGTCCGGTGCCCGTTCACGTATCAAAGATACGGACTTCGCTACTGAAACAGCTAACCTGACGCGTAATCAGATTATCCAGCAGGCCAGTACCACGGTACTTGCACAGGCTAATCAGCGTCCGCAATCAGCGCTGTCACTGTTGGGTTAATCATCCAGGGTGGGTTGAGTATCCGAGGTGGGTTAATAGCCCGCCCGCTATTTTTGATTGTGATTTGTGTTGTCGGTATGCATTCCGAGCCACAAAGAATACAAGGTCGGAAATTAGCCGTCCTGCAGGAAATGTGATTTCTTTGTTCTGATGAGCGAATGCTGCATTACAGAGGCACATTTTCCAAAGTTTTGCTCACTTTTCCTAACGTCCGGGCAGCTGGCCGAAGCATAAATGCTTCGGCTTTTTTCGTCTTTTATTAGTACTCAAAAAATTCCATTCTGCTATGTTCCACGGAATAACACAGGTAACCACAGCGGTACGTTGGGTTTTCATCCTTGCCGTGAATAATCCTTCCTTGGCTCGCTATTTTTACGGTGATTTTTCAATAAAAGTCTTTAAATACAAAAGATTAAAAAAAATGTCATTTTTTGTTCAAGGTTTAAGAACTGCAGGCGATAACCTTATGTGAGAGAGCCAGTGCAACAGTTTTATGATATTACCCATATTTAAAGCTGTTGTTGTTTTAAACTTTTAGACCTGTTCCACAGGTCAGATCCCAGATCTATATTTACCCAATATAGCTGGATCGAGAGTGTAGGAGAGACTTCATGTCTTTATTCGTTAATACCAACGTTTCTTCACTGAACGCTCAGCGTCAGCTGTTTGATTCAGGTAACGCGTTATCTACTTCATTTGAACGTTTATCTTCAGGTTTCCGTATCAATCGCGCCGCAGATGATGCTGCCGGTTTACAGATCACTGATCGTTTTCAGTCTCAAATCGAAGGTCTTAATCAATCTGTTCGTAATGCTAATGACGCCATTTCACTGGTGCAAACCGCTGAAGGTGCATTATCAGAAACGACAACTTCATTACAACGTATTCGTACGCTGGCAATTCAGTCTCAGAATGGTATTAACTCTTCTGCGGACAGAACGGCTTTGCAACAGGAAGTTACCGCTTTGGTAGCTGAACTGTCCAGAATCGGGACTGACACCAACTTTGCGGGCAACAATATTTTAAGTGGTTCATTTTCTGCCACTTTCCAGATTGGTGCCAATGCGGGTCAAACTATCGGTGTAAACCTGTCACGTTCAGGTGGCTTTGGTGCATCGGGTTTGGGTGTGGGTACGGTCGACATATCTACTGCTACGGGTGCGTCAAGTGCGCTAACTGCCATTGATACAGCAATTTCTACAATTGGTGCTCAGCGTGCTTCATTAGGTGCTCTGCAAAACCGTTTTCAGTCTACTATCCGTAACTTAAGCACGGTTTCTGAAAACCTGTCTGGTGCTCAGTCGCGTATCAAAGATACTGACTTTGCAACTGAGACTGCAAATCTGACACGGAATCAGATTATTCAGCAGGCCAGTACTTCGGTACTTGCGCAGGCAAACCAGCGTCCTCAGTCAGCGTTATCTCTGTTGGGATAAGCTAAAAAAGGATATCTTGCCAGGAGGTAGTGTGAGAACTTTTTGAGCAAGAATAATAAAGAGCCAGCCAACGTGCTGGCTTTTTTGTGTCGGTGATTTAATGAGAATTTCGCGTCAAAAAAGTGACATTTATGTGTGGGTTAACGTATTGAAAATAAAGGGAAAAATAAAATAAACAAAAAATAGTCAAAAAAAAGTTAAAGGAAAAATTTAGTACTGACGATACATAGGCAAAGGCACTGAGCAATCAAAAACAAAAATAAGCCGGGCCTAGCTAAGTAAAGAACAACAAAAACACCTTACTTAGCAAACGAGCAAACGCTCAAATTAATATTAAAATCGTTAGGAGAAAAAAAATGGGTTTATTCGTAAATACCAATGTTTCATCATTAAATTCACAACGTCAGTTATTTAACTCTGGTAATGCACTTAGCACATCTTTTGAGCGTTTATCTTCGGGTTTTCGTATCAACAGGGCTGCTGATGATGCCGCCGGTCTGCAGATCACTGACAGAATGACCACCCAGATTCAAGGTTTGGATCAATCTGTTCGCAATGCCAACGATGCGATTTCTCTGGTGCAGACCACTGAAGGTGCATTAGCTGAGTCGGTTACCGCGTTGCAGCGTATCCGTACCCTGGCAATTCAATCACAAAATGGTATTAATTCATCAGCAGACAGAACCGCCCTGCAACAAGAGGTGACGGCGCTGGTCGCCGAGTTATCCAGAATTGCCACGGATACTCAGTTTGCCGGAAACAATATATTGTCGGGAACTTTCTCTGCACAGTTTCAGGTGGGGGCTAATGCCGGACAAACAATATCTGTCAACTTGTCTTCAGCCAATGGCGCAAGTTTTGGTGCCTCTGGTCTGGGCGTGGGCACAGTTGATATAACCAGTGCCGCCAATGCGTCTGCCGCACTATCCAATATTGATGTGGCCATCTCGTCAATTGGTGCGCAACGTGCAGAGCTGGGTGCTTTACAAAATCGGTTCCAGTCAACAATCCGTAATTTAGCAAACGTATCTGAAAACTTGTCTGCTGCGAGATCACGGATCAAAGACACTGACTTTGCCGTTGAAACTGCCGAGCTGACACGTAATCAGATCATTCAACAGGCCAGTACAACGGTTCTGTCACAGGCTAACCAAAGACCACAATCTGCGCTAAGTTTACTGGGATAGAGTTAGGTAGATAAGAAAGCTCGCTTTTGAACCCTCAATCTCAGGGAAGAGATTAAGTCGCCGACTTACGAGACCAACGCCAGGAGGTAGTGTGAGGTATTGAGGTATAGGCCATCAATCCCGCAAGTCGACGAAGAGCTTTCGCTCACTCTATAGCATAGGACTTTGTTAATCAGTTTCCCAGCTATTTGTCAGTCAAAAAATTAACTGACAATAATTATAAAGCAGTAACTGTGCCAAGATTAAAGAATTTGATAACTTTTGACAGTAAAAGTCGGTCGACAACAACAAATTATCACAAAAGAGGAGGTGCAAAATACGGGGCTTCGCGAATAATCTTTATATGTAAATCCAATGGGTAGAATTTACATATAAAAAGCACTGATAAAAGTTGAGCGAAAATACGCTTTTGAAAGTTTAAAACAGTATGGCTCTTATACCTTTTTAACTTCCGGCTTAGCTTTTTAGTATTATTCGTTTTCAGGCAACTGAATCAGGTGACATAGCATTGACGCAGTGAAAATTAATGGATTTCCTGACGTGTCACTGAGTAACCAGGGTAGCGTTTTTAATGAGGGTAGGAGATGAGAGGCCGCCTCAGGAAACGCCGACTAACAGGATCGAGAGTGTAGAAGTATGGTTGAGAGGCCAGTATTCCTTCCCAAACCTGCAGTCGGGCGACAAACATTAACATCGGAACATATTCCGACAAAACAACAAATACAGGGGCGAATCATTTAGGCAACGGGAAATTTAACAAGCCACGGTGCTGACCTAAATTCTGACCTATAATAAATATAAAACGCCGACTGACAGGATCGAGAGTGTAGAAGTATGGTTGAGAGGCCAGTATTCTTTCCCAAATCCCGCAGTCGGGCGACAAACTCTAACATCGGTAATCATACCGATAACGGCACGCTGCAAGCCAGGATTCAGTCCGGCATCAGGTGTCACCATCGGCTTAAAATCCGATATACAATCCGGTTTTTGTTTCACTGAAAAAATAACACTATAAAAATCAGTGAAAACGCCGACTAACAGGATCGAGAGTGTAGAAGTATGGTTGAGAGGCCAGTATTCCTTCCCAAATCCTGTAGTCGGGCGACAAAACCCTATTGCTCGTTCTCCTAACGTGAGCAATTTGGCCAGGTCTTATGACCTGGCTGTTTTTATATCTCTTCATGTAACATCATCATCTGTGTCAAAACTTTGAACAATTGAGTGATATCTGTCACTTGCTGAATACAAAGCACATCCCATGCCAAAATTTAAATCTTTGTAAATTTTTAACCGGATTTAAGTTCTGGATTCTGTCTGTCCCAGGCAACCAAATAAGATATGTCTCCCCAAACCAGCGCATAGTCTTATTTTTTCTTGCAAGAAAAAATTAATTAAAACAATGGTTTATGTTTTGTTTAAAAAAACTTTAAAAAAAATAAAAAAATTTCTAAAGAACCTCAAGAGATTGCCGATACCTATTGTTGAGGGGTATTGCGGGTTTTGTTTTTAAGGTTTCGAGTGAGGTCGAAACACTAAGGGCAAAACAAGTTTAACGTCAGCACTCTCGACTGACAAAAGTAGGCGAACCAGTGGCTCTCTCTATAGTTAATTGGTTCTCAGGAGGTATAACATGGGTATTTTTGTAAATACAAACGTTTCGTCATTAAATGCGCAACGTCAATTATTTAGCTCAAATGAAGCATTAAACACATCATTCGAAAGATTGTCTTCCGGTTTTCGTATAAACCGGGCATCCGATGATGCGGCGGGTCTGCAAATCTCTGCAGAATTAACCAGCCAAATTCAGGGTATTGATCAGTCTGTTCGAAATGCCAACGATGCGATTTCTTTGGTCCAGGTAGCTGAAGGTGCACTGACCGAAAGTACAACGTCACTTCAACGAATTCGTCAGTTGGCCATTCAGTCGCAAAATGGTATTAACTCTTCTGCAGACAGAACCGCTTTGCAACAGGAAGTAGCGGCGTTGGTGTCAGAATTGTCGCGCATCGGTACTGATACACAATTTGCGAATGTTAATATCCTGAATGGTGGCTTTTCTGCAACGTTCCAGGTCGGCGCAAATGCAGGTCAAAGTATTGCAGTAAATCTTTCCCGTTCTGGTGGTTTTGGTGCATCAGGTCTGGGAGTTGGCACAGTGGATATTTCTACTGCAGCTGGTGCATCGGGTGCATTAGCGTCGATAGATACAGCGATTTCTGCAATAGGTGCGCAACGAGCTTCTTTAGGTGCTTTGCAGAACCGTTTTCAGTCAACAGTTCGAAATCTGGCCAGTGTCAGTGAAAACCTGAACGCCGCACGTTCACGTATTCAGGATACTGATTTTGCTTCTGAAACAGCAAACTTAACCAGAAATCAAATTATCCAGCAGGCCAGTGTGTCGGTGTTGAGTCAGTCGAATCAGCGTCCGCAAACGGCTTTGGCATTGTTAGGATAGTTGCTGTTGTATTGATTTTGCCTGATTGCAATGCCGGTAACCGGGATTGCAATCGCTTTTACCTAACAGGAGGTGAAAGATGGAAATTGATTTAGCACAATCAGGTTTTAATGCTAATCTGGCACAAAATACACAGCCCGCTGTTGTAAGACGCCGAGAGGAATTACAGGCCGAAAGTGACAACGCAAATGGTGGTGAAAGTCGCGCCGCCAGTCGTTCAAATTTTCGCGAAGTGCCTAATGTTTCAAATTCTCAGGTCGATAACAATAGTGAAGGTGAAAATGCTTCGATACAGGACATTGAAAATGCCGTATCTGAAGTCAGAGATTTTGTGCAGTCTCAAAGAACGAATCTAAACTTTTCGTTTAACGATGACTCTAATCGTTCAATCGTACAGGTAACAGATTCGGATACGGGAGAATTGATCAGACAAATTCCTTCGGAAGAGGTACTGGCATTGTCAGACCGAATCAGAGGGTTACAGTCTGATGTGGGTGAGGCCGTAGGAGTACTGTTTAGCAAAGAAGTCTAGTAGAGGTAAATCATGGGCATTCAGAGTTTAGGGGTTGGTTCAGGCTTAGCGCTTGATGATCTGGTTACTCAGTTGATAGAAGCTGAGCGAGCTCCCAAAGAAGAGCGTTTAAATGAACGTGAAGAAACTCTGGATGCCACTATTTCTGCTATAGGTTCATTAAAATCTAAAGTGGACGAGTTCCAGGATGCGGTTGAAGAGTTGAAAAACAACTACAACCTGAACGCTCGTGAACCCACTATAGATCATCCCACTTCTCTCGAAGAAGGTGAAACCGGTCCATTTACGGTGGAGGCGTCCACCAGTGCTTTGGAGGGGAGTTATAAGATTTCTGTCGCACAATTAGCGGCAGGTACCGAATATCGTACTGCTGATGGCGAGTTTTCGTCCACGACGGATACCCTGTATACCGGTGCAGATACTACGGTTTCCTTCAGTTTTGCCACTTCCAGCGATAGTTTCTCGGTTGACGTGACGTCGGGAATGACATTGCAGCAGTATGTCAGTGCCATCAACAATTCCGAAGACAATATTCAAAGCGACGGCACCACCAAGCTGGTTAATGCGATCTTACTGGACACCGGCACTGCATCAGGTCCCAAGATTATTTTCGAGTCTCTGATTACTGGTAACGGTGATGACCTGCGCATTGTCAATGACAGTGACGCTGCAGAACTTACCTCGGTGACCAGCCATTCTTCGGCGCTGGCCGCCGACCAGGACCTGAGTACAAATGCCGGCACCAATGCGCCTGTAGCAGCGGTTAACGCTCAGGCTTATGTGAACAACATTCTGGTTGAAAGCAGTACTAATGAGTTTGAGAATGTTATTCCGAACGTTTCATTCGAAGCTTTTGAAGTGTCAGAAACTGATGCCAGTACCGCCACCGGTTTTGCTGCTTCATCGGTGACTATCGGTAACGATAAAGAAGGTCTTAAATCTAAGATTCAGGATTTCATCGATAGCTATAATTCACTAATCGATGAAATAACCCGATTGACACGCTATGGTGAATCCGAACTGGAAGACGATGGTGCGTTAGCGGGTGATTTTATGGTACGGGGATTGCAGAATGGGATCGCCAATGTTTTGACGACCAGTGTTTCTGGTAATAATTTGGGCAGTATTTTTAACTTTGGTTTATCCTTTGATGATGATGGTAAGTTAGAAATCAGTGCCGTAGATGAATTTGGCATTGGCAGCGGCGAAGAGCGGTTGGATGATGCATTAGAGGACAGCTTCGATGAAGTGGCTGATGTCTTTACTAATAGCAATAATGGCGTAGCGAAGACGTTGTACGATTTTCTCTACGAGTACACCACGTTTGGTGGTTTACTACGAGACAGAGAATCAGAGCTGAAAGATGAAAAAGAGCTTTTGGCGGACGAGCGCGAAGCATTTGAGTTAAGAATGTTATCATTCGAACAAATCCAACGTAATAAATATATTGCGCTGGATAAAACCGTTTCTTCATTAAATAATACCGGTAATGCATTGTTTGCTGCATTGGGCGGAATTTAAGTGGTAAAGGTGAAAAATGGGTTTAAAAGGTATACAGGCTTATAAGAAAGGCAGTTTAAAACAGGACTTATCAACCGCCGATCCTCATAAAATCACATTGATGCTGATGCAGGGGGCTTTGGAAAAAATTGCCATGGCCAAAGGGAGTATCGAACGCAAGGAGTTTGAATCAAAGGCTTTGCATTTGTCCAAAGCCACATCAATCCTGGTGAATCTGCGGGATACCATTGATTTAGAAGTGAAAAGTGAAGTAGGCGAAAACCTCTATGCTTTGTATGATTATATGATCCGCCGTTTAACAGACGCCAATATTCAGAATAGCTTGAAGATCATGGATGAAGTGATTAACCTCATGCTACCTATTAAGAATGCCTGGGCTGAAATTCCTGAATCTGCCAAACAGGAAGCATACGAAGCTCAGCGTCAAAAACGCCAAGCAGCAGTTTGAAGACAAACATACCTAAATTTTCTGACCGGGAGCCGGAGTCGCTCCGACAAAACTCCGATGCCATTAAGTCAGTATTAATGGCAGAGGAGCTGGATGCTGAAAAACTGCAGGAAGTCGTCGAGGCCCGGGAAAAGCTTATCGTCAGTTTTTTACAAGATAACGCTGCGGCAGATAAAACGTTATTGCAAGAGCTCTTGCGAACTAACAACGAACTGACTACTCTTGTTAATGGCCTCAAGAATGAGCAACAAGACGTTCTGGTGGGCTTTTTACGAAATCGCAAAGCTGTAAAAAAATACAAAAAATAATTATAAAAGTTGCCCATCAATAATCCGTTTGGGTCAAGTTTAAAGGTATCTTATGTTTGATGGTAAGAGCGTTTTAATTACCGGTGGTACAGGTTCTTTCGGCCACCGTTTTGTGTCCCATCTCCTTGAAAAATACAAGCCTCGAAAAATTATTGTTTACTCCCGGGACGAACTCAAACAGTTTGAAATGCAGCAGAAGTACGATGCCAAATGCATGCGTTATTTTATTGGTGATGTTCGCGATAAAGAGCGCCTTAAGGCAGCGATGCGTGATGTGGATTATGTGGTACACGCCGCCGCGCTAAAGCAGGTACCGGCTGCAGAATATAACCCGAATGAATGCATCAAGACTAATATTCACGGTGCACAAAATGTGATTGATGCTGCGATTGAGTCCAATGTTAATCGCGTTATTGCCCTCTCTACCGACAAAGCGGCGAATCCGGTCAATCTCTATGGGGCAACTAAGCTTGCGTCTGATAAGTTGTTTGTCGCGGCCAATAACATTAGTGGTGCCAAGGGGCCGCGTTTTTCTGTGGTGCGCTATGGTAATGTGGTTGGTTCAAGGGGCTCCGTTGTTCCATATTACGAAAAACTTCTAAAGGAAGGGGTTTCTGAACTTCCTATTACACACGTCGAAATGACCCGTTTCTGGATAACCCTGGATGAGGGGATTGCTTTTGTAGATAAGAGTTTCAGGCGCATGCGTGGTGGTGAGATATTTGTGCCGAAAATCCCTTCAGTAAAGATTACTGATTTGGCCTATGCCATGAGCGGTAACGAGCAGTTTGACGTGATTGGTATTCGGCCTGGGGAAAAGTTACATGAAGTCATGGTGCCAGAAGAAGTGGCGCATCATTCACTGGAGTTTCACGATCACTACGTCATTACACCACCCATTATCTTTTTTGACAAAGACATTAACTATGCTGAAAACAAGTTGGGGGAAACTGGCGAGCCGGTTGACGATAAATTTGAATACAATTCGGGCACTAACCCGCACTTTTTAAGCCATGATGAAATTATTCGCCTCAACAAAGAAAACTCATGATCCAGTATGGAAAACACAACATCATAGAAACCGATATCGAAGCGGTCTGTGATGTATTGCGAAATCACCATTTAACACAAGGTGCTAAAGGTCTGGAGTTCGAAGAGGCGCTCTGCAAATATACCGGAGCGGCACATGCTGTAACGGTAAATAGCGGTACATCAGCATTGCATATCGCCTGTCTGGCTCTGAATATTGGGGAAAAAGATCTTGTATGGACTGTACCCAATTCTTTCGTTGCTTCGGCAAACTGTGCTCTTTATTGCGGCGCAGAAATTGACTTTGTCGATATTGACGTTGACAGTCGAAATATCGACACGCAAGCCTTGCAAGCCAAATTGTATCAGGCAAAACAACGTGGGCGTTTGCCAAAGGCGGTAATACTGGTGCATTTCGCCGGGTTATCCTGTGAAATGAAGCTGATAAGCGAAATCCTCAAACCATTTAACATTGCCATTATCGAAGATGCCTCTCATGCTTTGGGGGCGAGTTTCGAAAATGAGCCGGTGGGCAACTGCAAATATTCTGATTGCTGTATTTTCAGTTTTCATCCGGTGAAATCGATTACTACCGCGGAAGGCGGTGCTCTGATGACTAATAACGAGCAGATAGTTGCTGTTGCTCGCTCTTTTGCAAAGCATGGCATCACTCGTGATGTTTCTTCCTTTTCGCAGTTTATTGGTGAGCCCTGGGAATACGAGCAACAAAATTTGGGATTTAACTATCGCCTGAGTGATATTCAGGCAGCTTTAGGTATATCTCAGTTACACAGGTTGAATGAGTTTATCCAACAGCGCAAAAAGCTGGCTGAACGCTATCAGAAATTATTGGCGGATCTTCCGCTCAAATTGCCGGCTTTTTATGCACATATTCAATCAGCCTGGCATATTTATGTGGTGGAACTGCAGCATCATAATAAAAAACAAGTGTTTAATATGATGCGTGAAAGGGGGATTGCACTCAATGTGCACTACATTCCTATTCATCTGCAACCTTATTATCGGCAATTAGGGTTTAATGCAGGTGACTTCCCGATTGCTGAACAATATTACAAAATGGCATTAACTTTGCCTCTTTATCCGGACTTGTCAGAATCCGAACAGGATTATGTCGTTGCATCATTAAAAGAGGTTTTAGTTTGAAGCTTGCAGTCATACCCGCAAGAGGTGGAAGTAAACGAATTCCGGGGAAGAATATCAGGCTATTTTCCGGGAAGCCTTTAATTAATTACTCCATTGAAGCAGCCATTAACAGCCAGTTGTTTGACAAGGTTATCGTGTCTACCGATTGTGAAGAAATTAAAGCCTTGTCTTTATCTCTCGGTGCCGAAGTGCCATTTTTACGACCAGAGCACTTATCTAATGATATTGTTGGCACACGTCCGGTTACCAATCACGCCATCGAATATTGCCGTGAGCACTTTTTTAACCCTGAATATGTGTGCTGCATTTATGCGACTGCACCATTTATAGAACAATCTTACCTTAAACAGGGGCTGGAGGCTCTGGAAGCCAATGAGCGATTAGATTTTGCGTTTTCAGTGACTACTTTTCCTTTCCCGGTACAAAGAGCATTGGTAAAGGATGCGGCCGGGGTAAAACCTATGATGCCGGAATTTATCAACAAGCGCTCGCAGGATCTGGAAGAGGTGTATCACGATGCCGGTCAGTTTTATTGGGGGAAGGGAGAGTCCTGGTTATCGGGTAAAGTCGTATTTTCGGCAAACAGTTATCCCGTTGTATTACCCCGGCATTTAGTTCAAGATATTGATACACAAGAAGATTGGATAAGGGCGGAGCTAATGTATCGCGCTTATGTTCAGGATCGTTAAGGAGCATACAAGTGGCTGATCCCGCTAAAATTCTTATTATCAGGATGCTCGGATTAGGTGATGTCACCTGCATCGGTATTCCTGCCATTCGTTATATCAGATCCCGATATCCCGAGGCTGAAATTTCAGTGTTAACTTTTTCAGCGGGCGCTGACGTAATTCAGCTGGCTGAGCCAGATGTCAAAATTATAAAAATGGAAAAGGCGGAATGGCCGGATAATATCATCCCCGCCATGGAACGCTTTTTGATGTTGGCTGAAAAGATAATCGGCACAGAGTATCAACAGATTATTAATCTGGATACCTGGTTTATGCCTTGTTTTTTGGCCCGCTTCCTGAAAGATGCCGGAGAAAACCTGCAGGGCAATTTCATGTCAATTTCGGTGGCAGACCTTATCGACCAACTGGATAAGCAAACCTTGCAACATGACTATGTCCACGATCCGGCAAATTATATGAGTAGTACCTTCTTTGGTATGGCGCGCTGGCATACCCCCTGGTGGGAATTTGGCACTGTCCCCGATTTTGGCTATCCGGAATTTTACCTGAGGCAGTGTTGTGGTTTTGCTGACATTGAAATGAATATGAGCATCGATGTTGAAGCCAACCATACGCTGGACAAAATTAAGAAAAAGCAGATGGTTATCGCATTAGCTACTGATGCCAGAACCGTAGAGAGAAGTTATCCCTTTGGGGAGGAACTGAAAAAATCGCTGGAAAAGGCGGGGTTTCATGTCTGGACGGGCTTTGATGGCTCGCAGTCTATGCGCAAGACGCTGGCTATGCTGAAGAGCAGTGACCTGTTGATTACCGTGCCCTCGGCGCCGCAGTGGTTAGCGACGACAGTAAACTGCCCAAGTCTGGTGATTGTTGGCGAAGTAGATGCAAGGACACTGATGCCTGATTATGCTACAGAACGGTCCGCAACCCCAATCCCTGCGAAAGAATTAACTGAGAGTGTGTTGTCACTTTTTGAAAAAGCAGATTGAGTATGGCCAAACAATTTAAACAACAGTTTCAAATTGGTCATTTTAGTATCGGCGCTGGAAAACCACTGATTATTGCCGAGTTAAGCGGCAATCACAGTCAAAGCTTCGATACTGCGCTTGCGATGATCGACGCCGCGCACGAGGCGGGTGTTGACGCTATCAAATTGCAAACCTATACCGCTGATTCCATGACACTGGATAGTGATCATAGCGATTTTGTGATTGGCGAAAAAGACAGCTTATGGGCCGGGGCAAAACTGCACACCTTGTATCAAAAAGCCGCTACGCCTTACGAATGGCACAAGCCCTTGTTTGAGCATGCTCAGGCAAAAGGCTTACTGGCGTTTAGTTCTCCTTTTGATGAAGACGCTGTGCACTTTTTAGATGGGCTTGGTGTGCCTTGTTTTAAAATCGCTTCTTTTGAATTAACTGACATCCCTTTGATAGCCTGTGCTGCCAGCAAGAAAAAGCCGTTAATCATGTCAACGGGCATGGCTTCTCTGGAGGAAATAGAAGAGGCAGTAGATACTGCGTACGCTCATGGGTGCAGGGAGCTGGTGCTGTTAAAATGCACCAGTACCTATCCGGCAACGCCTGAAAACACCAACCTGGTGACAATGCCCGATATTCAGAAGCGATTTGGCTGTTCGGTCGGTTTGTCTGATCACACTCGTGGAATCGGGGTGGCTATAGCCAGTGTTGCATTGGGTGCCTGCGTAATCGAAAAACACTTTGTTTTGGATCGCAATGCTGGTGGTGTAGATGCTGAATTTTCGTTGGAGCCTGCGGAATTTAAATTACTGGCTGAAGAGACTCAACGGGCCTGGCAGGCACAAGGTGAAGTGACCTATGGTGGCACGCTCGCTGAGCAAAATTCAAAGCGTTATCGACGTTCAATTTATGTGAGTGAGAACATTAAAAAAGGTGAGTTGTTCACCCGGAAAAATTTAAAAATTGTCAGACCTGCTATGGGGCTTGCACCTAAATATTTTAATGAAATATTGGGTAAAACAGCTGAATGTGACTTGCAAAAAGGCCAGGCAATGGACTGGATATTCGTGGACAAACCGTGAAAGCCTGGTTTTTAACAGAGGCTTCAGAAACCGCGGGGATGGGCCATTTGATGCGCTGCATGGCGCTGGCGCAAGCCTTGTCTGAGCAATATGTCGAATGTGTTTTTGTTGTCTGTGCTGAAACAATTCCCTTTTGTATGAAGCGGCATGACTGGCGCTTTATGATTCAGGAAATCCCATCTGGTTTATCTGAAACTGAGCAACTCCAATGGCTGCAAGAGCATGTGACTGTGACAAATGATGATTTAATCGTACTGGATAGTTACAAATTCTCCGCCAGCTTTATTAATCAGGTGTCTGAATTACCAGGCAGTACAGTTTTGTTTGATGATTGCAATGATCGCGGTACGCTTAATGTCAGCTTGATAATCAATAGTGCCGGTGGGGCTAAAGCATTGAATTACGAGCAAACTGCGCCCAAAGCTAAGCTTTGTCTGGGGGATAAATTTCGTTTGCTGAGACAGGAGTTTTTTAGCGAGCTGCCGTTATCTCTGACAAGCAGACGATCATTGACTCTGGTGATGGGCGGCACGGATGTAAAAGGGCTTTCATTGTTGTTCTTAAAAGCATTAAATGAGCGAAATGTGAATATGCCTGTTCGCCTGGTAGCGACCAGCGACAACAACCAACTGGCAGAGATTAAAAACTATGTTCAGAAAGCGCAGATAAGTGTTCAGTTGGTGATTGATTGCCAGGACCTGGCTTCTGTTTTTTCCAATAGCTTGCTAACCATCTCTGCAGCCGGGTCTACCCAATTTGAATTGTTGGCGATGCAGTGTCCGTCATTGTTGTTGGTTGTGGCGGATAATCAGTTAAATGCTGCAAAGGCCTCTGAACAGCAGGGCTGGTGCCAGAGCTTTGATTTCAGACAGGATATAGCAATTTCTGAAGTTGTTGAGCTGGCCGATACTTTGTGGTCAAAACCTGAACTATTGCAAACTATGTATCAACAGGCTGAAAAACACCGTGATATGCAGGGCACCGCAAGACTACTGGATCAGCTGGCCGGATTACATGAGATTGAATGATGCGTAACGAACTCTCTGGCTATGGCGTGAATATGTTGCCGATAGAAAAGCCACATCTGGAGCTGTTGCGGCAGTGGCGTAACTCCGATTTTGTCCGTGAGCAAATGGTATCCGGTGAAATTATCGATGAGCAGCAACAATTAAACTGGTTTCAGAATATCAGTGAGCGGCAAGATCAACAGCATTTTATCATTCAATACCGCGCTGATTATATTGGTGCGGCAAATATAAAATCATGCGATGGCAAGCCGGTCACTGAAGCGATAACTTTGGAGCCTGGTATCTATATTGGAGATGAACGCTATCGTTCTAACATTCTGGCTTTTGCCCCATCGTTAGTGCTACTGGATTATTGTTTTGATTATCTAAAAGTGAACCAGGTGACGGCTAAAGTTAAAAGCCAAAATTCAGCGGCACTCAGTTACAATGGTAAACTTGGCTATGCCGAGGTCGATAAGGATAGAGAATACACAATTATTGCCCTGGAGCGAGAGCGCTATATCCAATCGACAGGCACATTAAAAAACTTACTTTCGAGACAGCGTAAATGAATAATCAGGAAAAGCTTTTTCAGGCATTCGCTTCAACCCTTAACATTGAGCTCAATCAGGTGTCACCTGAGTTAACCTATAACACTATTGCTGAATGGGACTCAACTGCACATATGATACTGATCGCAGAAATTGAAGGAGTATTCGATGTGATGCTAGATACCGATGACATCATTGACATGAGCTCTGTGGCTAAAGCACAGGAAATATTGACCCGATACGAAGTTCAGTTTTAGTTTAAGCTTATGTCTTTGTTGCAAGATAAAATAGTTCTGGTTACCGGCGCATCGCGCGGTATTGGCGCTGCAACAGTTAAATGTTGTCTGGAATCCGGCGCGACAGTACTGGCTAATTGCCGGACAGCAGCTGGATTTCAACAATTGCGCGATTCATTTGAAGACGGCGATACTGCCCGATTACATTGGTTGCACTACGACGTGGTTGACAGTGATGCTGTTAAACAGCAATTCAGGCAAATCCAGTCGGAATTTGGCAGACTGGACGGCCTGGTGAACAATGCCGGCATTATGGTTGAACAGGCAATCGCCATGACAGCGAAAAAGGACATGAACAACTTGTTCAATATTAATGTCTCAGCAGTATATGAACATATTCAGCTGGCAACACGCCTGATGACCCGAAATCGGCAAGGGAGCATTGTCAATGTGGGCTCAATCGTTGCCCAGCAGGGGGCCAAAGGTCAGTCGGCCTATGCTATGAGTAAGGCCAGTTTAGCGGGCCTGACCCTGTCAGCGGCCAAAGAGTTGGGTGCTGTTGGAATCAGGATAAACACTGTTTCACCTGGGTTTGTGGAAACTGACTTAACGGCGCATTACCCTGCTGATAAAAAACAGGCATTGCTGGCGCAAATCCCTTTAAATCGGTTTGCTACGGTTGGCGATGTGGCAAAAAGTATTCGTTTTTTATTGTCAGAGGATGCTGGTTATATCACAGGTCAAGACATAGGCGTCAACGGCGCTTTGACACTGCCCTAATGGTGTGGCAACCGGAGTCTTTATGTATTGGCAGTTTCCTCCCGAATATCATCCGCGCATTGCATTCGTCGTTGAGCAGACTTGTTATACCTATTCCCAGCTTCAGCAGTTGATTGAGGAAGCGCAGGACAAATTGCCAGGGCAAGGTGAACTGGCTATTTTGTTATGCAGCAATACCCTCAATACTGTGGTTAACTATCTGGCTTGCCTGCAGAAAAAAGTACCGGTTATGTTGCTGCAACGGGATATTGATGAAGCCCGATTGGCGAAGCTGGCAACTGAATTTCAACCTCATATGCTAATTCGGGAGGCCGATTATCACCTAACCGGATACACACAAGCAGAAATAGACCCTCGGGTAGCCATTTTGTTGTCTACTTCAGGCAGCACGGGTACGGCAAAACAGGTGGTGTTGAGTTACGATAACTTGCAGGCCAATGCTGATGCGATCGCACAGTATTTACCGATACAGGACTCAGATATCACCATTACCACGTTACCCTGTCATTACTCCTATGGCTTATCAGTTATTAATACCCATTTGTTAAAGGGCGCTTGTTGCGTACTTAATAGTGATTCCGTTGTGAGTGCAAATTTCTGGACACTGCTTAAAGAACACAAGATTTCCAGTTTGGCCGGAGTGCCCTATACCTATGAAATGTTGGCAAAATTGCGCTTTCATCAAAAAAAATACCCACATCTGAAATATTTAACTCAGGCCGGTGGACGCATGAAACACGAAATCCTGGAATTGTTTGCTGACTGGTCAGGAAAGTATAATAAGCCATTTTATGTGATGTATGGCCAAACTGAAGCTACGGCCAGAATGGCCTGGTTGGATCCTGAACTGCTTCGCCAAAAAACGGGGGCGATTGGGCGAGCCATTCCTGGTGGACAATTTACTCTGATAAACGATAGTGGTGCGCCCGTTATCGAAGGGGAAGGGGAGCTGGTATACGAAGGCCCTAATGTTATGCTGGGATACGCCAGTGGACGAGCAGAGTTAGCCTCTTTTGCACCGCAATCAAAACTTAAAACCGGTGACCTGGCCCGTAAAGATGGTGATGGTGATTATTTTATTACAGGTCGAATAAAGCGATTTGTAAAAGTGTTTGGCTTGCGCATCAGCCTGGATGAGGTGGAAAAAGTTCTGGAAGCGAATGATGTATCTGCCAAGGTAACCGGTAAGGATGATTTGCTTTATGTGGCTATTATTTCTGGTGAAGCAGACGAAGTCAGGAATTTTCTGAGCAAAGCATTGACACTTCATGTCAGTACTATCAAGGTAATGAAACTGGATAGTTTTCCGGTAAACGCTAATCAGAAAACGGACTATCCGGCTCTGAAACAGTTATTTGAAGAGAGTCAGGGCAATGTCTGAGTTAATTCCTGAAGACTGGTTTGAAATGAATCCCTTTGCCTTAAACCAGGCAGATAAAGAGATAAAAATGCGGCAAACATTAACCAGTCTGCATCATCATCACCTTCAACATTGTGAAGCTTATAGCAACCTGTTCTCAGATGCTTCAACGGATAGTCTTGAAGATTTCCCCTATTTGGCGGTCAGGTTGTTTAAATATCTGACATTGCAGAGCATTCCCCAGGAGCAGGTGTTTAAAATCCTGTATTCCTCTGGTACGACAGGTCAGACTCCGGCAAAGGTCATATTGGATCAGGATACCAGTCGGCGTCAGTCAAAAGTGCTGGTTAAAGTGCTCCAGGATTTTATCGGCAAAAAGCGAATGCCAATGCTGATCATAGATCATCCCGGTGTGCTTAAAAGTAAGGATAGTTACTCTGCCCGGGGAGCTGGTATTCAGGGGCTTTCTATGTTTGGTCGACAGCCGATATATGCTTTAAATGAAGATATGTCACTAAACATAGAGGTAGTACAAGCTTTTGCTGAAACGCATAAAAACCAGCCGGTATTATTGTTTGGCTTTACCTTTATGGTGTGGCAGCATTTTATTCAGGCATTAAACAACAATGCTGTAAAACTCAATCTTAGTGGTGGCATATTGCTGCACAGCGGAGGTTGGAAAAAACTGGAAGCACAAAAAGTCAGTAACGAGGAATTTAAGCTCGTCTGCCGCAATACACTCAACATCGAAAAAGTGCATAATTTCTATGGCATGGCCGAACAGGTAGGTTCAATTTTTGTTGAATGTGAAGCGGGGCATTTGCATGCCCCCATTTATGCCGATGTGGTAGTGCGGGATCCGCAAACGCTCAAGGTTATAGATAATAATAGTCCAGGGCTGCTACAAGTGTTGTCTATTGTTCCTGGTAGTTATCCTGGAAATTCACTATTAACAGAAGATCTTGGCTCGGTATTGGGGGTTGATGATTGTCTCTGTGGTCGTAAGGGGAAATACTTTGAGGTGCTAGGGAGACTGCCTAAAACTGAAGTGAGGGGGTGTAGTGATACCGCAAAATAAGCTCCCCCATATTATTAATGATAGAACTGTACAGCTTGCGGAAAAAGTAATTCAGGTACCTTGTTTGCCAGCTTTTTCAGCAGAAACTACTGCGTTTATCAACGCACTATCTGGTGCGCTACTGACCGAAGCCGCCTGTAAGAGTTATCCTGAAATTACATCACTCGGATTCTGGCTTCGTGCCAGCAACATCAAGCGACTGCAGCAACAGTACTTTTCTCTGGAGACTGCTTCCAGCAACTTGTTTATTAAGCCGTTGGGCAGTGTTTTACATATTGCCCCAGGAAATGTTGACACCATGTTCGTGTATAGTTGGGTGTGTAGCCTGGTAGTGGGTAACAATAACATTGTGCGAACACCATCGCGTTCGACAGAAGCGGTGCAGCGACTTTTAACCGTAATAAGTGAGCTATTAAACCGACCAGAGTTTGAGAATGTTGCACAACGAAACATTATCGCCACCTGGCCGCAGGAAAGTCGTGTATCTGCCATTTTATCCCAAAAGGTTCAGGCCCGAATGATATGGGGCGGAGACGAAACTGTGGCACGAATCCGTAGGCTGCCGACACTACCCCAGTGTAAAGATATCGCTTTTTCCGATAAGTTTTCGGTTTCAGTTTTGCAAATGCAGGGCAAAACGTCTGAGGAAATAGAAACCTTGGCGGAGCTGCTTTGGCGAGATATGAACACCTTTCAGCAAGCCGCCTGTTCGTCTCCTAAGATACTAGTTTTTTGTAATAGCCCCGAGGGACTTAAGCAGCAGTTATATACTGAGTTAGCATCGCGAGCCAAAATACAGGTCAGTGAGCCATCCAGGAGTAATAATCATTTGGTGACCAAGCAGCTTCTTTTAGCTCAACATCGAGATAATCAATTGATAGAAGCAGATCCCCTTTCAATCGTTAAACTTCACAAGTTGGAGGAAAACTATATTGACTGGCATCCGGCGCAAAACTTTTTGTATGAATATAATGTTGATGAATTAGCTGAACTGTTTGACCGGATACCGGCTCATTGTCAGACTGTGAGTCATTTCGGATTTCACCCTGATGAGCTTCAGACTTGTGTCGCACAGTACCAGGGGCCAGCGGTCGATCGTCTGGTGCCAGTAGGCCAGGCGCTTAATTTTTCCGAGTATTGGGATGGTTTTGATGTACTCAGGCAACTTTCAAGATTGATTGAGCTACGTACCTAAACAATCCTGAGTATGGGTCGATACTGAAATAAAGTGTGTTAATCCGTCCTTCAATTTTGTGGTTCACATTAATTTTCGCGCGATTCCAGGGAAAAAGAAACGCTAAGTAATAGAAAATGAGACGGCCTTAAGTTCGCACGCAAAATATGATAGTGCAATGTAAAGATATAAAACAAATATTAGCCAGAGAATTAAACCTTTATGAGTAAAACAGTATATGTAGGGATGAGCGCTGATCTGGTGCATCCAGGGCATTTAAATGTGATTGCCAAAGCCGCAGAGCTAGGGGAAGTGACGGTTGGGTTACTAACGGATGCAGCGATCGCCAGTTATAAACGTTTGCCATTTATGACATTTGAGCAGCGCAAAATCGTAATTGAAAATATTAAAGGTGTAGATTTCGTCATACCACAGAAAACGCTTGATTATGTGCCTAACCTGGAAGAATTGAAGCCTGATTATGTTGTACATGGTGATGACTGGCAAAGAGGTGTTCAAAAGAAGACACGCCAAAATGTAATCGATTGTCTGGCTCAGTGGGGGGGCGAGTTGGTTGAAGTGCCCTACACAAAAGGCGTTTCTTCTACTCAATTCCACAATGCCATGAAAGAAATAGGGGTGACACCTGAGATACGCCTCAAGTCTTTGCGCAGACTCTTATCGGCTAAGCCGCTGTTACGTTTTTTAGATATTCATAACGCCCTGTCTGGGCTGATCATTGAGAATACTAAAGTTATCAGAGACGATATGCCTGTGGAGTTCGACGGTATGTGGGGCAGTAGTCTGACAGATTCCACTGCTAAAGGTAAGCCAGACATCGAAGCTGTCGATGTGTCTTCTCGTATGTCTACCTTAAATGAAGTGATTGAAGTTACCACCAAGCCCATTCTTTACGATGGTGATACTGGTGGCAAACCTGAACACTTTAAGTTCACTGTGAAAACTCTGGAACGCCTGGGCGTATCGGCAGTCATTATTGAAGATAAAACTGGACTAAAAAAGAACTCATTGTTTGGTACTGAAGTGGCGCAAACACAGGATAGTATCGAAAGTTTTTGCGCCAAGATTAAAGTAGGTAAATCTGCGCAGGCTACAGACGACTTTATGGTAATTGCAAGGATTGAAAGCCTTATTTTAAACAAGGGAATTGACGATGCGATGGAACGGGCGAAAGCATACCTCGATGCCGGTGCCGATGGCGTAATGATTCACAGTCGGGAAAAGCAGCCTGATGAAATTTACGAATTTTGCAGGCGCTACAATCAGCTAGAAAATCGCAAAACCCTTGTGGTTGTACCCAGCAGTTATAACCATGTATATGAACATGAATTGCAGAAAATGGGCGTAAATATTGTAATCTATGCCAATCAGCTTTTGCGCAGTGCTTATCCGGCTATGATCAATACGGCTAAATCTATCCTTTTAAATCAGCGTTCATCGGAAGCCGATGACGTCATGATGCCTATTAAAGAAATATTGGAATTGATTCCTGGCGGCAAGTAATGCCCTTTTGGTTGTAAGCTGAGGTGAGATGTTAGCGTGATAGTACCTGCAAATTTTTGTCAGTTCCTGCAATCCCACGGGATATCCTTCTATGCCGGTGTGCCTGACTCCCTGTTAAAAAATCTTTGTGCCTACATTGATGATGCATTTGATGCCCATCAACATGTCATTACAGCAAACGAAGGTAATGCTATCGCCATGGCAATGGGACATTTTCTGGCAACGGGCGATCCCGCAGTAGCATACATGCAAAATTCGGGATTGGGCAATGCAGTAAACCCCATATTGTCTATGGTGAGTGAGGCAGTATGTAGTATCCCTATGTTGTTGATCATTGGTTGGCGCGGTGAGCCAAGTGTCCATGATGAACCGCAACACATCAAACAAGGGGCTATAACACCTGATTTATTGGATTTAATGGGGATTCCCCATGTGGTACTGGATGGATCGAGCAATGTCGAAGAAATATGCACCGGATTATTGGAGAGTATGGTGAGAGCATCTAAGCCAGTAGCAGTTTTAGTACGTAAGGACACATTTTCCGAAACTGCAATTAAAAAGGAACTAACTGGTGACTTAATGTTACGCGAAGTCGCGCTATCCATAATTGAATCAAATTTGCGCAATGAAGATTTGGTGATAGCTACAACAGGCAAAACCTCCAGGGAGTTATACGAGCTTCAAATGCAAACAAAGGCTGAATGTACTGCGTTTTTGACTGTTGGAGCTATGGGGCACGCCTCTAGCATTGCTGCCAGCGTAGCTATGGCAAAACCAGAAAAACAAGTATTCTGTTTGGATGGTGATGGTGCATTGTTGATGCATATGGGAGCGTTGGCTATTATTGGTAAACTGCAGCCGCACAATTTCGTGCATGTGTTGATTAACAATGAAGCGCACGAGTCGGTTGGTGGACAACCCACTTGTATTGCTAGTGTTGATGTCAAATCTCTGGTACTTGCTAGTGGTTATAAGCAATATGTTAAGTTAGAATCAGAAGCGAAGTTGGACTGTTTTTGGAAAAATACCAGATTCAATGATGGCCCTTGGTTTGTTGAGGTAGTAGTCCGGGTAGGCTCCAGAAAAGACCTGGGAAGACCAAAACAATCACCTTTAGAAAATGCCAATTCGTTCCTAGAGTTTGCATTGCAAGAATAAAACTACAAAATGTATGCATCCAATCTACATAACCCGAATGTTACTGAAAGTAATGATATTAACACTACACTAAAAGAAAACTTGTTACCGGGGGAAACCCTACTGATTACAAGTCCTGGGTTTACTCGACGAGGAGTAACACCAAATATTCTTGAAGGTGTCGCTGATCGGGTACATCTATTGGACGATGTCAGTTCACACCCTCAATTAGAACAAATAAACAATTGGTTTGAGAAACTCAAAGGGGGTAACGTTGCCAATGTCATCGGCTTGGGGGGCGGCAGTGTTATTGATGTGAGTAAAATTTTAACAGGACTATTGGCTTCGCCACATTTTACATTCGAAGAAGTGATGACTCAGCAATTGGCGTTACCCAGGAGCAATACTAAACTATTAGTCATTCCAACAACGGCAGGAACTGGGGCAGAAGTAACCGCATTTGCTACAATTTGGGATCTTAAAAAAGGGAAGAAACACTCGATTAATTGTGCAAAACCAGATCTTGTTATTTTTGAGCCTGGACTTCTGTTTTCTTTACCTCCTGATGTAGTTCTCTATTCGGCTCTTGATGCTATATCACATGCTGTGGAATCGCTTTGGAATGTAAATCGCGATAAGTTGAGTGAACAACTAGCAATTCAAGCGTTAACAGCTTTAATTGATGGTGTTCCAAAAGTACTCCAGAACGCGAACGACCGGGAAGCCTGGAAACAAGTTCAATGGGCTGCTTTTAAGGCAGGTGCCGCGATAAATATTACAAAAACGGCTATTGCTCACGCAATATCTTACCCTTTAACAATACATTACGAAATTCCACATGGGTTGGCATGCAGCTTTACTATTAAAGCCATCATTGAAGATGTCGGGCCTGCAAGATTAAAGATTCCAGTTGACCTGGCCGATAAGCTTGTAAAGTTGCTTTCGAGCTTGCGTCTATCTGATGAAATGGCGCGATACCAAAATTGGCAAGACATTTTTGTTGACAACAGGTTTTATCTGGAGCCGAGCAGATGTGAAAACTTTATCGCGTCTGTGGATTCTAAATGGGCAAAAAATATCGCGTTGAAAAGTGGCTGAACCGAGTAAATCTTGTTTGCCGAAGTTTCAAATATACTATTGAGAAAAAATTGTTAGAAAATAAACCTTGCAAAGTACATGAACACAGAGGTGTCCTGATTTTCGGAGCAGGTCAGTCAGGTTTGTGTGCATTTACAAAACTCAAAGAATTGCATCACATTTTGGGGTTTGTTGACAATGACGAGACTAAACATGGGCAAACAATAGAAGGGCTTACGGTTTATTCACCTGATGTTCTTAAAAATATTGATTTTCATCTGATCTTTATTGCAAGTGAATATATCGAAAGCATACAGCAACAACTCATAGATGAATTTCATATCCCAAAGTCAAGAGTTAAGTCATTGCCTAGTTATATGACCCGGCCAATGCAAATTGGACAAAGTAACGACTCAACAAGAGCTGCCACTAAATTATTGCGATGGCTGTGTAGTACATTTAATACAGCCCAAATTCACTACTTTTTGGATGCAGGAACGTTGTTAGGGGTGATACGAGACGGGGCGTTGATCCCTTGGGATGATGACCTCGATATCGGGATTCCTCTGTCAGAGGTAGAGAAAGTGACTGAGTTATTACAGGCAAATTTGGATAGTTTGAAGCAACTAACAGACAAATATTGGACGCTAACCAAAGTATTCAGTAACACTGAATATGGTGTCATTAAGTCTGGTTATCTTCGCAGTCTGAAACTCAGTTGCGAGCAAGAGAACGTTTTATTTCCTATGGTCGATTTGTTTGTTAAGTATCCAAACGGGAAAGTTGCTGATTATGCATTGGCTTCCAGAGGCATTAGTATGCCGATAGAACATTTTGTGTCTACCGAGGTGAAGAAGTTTAACGGCGTCAACATGAAAGTGCCTGCATCACCTGAACTTTATTTGGAACGTTATTATGGGGATTGGAAAAAACCGAAAAAAGACTGGGATATTGGCATGATAAAAAGTGCCTGCAGTTTTACTTAATCATTGTGTAAAAGGCTAGACAATACATCCGTAAAGTAATGGTGAGACTTTGATTCAAAAAGTGATTTTATATGGTAATGGTGCATCAGCTCGAGGTTTTTTAACATCGGGTTTGACAGGCTATCAAGTATTGGCTGCGGCAACTGATTCCCCAAAAAGCAGTAGCTTTGAAGGAATAAAAAATATTTCCACAGAAGCAATTACAGATTGTGATTTTGATATAGTCATTGTGGCATCTTGGGCAATTCATGAGATTGCGCAGCGTTTGAATCGAATTGGCATCAATAACGAAAAAATCCATTGGTTTCAACATCATAAAAATCGCGTTTTGACTTGGGAGCATCCTGATTTCTATATGTCTCATCAGTTCGTACCTGAAGATGAGATATTGTATGCAGTTTACGATATGAACGTGGCAAGAGCTACTTATGATATTATCGGATTTTTGTGTCTCGCTGAATGCGAAAGATTAAAGCGAGGTCTTTCAGCCATACATGTTGTAATTGTTAACGCCAGTAATAACGAGTTTAATAAATCGAGACTGGGACTGCAAAATATAGCAGAGCATCAATGGCGTATTAATCATATTTTGATGCAATGTTGCGCTTTGTTACCTTCGTGCAAAGGGAGCAGCAAAACGGCTTCACGAGGGGAGGTTAGTAAATTAATTCATGGAAAGCAGACATACCCAGAATACTACACTGAATCCTGTCCAGTAATTGAATATGAATTTGACCAGTTGTTTTGCCGAGTGGAAAGCGGAGAAGAAATCGCGCATCTAAAAGCGAATCAGGAGGCTTGCAACTTCATAGGTCAACTCTTTCGCAGAGTAAACCCTGGAAATAAAAAGGTTGTTACTATTTCCTTGCGAGATTCAATTAGTAAACCGCTTCGCAATAGCAATAAAAAGGAGTGGCTGACATTCCTAAAATGGTTAGATAAAGAACAGTTTCTGCCTATTGTGATCCCTGATACAGAAAATGCTTTTGCCTCCACAGTTGACGAGTTTGGGCAGTACCTTTGTTTTGATGTCGCTGCATTTAATGTGGAGTTGCGCATGGCTCTCTACGAAATGAGTTACCTCAATTTGGGAGTTAACAATGGGCCTATTCATCTTTGTGCTTTATCAAAAAACTGTGCATATATTATGTACAAACAAGTGGTCGAACAATATCCACACTCTTCTAGTCAATCGTTTATAGACAGAGGTTTTACCCTAGGGGGTGATTTTCCCGGAGCTACTTCAAGACAAAAGTTTGTTTGGCAAGACGATGAATTTGCAGTGATTAAACATCATTTCCTTGACTTTGTAGGACGCGATGAACGGGCAGAATAATGACGATTAATCAAAATGAACCAACGAAAATACCTGATTTGATTATATGGGGGACCGGGGATTTGTGTGACCGGTTTTGGCAAGTATTTCCTTTCAAAAGTCAGGTAGCACGTTTTATCGATTCGAATTTGAGGGGCGAAAAATTTGGAAAGCCTATATTAGAACCTGGTAGCCTTAATAAAGTACCATGCAAAAAATTGTACATTTGCTCAACATGGATTGATGAAATAGTTAAAAATTGCCTGCAACTTGGGATTTCCAAAGAGGTGATTCATGTTGTTATGCCACGTTCTCTGGAAGTTATCCCGTTAACTCAATTCGAACAAATTTCTGAGGGCAGATACTACTTTCTACCATGGAAGCTGCAAATAGAAGACATTGAACAATCATTGAGCAGCGATATTGTCCACCCTGATGTATATAAAGATTTGGTGAAGAGCATCAGCTATTGCTTTATTTCTTCTGTTCAGGGGGATTTCGCTGAATTTGGAACTTGCTCTGGTTATACCGCATCTCTGATAGCTTTTGCTATTGATAAGTACACAAAAACTTTGGCAAAGCATGAAGCTGCTCACAAAATTTCTCCTCGTAAGTTGTGTTTGTTTGATAGTTTTGAAGGTTTTCCAGAAGCTAGCCTGCCAGAAGATACCGATTCACCTCACGTTGCATCAGGGATATGGGGGGCAGGCACTGCAAAGGGGCTTAGCGCGAATGAACTTAAATCTTTGATACATCGGTATCTGGTGAAGGAAAGAGTTTCGGTTTATGAGGGGTGGTTCAAAGATACCCTAACGCAAATAAATTCAGAAAAAAAGTTCGCATTTGTACATTTGGATTGTGACTTATACGAGTCTACTTTTGATGTATTGCATCACCTTTTCAGCTATCAACACTTGTCCGAAGGAGCAATGTTACTTTTTGATAATTGGTATTGCAACAAAGCCAGTAAAGCTTATGCTGAGCGACGAGCGTGGTTAGCCCTCTGCGAAGAATTTGATGTTGACTATACCGATTTGGGAATGTACGCATGCGTTGGGCATCGAATGATTATTCACAGCTATAACAAAAAATGACTAAGGTACAAATTGAGATGACATTATGAGAATATTGGTAACAGGCGCATGTGGATATAAAGGGACAGTATTGGTCCCTAAATTGTTACAAAGTGGTCATGACGTTATTGCTTTGGATACTCAATGGTTTGGGAATTTTTTGCCACAACATGCAAATTTAAGAGTATTAAAGCAAGATGTTCGTGCTACCAACAATATTAATTTAACTGGCGTTGATGCGATCATACACTTGGCTTCAATTGCTAATGATCCATGCGGAGACCTTAACCCAAAACTTACCTGGGAAGTGAGTGCGCTTGCAACAATGCAACTTGCTGACCGTGCCAAGCGCGAAGGTGTCAAACATTTTATATATGCATCTTCCGGCAGCGTTTATGGCATAAAGGATGAGGATCAGGTAACTGAAGACCTTACTCTTGAACCTATCTCTGAGTACAATAAAACCAAAATGGTATCGGAACGGGTACTACTTAGTTATGCTTCAGATATGGTGGTACAAGTAGTTCGCCCGGCCACAGTTTGTGGTCTCTCTCCACGAATGCGGCTTGATGTTTCAGTAAATATGCTGGCGGTACAAGCACTGGAAAATAAAAAGATAACCGTTTTTGGCGGCAATCAAACACGTCCCAATATTCATATCGATGACATCACGGACTTGTATGTTTTTCTATTGGAAAATCCACAGGTAACAGGCATTTTTAATGCTGGATTTGAAAATATTTCGATTCTCGATATTGCTAAGCATGTTAATGATTACGTCGATGCTGAAATAATTGTCACTCCTTCTAATGATCCCAGATCCTATCGAATAAACTCAGATAAGCTGTTAGCAACTGGCTTTAAACCTAAAAAGAGTGTCAAAATCGCAATTGAAGAGATTATTGCAGCCTGGAATGATGGCAAATTAGCAAATGAGAGCAGGTTTCATAACCTGAGGTGGATGCAGGAAAATAATCTGGCATGAAACAGCATATTAATAAATATATTGAGCAGTTAAACTCTGTTTTGAAGTCTTTTGATTGGGAACCTGTAGAGCATCTAGCAGAAGTGTTATTTAACTCCGTTGTTAGCGGTAAAAAGGTTTTTTTGTGCGGTAATGGGGGCAGTGCGGGGAATGCAATGCATTTGGCCAATGACTTTTTATATGGAATCTCACCCGATGGAAAGGCCCTGCAAGTTGAAGCTTTGCCATCGAATAGTGCAGTGATAACCTGCCTGGGCAATGATATCGGTTACGAAAATATATTCTCACATCAGCTCAAGGTAAAGGCTCAACGCGACGACGTGTTAATCGTTCTGTCTGGAAGTGGTAATTCACCCAATATTGTTAATGCACTGGCTGAAGCAAATGATTTGGGAGTAACTTCAGTTGCACTATTGGGCTTTTCAGGTGGAAAGGCCAAGGAACTGGCAAACATAGTGATTCATTTTGAAGTCGATGATATGCAAATATCAGAAGATACGCAGTTAATTGTTGGGCATATGCTTATGCAATACTTAAACGAAAAGCTAGACTGCAAAAAGGGCCGGAAGCAATGACAAACAATACAGCATGCGTAATTGGCAGTAATTCCTTTTCTGGCGCTAGTTTCTGTAAATATTTATTGGACAATGATTATCAGGTTATTGCAATAAGCCGCTCAAGAGAACCTATAAGGCCATTGCTGCCGTATAGTTGGAGTGAAAAGGCGGCTAATTTGCAATTCTATCAACTGGATATCAATCATAATTTGGCTGAAATAGAAGCAGTTTTTGACAAAGTTCAGTGTGGACATGTTTTTAATTTCGCTGCTCAAAGTATGGTTGGCCAGAGCTGGGAGTACCCTGAGCATTGGTTTCAAACCAATGCAGTAGCTACCATAAAATTGCACAATATGTTACGCCACAAGGATTATCTTGAACGTTATATCCATATTACTACACCGGAAGTTTACGGAAATTGTGAAGGCTTTGTAACAGAAGCGCAGCCATACAATCCTAGTACACCCTATGCAGTTTCAAGGGCTGCTGCCGACATGAGTCTCAAGACTTTCTTTGATGTGCATCGTTTTCCTGTTGTGTCTACCAGAGCTGCGAATGTTTTCGGGGAAGGACAACAGCTTTACCGCATTATTCCCAAAACCATCATGTCCATTCTGGCTGGTCAAAAGTTGCCTCTACACGGTGGTGGTCATTCTGTTCGCTCGTTTATTCATATTGATGATGTCTCTGCTGCAACCCTGGCAATAGCATGCGAAGGTTCCATTGGGGATTGCTATCATATTTCCACCAACGAGATGATTAGTATCCGTGATTTGGTGGCCAGAGTGTGTGAACGTCTGAATGTGGATTTTGAGCAGGTATGTGAGATTACCGAGGACAGGCCTGGGAAAGATTCTGCGTATCGACTGGATTCAACCAAATTACGATCAGAATTAGGGTGGTATGATCGAATCTCACTAAATGAGGGCTTAGCGCGCACTGTTGAGTGGGCGAAGGCCAATGTTTCTGATTTAAAACTGCAGCCATTAAGTTATGTTCACAAACCCTAAGAGTGTCGGAGTTTATGGAAATCGATTTACTAAAAAATTATCCAAAGAGTAAGCGCGATACCAAAGGCCGCAGCGAGATTATGTCTGAAGAAGTCAAAGCAATTGCGCGTCAGTACGGAAAGGATTTTTTTGATGGTGACAGGCTCTACGGATATGGTGGATTTAGCTACCATCCTCGTTTCTGGAAGCCTGTAGTTCCTGATCTTGTAGCGTATTTTAATCTTACCGCACAAAGTCGACTTTTAGATATTGGTTGCGCAAAAGGGTTTATGTTACATGATTTACGAGAACATATTCCCGGGATACGTGTTACTGGGATTGATATTTCAGAATATGCCATTGAGCATGCGAAAGCGGAAGTTAAGCCATTTTTGCGAGTTGGTGACGCGAAAGCGTTACCGTTTGAAGATAATTATTTTGATGCAGTAGTTAGCATTAATACAATCCACAACCTGGAACGTGATGAGTGCGGACAGGCACTCAGAGAAATAGAACGCGTTTCCAAAGGACGGTCGTTTATTACCGTTGACGCTTATCGTAATGATATTGAGAAAGAAAAGATGATGCAATGGGCGTTGACTGCCAAAACCATACTCCATGTTGATGAATGGAAGCAGTTCTTTAAAGAGAATGGATATACCGGGGGCTACTACTGGTTTATCCCCTAAGGTGCTCAATGAAAAATTATCGCATAGCCAGAATCAGCCCGTTAGTTAATCCGGTGTTGAAAAAGCGTTTAGATCAGGATCCTGAGCTTTCCGCACTCAATTATCAGGAAAAACTAGCCAAAATACACAGTTACCACTTTAACTACTCCAACAGTTTCAGCATTGAAATGGATAAGTTGGGCAATGAAAGCGTAGAGATCATTAGTGACCTTGAATCATTGCAAAAAACATGGGCAATTGAAAATGGAGTGAAAATAGCACCCAATGAGCGTTGGCAATTCAAAATTATTGCCGAGCAACTGAAACAATTAAAGCCAGACGTAGTTTTTTTACAAGGTATAACCAATATAACCGCAGTTGACATTGAGCGACTGGCTATAGACCTTCCAGAAATTAAACTAGTAGCCGTTCATACCGGATATCCTGGTGGGTTGGATGTGGTAAGTAAAAAAACTCTGGTGTTTTGTGCCACGCCTTCTATATATCAAAGTTTTCGAAATGCAGGGCTATCTGCGTATTTGCTATACCATTTTTTCGACCCAAGGGTAAATGACCTCCTCAGTTCTGGTTATTCACGGCACAGGTTTACGTTCGCAGGATCTTCCGGATACGGGTATGGAGCTGGACATATGTCTCGATACTGGGAGCTTCTGAAATTATCTTGCCATAGCCCATTAGAAATGTGGTTAGATGAAAGAGGGGTTGATATGGGAGCGTTGCGAGAAAACCCATTTCAAAAACGTCCTTTAAAAGAGCGTTTTTATGATCTATATGATCAAAATTGGCAAGAATATCCAGCACCATTTGCACCCTTATCCATGTTTGTCGACGCAGCACAAATAAATAAACCACTTTATGGGTTGCCATTTTACCAGTTATTAAAAGATTCAGAGGTAACTTTACACCGCCATACTAATGCTGTGCACAATGAAGTAGGCGCTATTCGGTTGTTTCAGGCTCCGGGTGTTGGGACCTGCCTATTAACTGACAGTGGTGACAATCTCAGAGATTTGTATGAACCCGACAACGAATTGGTAACCTATAATAGTGTTGATGAGTGTATTGAAAAGTACCGATACCTTGAAAGTAATCCCACTGTTAGGGAAGAGATAGCTAGTCGCGGCCAACAAAAAACGCTGAAAGAGCACACTGCGGAAAAAAGATACGAACAGGTTCATGAAGTAATTTCACAACAACTCAAGATGTTGTAGATATTCAATAAATCCCTGTTGGCGAAAATTAGAAGTTCAACGCACTTTTCATTAGGTGAAGCAAATTGAGTATGCATTATCAGTGTCACGAATCAGCCTGGGTTGATAGTGGCGCTAAAATTGGCAAGGGTACAAAAATCTGGTTCTTCTCACATGTTTGTGACGGAGCTGAGGTTGGTGAAAATTGTATCCTGGGTCAGGGGACTTATGTGGGTAGCAATACCAAAATCGGCAATGGTGTTAAGATTCAAAACAACGTTTCTGTCTACGACAATGTCATTCTCGAAGATGATGTTTTTTGTGGTCCCAGCGTTGTTTTTACAAATGTCATAAATCCCCGGGCATTTATCGAGCGGAAAACTGAATTTAAAACCACACTGGTGCGAAAGGGGAGTACGCTGGGGGCTAATTGTACGATCGTTTGTGGTGTTGAACTTGGTGAATATAGTTTTGTTGGTGCTGGGGCCGTCATTACAAAGGACGTACCACCTTATGCTGTCTTTACCGGTGTGCCGGCGCGACAGTCCGGATGGATAAGCAAAGCTGGAGGAGTGCTGGATTTACCTATTTCGGGTAAAGGTAAGGCAAGCTGTCCAATTAATGGAGAGCGTTACATTTTAAGAGGAAATCGGCTATTTCCTGAAAATGAAATGAGTACATTAGTGGAATAAATCCTGAAATCGGCGACAAATATTTAAATCTTATTCAATTTTTGCCGATCTAATAATAAAAAGAAGAATCGGAGTTTTCGATTGAACACTAAAATTGTAAGAGTTGCTCTGATCGGATGTGGCCGAATCAGTAAAAAACATGCTGAATTACTTGGCAGAGGGCACATAACAGGAATGTGCCTTGATAGCGTTTGTGATTTAGACAGTTACAAATCTAATGCCATTGCAACACAGTACCATGTGCCTGCATTTACAGATTATCACGAACTTATGCGAGAAAGGCAGCCGGACGTTGTAGTCATTTTAACTCCTAGTGGTTTGCATGCAAAACATACGATAGATCTGGCTCCTTACGGAAAAGATATTATTGTTGAAAAGCCTATGGCATTGCGACTTTGTGATGCGGATCAAATGATGATGGCATGTTCGAATCACGGATGTCGATTGTTTGTAGTCAAACAAAATCGCTTTAACATGCCCGTGGCCAAATTAAAAGAAGCATTAACGACTGGACGCTTTGGTAAATTGGTATTGGGCACAGTGAGAGTGAGGTGGTGTCGTCCACAAAACTACTATGACATGGATGATTGGCGAGGGACCTGGTCACAAGATGGTGGTGTACTCACTAATCAGGCAAGCCATCATATCGATTTGCTGGAATGGATGATGGGGGAAGTCGAAAGTGTTTTTGCAAAAAGTACAACTGCCCTCGTGGATATAGAGACCGAGGACACAGCGGTAGCGACATTAAAATTCAGAAATGGAGCATTGGGTATTATCGAAGCTACTACTGCCACCAGGCCCAAAGATCTGGAGGGTTCAATTTCTATATTAGGTGAAAAGGGTACAGTAGAAATTGGGGGATTTGCAGTAAACGAAATGAAAACATGGAGTTTCATTGAGCCTATGGAAGGCGACGAGACTATATCGGAGTTTTCTGAGAATCCTCCTAACGTATATGGTTTTGGTCACAAGGCATATTATGAAAGCGTGTTGTCGACAATCAGGGAAGGAAAGCCAGCGTTGGTAGATGGTTTACAGGGTAGAAAAAGTCTGGAATTGATCAATGCGCTCTACGAGTCAATTGAGACTGGGAAAGAGATAAGGTTGAGGTTTTCCCCGCAAAAATGTCGGTTGGGAGAAAGTGGATGATAAAACTGGCGAATCTTAATGCTCAGCACTCACAGTTGTTTACACAAATTCAAGATGCGATATATACAGTGATAGACAATTCTAGATTTGTAGGTGGTGATCCAGTTGTCGATTTTGAGAGGAATTTCGCTAAATATTGCCAGACTGAATACTGTCTTGGTGTTGGTAATGGCACGGATGCTTTGGAAATTGCTATTGCGTCTTTAGATTTGCCATTAGGTTCGGAGATCATTGTACCGGCAAATTCCTTTGTTGCAAGTGCTGAGGCTATTGTAAATACCGGTCACATTCCGGTTTTTATAGATTGCGATATTAACTCTCATGGGCTTTGCATCGAACAATTAGAAAGTGTAATTAACACAAATACACGTGCCATTATAGTTGTTCATCTATTCGGAAACCCGGTAGACATGTGCAGAGTTATGACACTTGCCAAAAAATTTGGTTTGAAGGTGATTGAGGATGCTGCTCAGGCACACGGTGCAAGATGGAAAAAACAATCGGTTGGCAGTATCGGGGATATCTCAACCTTTAGTTTTTTTCCGGGAAAAAACCTTGGAGCAATGGGGGATGGCGGGGCTATTTGCACTAATAATGAAAAATTATTTGAGCGCAGTAAGATGATCGCCAATCATGGCAGAGATAGCAAGTTTGATCATAAAATGTTAGGACGAAACAGTCGTTTAGATACACTCCAAGCGGCTATTTTGAATGTTAAACTACCCCATCTGGAATCGTGGAATCAGACCAGGCAAGCTAATGCTGATTTTTATTTTGAAGCGCTTTCTGGCTTGGATGGAATTGAAGTATTGACACTGTCACCAGATGCGACAGGCGTTTTTCATCAGTTTGTGGTGCGGTTATCCCAAAGGCAAAAGTGCCAACAATTTATGGCGCAACATGGCATAGAGACTGGGGTTCATTACCCTCGCATAATCACCCAATATCCACCATTTGCACACTTCGAAAGCTCAACACCTAATAGCAAATTGTTTGCCGACACTATGTTGAGCATACCCGTTCATCAATACCTGAGTAAATCTGACAAGCAACATGTTGTTGATACTATCAAGCGATTTGTTGAGTCAAACCTAAAGCTAAAATTTTCTGAATACGAGAAAGTAGATGTTAGACATAACGCATAGATTAACTGAGATCAATCAAGGCGCCGGTTATTCTGTCGGAAGGCTTGCACAAGAAGAGTTAACTATTTTAAGAAGTTTAGTTACTTCACAATTTTTACAAGTTATTGAACGTGTAGCACCACAATATTTGGACGCCTACCGTGCATCAGAAATTGATAACTATCACAATGTATACCAGTGTGAGCACTTTAATCACGCTGATGTTTGGGAAAAAAAACATCGCATCTTTCCTGCTCAGTTTGCAAAAACTACGCTGGAATTGCAGACTATATCGGACCTTTTTTGCCAATTAGGAACAGTCCATATCTCCGATGAAGAAAAACTGTTAAGACCAAATATTTATTGGCGTTTAGTGCGACCAGGAAGCTCGGATGTTGGCCCTGTGCATGCAGATCGGTGGTTTTGGGACTTAGGGCACGGTGAAACCCCTGCGAATTGTTACAGATTAAAAATCTGGATTGCTTTATATACAGTTTCAGGAGCAAGTGGACTCAGAGTCGTTCCAGGTTCCCAGAAGCGAAACGACTGGCCATATCATGGAGAAATTAAAGGTAACAAGACCAAACCTGTTCTGGACCTGAGCGAGGAGCAGCTTGATTTAGTCAATTTATCGCTTAATGCCGGTGATTTTATTTTATTTCATGACTCACTGTTGCATGGAGGGATGCCAAATAGAAGTGATAAGTCAAGAGTCAGTCTGGAATTCACATTACTAATTAAAAAGACTCCTTGAGTCAAATTAAGGAGGATTAAAATGGTAGATTCTAAACAATATATTATTAATCAGATTAGAAGTCAGTTAGTTGAGGTTTCGTTACGAAACAAAGTACCACATCTGGCCTGTTCGCTTTCATGCGTTGAAATTCTGTACGCATTATTTTTCGAAATTATGCGTATCAACCCGGGAGAGCCAAAATGGCCAGGACGGGACCGGTTCTTATTGGGTAAGGGCCATGCTGCTGCAGCACTATATAGCGTACTAGGCTTTCGAGGCTTTTTCGCCAAGAATGACATATTTGAACTGGGAAAGAATGGCAGTATGTTTGAAGAACATCCCGGTATTCATTCTCCTCCTGGAGTTGAGAATATATCGGGTTCTCTGGGACATGCTCTTGGCTTGGCGACAGGTATGGCGAAAGCAGCGAAAATCAAGGGGCTGAATAACCATTTTTATGTTTTGGTGGGGGATGGTGAACTCAATGAGGGAACAAACTGGGAAGCAGCCTTGTTTGCTCCTGCACATCAGCTTGATAATCTGACAGTGATAATAGACTTCAATAAATTACAAGGTACTGGAGCGAGTTGCGAAATCATGCAGTTGGAAGATATGGAGAAAAAGTGGTCCTCTTTTGGATGGTGCACCAGCCGGGTTGACGGTCACAATCTTTCAGAGTTAACAAACGCGTTGGCGGTTAGAGAGGACTCAAAACCCAGAGCAATTGTTGCAGATACCATAAAGGGGGCGGGTATTTCATTTATGGAAGCTGATAACAATTGGCATTACAGAATCCCTACAGAAGAGGAATTAATCAAAGTAAATCAAGAGCTAAATCTTTTACCTGGGACTGTAGAATGAGAAATAAGTTCGCACAATGCTTAACCAAATTAGCGCAGAATGATGATACTTTGTGCTTACTCTATGCTGACATTGGAAATCGACTTTTTGATGAATTGAAGACAGTAGCTGGTAAGCGAATTATCAATGCAGGAATCGCGGAAGCAAACATGGCGACAATGGCTTCCGGCATGGCATTGATGGGGTTTCGTCCATTCATTTATACCATAACACCTTTTACAACTGCACGAAATTTTGAGCAAATAAAAATTGATTTGGCTTATGCAAAGCAACCCGTTGTAATTGTTGGTACTGGGTCAGGGTTAAGTTACGCCAATCTCGGGCCTACGCATCATTCGTTTGAAGATATTGCATTGATGCGAGTTTTACCTAACATGCAGGTGGTATGCCCGGCAGACTCTGTGGAGTTGGAAGTTTTGATGCCCCAATTGACAAAGGTAGCCTTACCAACTTATTTACGCATAGGCAAAAAGAATGAACCACTCAATTACGATGAAGTTCCAAATCTTGTTATAGGTAAGGCTCACGTCTTGTGTAAGGGAGATGATATAGCTTTGTTGTGTACAGGAACTGCATTACATATTGGCAATCAGGTGCAGCGCATGTTGACTGAAATCGGATTCTCCGTTGAGTTGGTTAGTATGCACACGGTCAAACCATTAGATGAAGATTACCTTTATTCTATCAAACAGCGTAAGCTAATAGTTACTATTGAAGAACACAGTATAATTGGGGGGGTTGGAGCAGCCGTTTGCGATTGGTATAACTTCAGGAATTTATCTGTTCAACTATTGCGTTTTGGCATACCAGATCAATTTATTGACCAATTGCATTCTGCAGAAGCCGCTCGAGAGAGAATAGGTCTAACCAAAGAGAATATTTTTCAAAAGATTATTAGACGATTAGATTAGGATGAGAATTGGAATAGATTTTGATAACACCATCGTAAATTACGATGGTGTTTTCTACAATACAGCATTGGAGCTGGGGTGGCTAGGTGACATAACTAAAGATATTTCAGTTGGTAAGAGTAAAAGCGCAGTAAAAAATATACTTGTGGGCCAAGGAAAAGAGGAGCTTTGGACCCGTTTGCAAGGTATTGTTTATGGCAGCACAATAGCTGATGCGCTTCCATACAAGGGGCTTGAAGAGTCTTTGGATAAACTGAAACTAATCGGACTAGAACTATATGTTGTTAGCCATAAAACTCGGTATCCTATACTGGGTGAAAAGCTGGATTTTCACCAAGCTGCGCGTTCATGGATTAAAAGTAACGCGTTGGGTAGTTATTTTAGTGATTACTATTTTTGTCCAGAAAAAGATAAGAAAATTGCGAAAATAGTTGAATTAAATGTTGCCTGGTTTATCGATGATTTGATGCCAATATTAACAGCAAAGAGTTTTCCACAGGCAACGAATAAGATTCATTTTAGTCCTGACGAAAATAATTTGGTGGTTAAGCTGGAAGATGGCTTTTATAGGGCATCTGAATGGGCAGATATCGTGGATATTATTTTAGTCAACTCATGATAGACGCAGAATTATTCAACTGGGTCACTGTTTTTGCTGGAACCACCGGGGTTTGCTGGGAACGAGTGTCCGTTGGGAAAAATAATGCTGCATTCAAGCTATCAGTTAATGGAACCCCATTTTTTGTTAAACAGTATCACAAAGCTGATTTGTCAAGGTTTGAAAGAGAGGTTGGCTTTTTAACTTTACTAAACAAAAAGTGTATTAAACTTGTACCGGAATTAATAGCTACAAATAGAGAGATAGGCGCTGCAATATTGAGTCATATACCAGGCGCGCTTCCGGAAAAAGTGACTTCTGACCTTATAAGACAAAGTGCTCAGTTTATAGGTTTGATCAATGACGCGCCTTCTGGTCAATCAAAAACGTCTTCAATTCGGTTTGCGCGTGGGTCATTGATGAGTGGAGAGAGCTTTTTTAGTGATATTGACCAAAGGATAGATTCACTATTGCAACTAAACGCTGTGGATGAAGTTGACAGCATTATGCAACAATTTGTGCGCAACAACGTCATTCCTGAATTTACCAAATTAAAAAAGCTTTGTGGCGCTATATCTGCGGATAAAGCAAATTTTGAAGCTATCTTGTCCCCTTCAGACTTTGGCTTTCATAATACCTTATTAGACAATTCATTGAGATTTGTAGACTTTGAATATGCTGGTTGGGATAGTGCCGAAAAGTTGACTTGCGATTTTTTCGCTCAGCCTCGGTATGTACTCTCACACGAGCATCTTTCCGAATTTATTCAACTTGCCTTTCCATACCATTCAAACCCTCTGGGAATATCTCAACATTGTAAATTGTTGGCCCCTGTTACGAATTTAAAGTGGTGTTTAATTTTCCTCAATGAATTTAAAGTGCAAGAAGGTTGCAGGCGAGCATTCTCTGCTAATCAAACAGTGGGATTACAGAACAAGCTTTTACAATTGAGAAAGTCGCAAAACAGGTTGCAATATGTTGCTAAAATGTCTGGAGAATTGCTTTGAGCCGTGCATTACAACTTAAAATTCTGTATCCACGGGACAACCTTGTGGTGAGACTGCTCAGGGTTAAAATGGCAAAGTACACAATACCCCCCCTGGAGCGACAGTTGCTCAATCAAGGGGGAGTGTTGGCATTGGTTGGCTTTAAATAGATTGAATGGAAACAGATTTGCAAGTAAAAAAGATACTCATTATCGGTCCCGAGAGCCGATTAGCAATTCAGTTGCTTAACCAGCTTTCCGATCTTGACGGTTTTATAGTTAAGACGGCAGGTAAAAGTATCGGAGCTGATTTTTACATTGATCTTGCGAATTTACAGCAAGCTGCAATCACAATAAACGAACATTTTGATTGTGCTGTTGTTTTTGGGGGAATGACTCGAATAGTTGAATGTGAAAAAGCTCCTGAATTAGCAATGCGGATTAATCGGGATGCCGCTGTTAATTTGATGAACGTGTTAAACGTCCGACACTGGGTCATGTTTTCCACAAATTTGGTGTTTTCAGGGGAACAACCTGATGTGGATAAGTATACACCGCATTTTCCGAGATGTGCCTATGGACGAAGTAAAAGCGAGATGGAGGCGCAGGTGTTGAGTGGAAACAAATCTGTCGCCATTATTCGTATGACTAAGGTGCTACAACCAAATATGGCGTTGTTCGACGGGTTTATCAGGAAATTAAAGCTACATCAGCCGGTTGAAGTCTTTCATGACATGGTAATATCACCGGTGAGTGGGGTCGACTCAACGCGCTTTCTTATAAGTTTATTGAGTAATTTTAAACCCGGTATTTACCAGTTATCGGGTGCAGGAGATCACAGTTATTATCATGTGATTAAATATTGTGCTCAAAAATTGAGATTGGATGAAGATTTGATTGTCGCTGTTTCTAAAAACATGAACTCGCCTAAATACACTTCACTTAAGGTCGATAACATAGAAAAGCAGTATCAGTTTAATGCAAAAGCTTTTTCTGAAGTATTTGATGAATACTTGTTACTATCCAAGTGGCTATCGCCTGATTTTTAGTTAATTCAAGTACTATTGGCGGGAAGCGGTAAAGAGACGATCAGGTAATGGTATTTACTAAGAAGAAAACACAAGAAGTTATATTTGTCTCCGGTATTTTTAATGTATTGCATCCGGGACACATCCGAATGTTTCGCAGAGCTTCAGAGCTTGGTGGGAAACTGATAGTTGGTTTACAAAAAAGGAAGTCCAGCGATGCAGATATACTGGACGATGATGAACGCCTACAGGCGCTGCGCTCAATAAGTCTAATCGATGAAGTTCTGATGGTTGAAAGTCTGGAACTTACGCTAAAGCAATTACGACCAGATATCATTTTAAAGGGGAGGGAGCACCGAAACAGGGTAAATGTAGAATACGATATTATCTCTGAATGGGGAGGTCGTATTATTTTCAGTTCAGGTGAAACAAAGAGTAGTTCCTCAAGCTTTCTTCCAAATGGTCATTTTAAAGCTGATTTTAAATTCCCCAATTCTTATATTAACTTTGCGGCCCGTCACAATATAAATCGAAACGATATCATTCCGGCAATTGAAAAAATTAAATCTCTAAAGGTAGCCGTAATTGGGGATATTATATTAGATGAATATGTGGACTGCGACGCCGTTGGATTGTCTCGTGAAGATCCCACAATAGTCGTTACACCAACCGACAAAAATACATTTATTGGAGGAGCGGCAATAGTTGCCCAACATGCGCGCTCTTTTGGGGCGGCAGTAGACTTCTTTTCCGTAAGCGGTGTGGACGAATCAGCAGATTGGTTGGAATCAGAATTAAAATCCAAAGGGGTTCAATGTCATATTGTTAGAGATGATTCAAGACCAACCACTATCAAGCGTAGGTATAGAAGCGAAGGAAAGACATTACTGCGAGTAAATGATTATCGCAGCCATTCACTTGAAACGGACCTATCGAAACAACTCCTCAAAAACTTTGAATCACAGATCAATGATTACGATGTGGTTATTTTTTCAGATTTTAGTTATGGCCTGTTGCATTCAGGTTTAGTAGAAGCCTTACAAAAAGCAGCATACGAACAGGGTGTAGCAATGGTGGCAGATAGCCAGACTTCATCTCAACGAGGTGATTTAGGGAAGTTTAAAGGAACCCAGTTAGTCACACCAACAGAAATGGAAGCCCGTCTGGCAGCAGATATTATGGACAACGACGTAGGACTAGCTGTTGTTATCGAAGAGTTAGCGAATAAGATATCAGCCAAAAATGTAGTGATTACATTAGGTGCCGAAGGCGCCCTAATTTTGGATAACAGTGAACCAGATAATCCGCGTTTAGACTCTTTACCTGCACTGAATAAAAACCCTGTTGATGTTTCTGGAGCTGGAGACTTATTGCTGATCAGCTCAACACTTTTAATGCAGTCAGGCTGTAACCTTTGGCAGGCCTGTTTGATGGGAATGGTAGCTTCATCAATTCACATCAGTCGAGTTGGAAACTCTCCCATTGATTTGGATGAATTAATGCTGCATCTGGAAGCATTGTGAAAGCCTTTTTGTTAGCTGGGGGACTCGGAACCCGACTCAGGCCATTGACAGATAAAGTTCCTAAGTGTTTGGCTCCGGTATTGGACAAGCCGCTATTAGATTATTGGATTGAGCAGTTAATTGAGCAGGCCTGCTGCGACAGTATTCTTATTAATACTCATTATTTAAATGAACAAGTAGAATCGCATGTGCAACGCTCACCTTATCGAGATTATATAACATTGACACATGAAACAAGGTTATTGGGGACACTCGGATCTGTTAAAGCTAACGCTGATTTTTTTGAAGATGATAACTTTATTTTAGCCCACGCTGATAATCTTTGTGTCACCGATTGGTCAGAGTTTATCAACTACTTCAATAATCGACCTTCAAAATGCGATTTAACTATGATGCTATTCCATACCAATACGCCGGAAAGCTGTGGTATGGTAAAAATTGATGGTGATAATGTTTTAAACTCATACAAAGAGAAGCCTGCATCCGGTTGGAATGGAACATTGGCAAATGCTGCAGTGTTTATAATGAGCCCGGAAGCTTTGCTCTCTATCGTGCAGACCCCTGAGTACTTTGTTGATCTGTGTGGTGAGTTTATTCCTCAGCAAATCAGAAAGATTAACACATACATAAACAGACATATTTTAATTGATATAGGTACACCTGAAAAATTGGCCCTGGCCAATAAAGTCGTAAACAGAGACACAGTTAAGTGGCGGAAAGACAAATGACCAATTTGCGAAATGGGAAGTTCGACGCTATGAATTCAGATACAGATGTTGTGTTTGAACTTCTAAAATTGGAAGATCATACCGAATTGCAGCGGTTTCGATTTTCTACAGATGGAATTCACATGTGGCCGTTTATACGAATTGCCACACTATTAACTTGTCGTGATCAGGTCTTTGAGCTTAAGTACAATAAATTTGTTAATCCTCCTCTCAATACGCCAACAGAACGTAAACGCCTCCTGGAAGATACTACAATAGAGCAAATTTATGAGGAGGTAGATAGTTTAGTACCTGTTCAGACTATAGTGTTTACCAATGCCAGCAATTCAGCAGAAATTAACGGAGTAAAAAGAAACAAGTATTCGTACCCCTTCGAAGAAACTGTTGATAATTTTTTGCTGGTGGAAGATTCACCGACAGGCCAGATTTCAAGGCACACAGAAAACCTGTTCTGGCATGAAAAAATGTTTCACTTGGCGAGGCTTCAGGCAAAAGACGTTGCGATTTCCCAATTCGACGCCAGTAATATTGAAGAAATGATTTTATATTTACAATCGGTGTATGGAGATTTGTGTAATCCAGATTTTTTGAAACGTATCAAGAACCAGTTAACAACATTGGCTACGCGTTTACCTTTTTGGAAACAGTTTTACTTTCGATTACTTGAAAAAACGAAGCCAAAGTTTGTGGTTATTGATAATGCATCCTACGGCCACAGGGCAGGTCTCATCTTCTGGTTAAAGCAGATGAATATACCGGTTCTGGAATTGCAACATGGAGCCATCAATGAAGGAACACCCGCATATCGCCACAGAGGTTTACCAGTAACACAATGGTTTCAAAGTTATCTACCTGATAAAGTACTGTTTTGGGGGGAGTTTTGGTTAGATAAATATCAAGCTGAATTAGACAAAGTTGCGGTCGGCAATCCATTTTTCTTAGAAAGCACCAAAGGTTTTAAACGAACAAAAGAGCATGTATTAGTTTGTATTGTAGGTTTCAATCCAGACATAACATTGCCGATAATACATGGTTTGGCTGAGAGATTTCCTGAGCATCGGTTTAAGCTTAGATTACACCCCATTATTCGTAAAAACTGGCAATATTGGATCGACAGGTTGCCGGACAACTGTTTTTTCTGTCAGAATTCAATAAACAGCTCGTTATATGAAGATCTGTCTAAATCCTCATTAGTCCTTTCGGAACCCAGTACTGTCATATTCGAGGCTTCTCAATTGGGGATTCCTACATACCTCATGCAAACCAGCAATTGGCAATATCCTGTACCAATGGCAGAACAACTATTTAATGATCTCCAGCTACCTACTGAATTGCAACTTGAAATAAACCGTGAATATTATTTTGGTGATGATTGGCGCTCTGCGTTTCTAAAACATTTAAGCCCATTGTGTCAGTAATTAGGTTTGTACAAAGTATCGGTTTATAGAGAAGTATTGAACTAGTTTTGAAATTTCATCTGTTATCCTTTAACCAAAGTTGATTTTAATCAGACGTAAGCTACCAGCTTTGGTTTCACAGCGAGTTTACAAATGAACAACATTTCCAAATATATCTGCAATAGTAGATTTAAACTAAAGGAAAATTTTGAAAGGCCGATAGCTTGTGTAAAATTAGACGGGTGTAGTGAGGGAAGTTAGCAAGGGAGCTTTTCTATTCAAATTCGTTAGTTAATTAACCTGAAGGGTATCTATTTTGAGTCTTACCAAAGAGCCACAATACGAAGAGATTTTTGAACATCAACCAACTGAACTTGGTTTTATGACTAATCAGGTTTGGCATGACGATCCTAAGCGTCTGGTTTTTGTATTGGCTAGATATAAATTCGTAGCGAAGATGTTAGCGGGTAAAGGACGTGTAATCGAAATCGGTTGTGCCGATGCTTTTGCTTCAAAAATAGTCGCTCATGAGGTCGGCGAGTTGAACGTTAGTGATTTCGATCCTTACTTTATTGAAAAGGTGAGAAGTGAAGCAAAATCCGAGTGGCAGAAAAATGCAATTTTGCACGATATTACCCATTCAGCCCTTAATTCGAAGTATGATGCGGCCTATTGCCTTGATGTATTTGAGCACATTGAACTCGAACTTGAGAGTCAGGTATTATCTAACCTTAGAAACTCTGTTTCAGAGGATGGTGTTGTCATTATAGGTATTCCTTCGCTGGAGAGTCAGGTTTATGCTTCAGAACAGAGTAAAGTCGGCCATGTTAATTGCAAATCTGGAAATGAATTTAAATACTTGCTTGAGTCTCATTTTAAGCATGTCTTTCTTTTTTCTATGAATGACGAAGTTGTTCATACTGGTTTTTATCCAATGGCGCATTATTTACTGGCAATATGCATAAAGTAGGATTGCGCACTTCAATAGTGGTAACCAGCATTCAGATTTCTGGTTACCAGGTCTAGTAATCATATGTGTTACTTTTTTTCAGATTATATAGAGCGATTTGAAATACTATTCCGGCAAGGCAATTACCAAAAATTGCTCGACGAATGCTCCGCTCTTTTAAAAAGAGATCCGAACAATTCGCAATTATTACAATATAAGCTAAGAGCATTGCAAAACTTAGGGCAATCATTGGACGATCTTGGATTTTTGCGGAAATATTGCTGGTATTTTAGTCTGGACCCTCAAGGGTTTGAATGTCTTGCTCGGGGCTATTGGCAGGAAGGTGACTGGCGAAATGCTGTGATTGCATTGCTTTTTTTGTTGAGTGTCGACAAAGGGAATAAAGTAGCCAATAAAATGCTGAGCTCGATTTTACGGGAACATGGTTTTATTGACGCAAAACTGTCTGTGTTGCGAATTGAACGTATGGGGCATATGGTTTTGGAAGCTGACTTGTGGCTACGCAGATTGGCGTTGTCGGGGAAATTATCAAAGACATTGACCTTGTTTCTCTGCGATAGTGAAGATAAAGTCAGCAATAAATTTGCTTTCGACTTATTGTCCAGGGAAATTGACATTGTTCAAAATCCCTTCTGGCTGAAAATATTTCACTCCAGACCAGAGTTGCTGAATCCTGGATTTTATCAACAGTTACCTTATGACTCTTCCGGATGGTCAAAAGGTTTTGGAGCTTCTAATCTGTCGGTTTTGGAACGTCACAGAGAATCACAAGAACTATACGGATTGTGCCCCTCAGTTGTTTCGTTATCGGAATCTGAATTGAGAATAGGTTGGAACTTGCTAGCAAAAAAAGGGCTTTCTCCCAAAAGTAAAGTAGTGTGCTTGCATGTTAGAGATAAGGCGTTTATCGATCAGCTTTCGGGGGACAGTAATTCTCAGAGACTTAGCTATCACGATTACCGAGATGCAGATATTCGCACCTACGAAAGCGCGGTGAAATACTTATTAAAAAATGAATATATAGTGTTTCGTATGGGCAGTGTAAGTAACCAAAAGCTCTCCATAACACATCAGAACTATTTTGACCTCGATGAGCATTTTTCAAAGCAAGACGCGCGCTTTCTAGATGTCTTCCTTGCAGCTATTTGTACTTTTTATATTGGCACTACGAGTGGACCATTTGCCCTGGCTGCGCTTTTTGATACCCCTTTTCTCGTTACTAATGCTGTTCCTTTGGTTCCATATACTCTTCGTTATTCTATGTGTTTACCTAAAGTATACTTAGCTGATGATAAAGGAGCCTTAAACTTTGTGGAGGTTATTAATGGTGAACACCAAGAATTGGAAAGTGGTGATTCCTTGTTAAATTGTTTAAATGGTAATGAGCTGGAAAAATCGGGCTATAGTGTCAGAAACAATACCGAGAGGGAAATTCTGGAAGGGGTAGTTGAGTTTGAACAATGGGTGACGAAAAAAAAATTAAGTAAAATTATGTTACCTCTACAGAAAAAGTTTAAAAATCAGCTTAAGGAAGGTCATCCGTTAAAAGAGTCCAGCAGTTTGGTAATGGAAAGTTTCATGCGACAAAACCCGGGATTGTTTTAAGCTGATAGTTTTAATGTCGTGTTGTTGAAAAACAACAATAACTGTTTTATCTGGAGTTTGGGCTTTGCTATTAATAGTGATCTATTGCGATGAGAGTTAAGAAATTTAACGATGAAGTCTATTATCTGGAAGATAACATTCCTGTACTGACAGGTGAGGTCTTTGAATTTTTAAAAAGTAAAGCACTTCAAAATGAGCGTGCGAGGTGCCGAATATGTACGCACGAGTCTCCAGAGTCTTCGTTACATGAAATGTTTATATTGCATTCTAGAGGCAATTATGTTCCCCCCCACCGTCACCTTCGCAGTGATGAATCATTGACTATTATTTCGGGGGAAGCAGCAATGATATACTTTGAGCACGATGGACCAGTCCGCGAAGTTCATTATCTTAACCCGGCTCAAAAGGGGGCGGCTATGTATCTCCGAACCCCAAAAGGTGTATTACATTCTTTATACATTGAAAGTGATTTTTGTCTGTTTAAGGAGACTATTGAAGGTCCATTTTCACCTGATAATAACTTTGAACCGTCGTGGTCCCCAGATAAGCTGGGTTCAAAGACTGTAGCGGATTTTATGAAACGTTCTAAGGAGCTATTCGATTTTGCACGTGATAAAAGCCTATCAAAATCTGAGTAAATCTGCCGAAAAACTATATAACTAGAATATAAATTTGTTTCTTATCGTTGCTCAAGAGTCGAACGTTAGGGAAAGTAACTGGAGTTTACAATGCAAAGTCGCTACGAAGTCCCTTTTTTGGATTATTATGGTGCTCATCAGATCTCCCCTGTCTCACAGGAAATCTCTGATTTGAAAAAGCACTTTGATCGAAGAGAGGCATTATTTAAGCATTGTGGTATACCACCGGGCATGGTGGCAGGTAAGTCTGTTCTCGAGGTAGGACCCGGGACGGGACACAATGCATTGTATACTCATTCATTGGGGCCTATGCGATACTTACTGGTTGATGGCAATCCAACCAGCGTCGCGGAGACAACACAACGACTGGAAGAGTATTATCCTAACGATACTGCATTTGAAGTGGCCCTATCTACCTGGGAGTCTTTTGAAACTGACGAACAGTTTGATTTGGTAATTTGTGAGGGTGTTATCGCAAATCAGTTAGAACCGATAAAGTTCCTTAAGAAATTAGCTTCATTTGTCAAACCTTCAGGGATGCTTTTGGTGTCATGTATGGACTCTGTGTCTTATTTACCGGAGCGTTTGCGTTCCGCGATGTGCCACATCACTTTGCATGGCAAAACATTGTCTGAAAAAGAAAAAGTAGAATATCTTCTTCCTTTTGCCATAAGAAGTGTAAAACATTTGCCGGGAATGTCTCGTCCTCCTGAAGATTGGATCTATGACAATTTATTGCAACCCATGATTGGTAAACTTTTTTCGATTGAAGACGCCATTGTGAGCCTCCAGGACGACTTTCAGGTCTTTGGTACATCACCTCAGTTTATCCAGGATTGGCGATGGTACAAAGATATCTACGGCGACAATAAAAGTAACGGCGTTTCTCTAACTGGTTTCCTCCTGCAATTGCATAATTTATTGGATTTCAGAGAGATTCTTCCTCCACGCGAAATTGATCAAAATAGAAAGTTGCAACAACTCACCAATGCCTGTGTAGATTTGACAGTTGAAATAGTTAAAAAGCCAGGAGAAGTTTCTCTCATACAAGCACTACAACTTGAGTTAGAAAGGTTACTATCTGACGTTGAATCATTTTCACCAATTACGGCAAATGCTATCCGTGAATTTGAGAGGGCTCTACATGCATATCTTGTTGAGGGGCAGTTTCCTAAAGAATTGCCTCATTTTGAGTCATGGTTTGGCAGAGGGCAGCAGTATATTTCACTGCTAAAAAATCGTTAACCTAGAATAATAATGGCGAACTTTGGTTTGCAAGATATTTGAGTAGATTCATTATGTCTGACGTTTTTCGTGTTTTCCCCAACGATCCTATTCCTCCATTTGTTGATTATGCTTCGGGTATTTACGTTCACACCAAAGATGGGCGCAAGTTATTGGACACTACGGGCGGAGGAACTGCATATTCGATCGTAGGGTGGGGACATCCTGATGTTAATGAGGCCATGCAAAAACAGTTGCGTCGATTTGGGCACATGGATTACAAGATTTGGTCTGACGATAATGTGGAAGAACTTGCTTCGTTACTACTTTCCAAAGCAGAACATGGGCTGAACAAAGTATACTTTTCAGGAAACTCTGGCGCGGAAGCTTGTGAAGCGGCCATGAAAATGAGCTATCAAGTCCATTATGACCTTGGCAAAAAAGAAAAACGTTGGTTTATATCAAGAGAACAGTCCTATCACGGCTCATCAGCTGATGCATTAGTCTTGGGTGAGAGGCCAAATCTGGAATTCTACCGTCCGATGTTGTCTCCTTACAGAGCGAGAATAAAAATGCATCATCCATTATACATGATGGAGCAAGGAGAAAGCGTTGATGCATATGCGAGACGAAGTGCTGAGCAATTGGAAGCAAAAATACTCGAAATAGGGCCTGAGAAAGTGTGTGGGTTTGTCGCTGAAACCATTATGGGAGGTTTAGTAGGGGACGTGCCACCCGCACCGAACTATTGGAAATATATTCGTGAAGTATGTGATAAATATGATGTTCATTTGATACTGGATGAAGTGTACTGTGGGACGGGGACCTCCGGTAAAATATTTTGTTGTGACTGGGATGGTATTAAACCCGACTTTGTTTTCATAGGAAAAACGCTGGCAGCCGGTTATGGTGCGTTAAGTGCAGTCTTAACAAGTAGTCACATAGAATCTGTTATAAGACAGCATCAAGGAAGGTTACAGGTTACAACTACATATCAAGGGCATTCTTTAAGTGTCGCAGCTGCCTTGGCTGTCCAGAAAATTGTGCACAACGACACCCTGCTAAATCATGTTGTACAACTGGGTGAATATATGCGCTCAAGGCTAAAGAATGAATTAGGTCAACATGCCTTTTTCAGAGATGTGAGAGGGAGGGGACTCAGGTTTTCAATTGAATACAGTTGCCATCACCAAAATAAATTTGGTCAGGCCTTACAAACAGCGATGCTCGAGAAGCACAATATTTTAATCAGTGGTAAGTGGCATAGAGTTAGCTTTACACCGGCCCTGACTATATTAAAGACAGAAGCGGATCATGTTTTAGATTGTTTTATCGAGGAGTTCAAAACGCTTGCCAGTAGCGGGAACTATTAGCTTTAATATTGATAGAGCCTGAGCAGCAGCATGACATTTGCGTCTCAAAGGGAAAGAACATGAAAAATAGTACCATTGTTGAAGTTGTTGCTCCCAAGATTAACAACAATGAAGATACTGTCACACTAATTCAGTGTATGGAAAATTATCAATTCGTTGGCGCGGGAGATTTACTAGGCGTTGTGGAGTCCACTAAGGCGACATATGAAGTTACAGCACCGTGTAAGGGGTATGTCTATACTCTTTACACAAAAGGACAAGCTGTCCAGGTAGGAGATGTATTGTTTCTGGTGTTGTCTGAAAAAGAGGCCGATCTGACACAATATAGAGGCTGTGGAGCAGCAGTAGGAGAGCGCCTCATCTCACAGAAGGCTCAATCGTTGCTTGTGGAGCATAAAATTGATCAAACCATGTTGCCTGGGGACGGAGTAATCTCTGCACAGTTGGTAAGTCAATATATTGCAGAGTGTAGTGCAGCGCAAACAACATTACCTGAAATTAAAAAAAACTCATTATTGATTTATAGTGCTGGAAATCATGCTGAAGTTGTTTACGAAGCCGTTGAGGCTGCTGGTGTATATGAAGTTTTGGGGTTTGTTGATTATTCTGGACTACCTCAAACAGAAAGCTTATTTGGTTTACCCGTGTTTTCCCGGTTTCAACTTGATGCTCTTTTAGCTGCGGGTATTGATAAAGTTCATGTGAATAGCAATGATTTTAAAGAAACCCGACGGGTGGCAGACACAATTAAATCTTATGGGGGACTATTGATAAGTGTTATCCATCCAAGTGCCGTTGTCTCTCCCAGTGCGATACTTGAGGAAAATGTGTTTATTGGAGCTAATGCTGTTATCGGAACAAACGTTAGCATTGGTGCTTTTTCAAAAGTATTAAATTGTGCATCTGTCGCCCATCATTCTGGAATTGGGCAAAATACTCAGATTTCCGATGGTGCGCGTGTGGCCGGTTCTGTAAGCATTGGCAATCATTGTCTGATTGGGTTAGGCGCCACAGTTAATATGAAATTACAAGTTTGTGATGATGTGACGGTAGCCTCAGGAGTGAATTTATATAGCAGCATTACAAAAGCGGGGTTCATCACACAGTGAATGAAGTAGCGGTTCGTTTATACTCTCGCATGCTCACTATTCGAAAATTTGAAGAAATGTTACTCGCACTTTTTTCGAAAGGAGAATTATTCGGAACGACTCATAGTTATATTGGTCAGGAGGCAATTGCCTGTAGTTTAATTCCCCACCTGGAGCCACAAGACATCGTGCTTAGTAACCACAGATGCCATGGACATTACATCGAAAAAACCGATGATATTGAAGGTTTGTTGGCTGAAATCATGGGCAAAGAGGGGGCGGTTTGTGGCGGAGTTGGTGGTAGTCAACACATAAAAACGGGTGATTTCATATCCAATGGGATTCAGGGAAATCTAACCCCGGTCGGAGCTGGAATGGCATACGCGAATAAGCTATTAAATAAAGATCAAACCATTGTACTTTTTATAGGTGATGGAACTCTTGGTGAGGGGGTGGTTTACGAAACCTTAAACATGATCGCGTTGTATTCACTGCCCATATTGATTGTTGTCGAAAACAACCGATATGCACAGTCTACACCCATCGCAAACAATTTAAGCGGAACAATTTGTAATAGGTTTACTGCATTTGGACTGAGTTGTCACGAGCAGGTAGCTTCTGATGCTTTGCACCTTTACCACTACTTTGAACAATTAATTGCTCAGTTAAAGCTGACCCGACGACCTCATGTTGAAGTGCTTAACACTTATCGATTAGGACCTCATTCCAAAGGCGATGATTTCAGAAGTTCCAAAGAGATAAAGTATTGGCAAGAAAAAGATCCATTAATGACGATAAAAAGCCATCTTTCTGAACAACAAACAGGAGCAATTGAGGAAAGAGTGGCGAAACAACTATCTCAGCTATATGAAGATGTAAGTAGCCGGGAAACATTAGAATGAGATACATTGAATCAATTAATAGTAGTTTACATTCTCTGTTTGAAGAGGATGATAAGGTTGTACTTTTAGGTGAAGATATCTTGGACCCTTATGGAGGTGCATTCAAAGCTTCGAAGGGGTTGTCCGAAAAGTTTCCTGATAGAGTGATTAGCACCCCCATAAGTGAAGCAGCATTTACCGGAATGGGAGTCGGTATGGCATTGCAAGGGATGAAACCCATTGTTGAAATAATGTTTGGCGACTTTATTACACTATGCACTGACCAAATAGTAAATGGTGCTGTAAAATTTCCGCTAATGTATGGTAAACACGTGCCTTTGCATCTGACAATTCGAACTCCTATGGGAGCACGACGAGGATATGGCCCTACTCATAGCCAGACATTGGAGTCTATTTTTTTGTCTATTCCCAATATTCGCATCGTAGCCCCCTCTCATTTTCATATTCCCGGTTTACTTTTGATTGATTCTGTATATCGTGATGGCGTTGATCTATTTATTGAAAACAAGGCATTGTATGCAGAAAAATTATGGGAGTTGAGCAATGGTTTATCCTCTCAAATCAATGTTTTAAAAGACAAAGATCATACTATTGCAACCCAGTTAAAGGGGACTCAAAAAGCAGAACTGGCAATAATTGGGTATGGAGGAATGTCTCCCCTGATGCTGGAAGCGATGAAAAGGTTATTTGTTGAGCAGGAAATAGTATGCAAATTGATTTTACCGGCACAAATAAAACCCCTGAATCTCGATACTATGATAGGTCATTTGACTGATGTTTCGAGTGTGTTAATTATCGAAGAGGCTTGTAGTAATTTTAATTGGAGTGCCGAAGTTGCTTTTCAGATATACAGTAATTGTCCCAATGTGAAAAAGGTAGAAAGGTTGGGGGCTAAAGACTATCCCATTCCGAATGCGCTACCATTGGAAAATTCTGCATTGGTACAAGTCTCTGACATTATCACTGCGGTACTTAAAATGGTTTGATCAATATTTTCGACATCACTGAGTAGATGGAGCAAATAGAAAAAACTAATAATCATGACCAGTCAGCCGAATAAGAATATAAGCAACCTAATCGATGTTAGGTTCTTTTTTACTTGCAGTAAGCGCGAAGGTATGCCGATGCTGAAAAGTGTTTTTGAATTGTATCAAAGGATTGAAGGGAGAAATAATGACTGTAAAAGAAAAGTTCATGAATAATGGCTGGATGATACACAAGTTATCCAATGTTGAACCTGTGGAGCGTGCAAGGAGAATTTTGGATTCTCATTTCTCAGGAGAGCCAGATACTCATTGTACAGATCTATACAGAGAGCGGCTATTGGCCTGCCAGGACGAAATAAATGCTGCAAAGGTTCATCGTGATATTGTAACTAACGAAAAATCGTTATTCGATAACCTTTTCGATAGTGTACCTCTCGCATTGCAGTCAGTTGTCTATTTACGAGGGGTTCGGCCAAAATCTGATGAAATGATGGAATTTTTAGATTTTCATCGAGAGAATTTCTATTGCGATCACGATTATATCAATAGCCAGATAAATATGGTGGTGCCGTTGCGAAACTTTAATTCTATGACCAGCATGGAATATATCGATAAATCGCACAGAGTTCCGGACTCAGCGATAGTGACAAAAAAGTATAGTTCTGAAGAAAGTGGGGTAGAACGTTTTTCAACAGGACATCGATTGGGACTGAGTTATAACCCCAAAAAAATAACTGCTGGTGTGGATCTTGAGAGCGCAAAACGTATTAATTTAGCAGATGATGAAGTGTTCATATTTTCCTCCAGATTAATCCATGGTGGAGGTTCCAATCTCACCAATAAAGTTCGTTTTAGCCTGGACTTTGGCATCATCAATGATTCTGCAATTGGTGAAATGAAAAAAGAGCATTTTGCTGCCTATAACAATATAAAGAGTCATTATGTTGGCTTAGCTGAATATTAAGGATAGTACGGATGAAAATACTCTATTTAACTAACCCGGGTAACAAAGCTTCTCCCATTCCAAAGATTGTCTCGAATAAAGATTCTGGGGAAGTAGAGATTGTGGAATCTGTTGAGCGAGTGTCTGCGGCATTCATAAGAGATATATCACCAGATTTAATTATCAAAGATAAATATCATTTTCCCGTTGAGGATGAGGTATTTACTTTGGGCATCGACCTGCTTAACTTTATACCTGCTTTTTTACCACATAATAAAGGGAAAAACTCTAATCTTTGGAGTTTTATCGATGATACCCCTAAAGGAGGTTCCATTTATCTGATGCGGGACAACCATCAAACGATGGACCTTGTGAAAAGGTTTAAGGTTGAACTCAAAGATGATGACACGTTGAAAACCAGTTTCGACAAGATCTATTCAGAGATCTATCGCCATTTTGAGATCGAGTGGACCAAAATTAAAGCCGGTAAAATAACATTTTTGCGCCTGGAAACAGGTGATGGCTCCTACCATACTCCGGAGCAGACAGATCCATTTATGGCATCTTTAGAGCAAGGGTATGATACAAAAGTTGGAGATGTGAGAACTCTATGGGAATCCTTTAATAATAAATTATGAGGGTGTACGGAAAATGAGCAAAGAAAAAGAGCTGTGGTTCAATGCCACACCTCATTACAACGAAAACCCCGAAACCTATGAGGTTGGGCCATACTTTTCGCATTTTATAAACCATGATCCAAAACACCTGGTTTTTACTTTATCGCGCTATAAGTTTGCGATGAAAATGTTAAAAAAAAGCTCCAGAGTCCTTGAGTTAGGCTGTTCAGATGGATTCGGCAGTTTGGTTTTGAAGGAGAGGGCCAGCTTTTACATGGGAGTTGACTTTGATGACAGAGTGATTGCCTGGGCTCAACGTAACCTTCAAAACGAGCAGCGCTCCTTTCAGGTGGGGGACATTCTCACTGATCAGTTCGGAAAGTTCGATGCTATTGTTTCTCTGGATGTCATAGAGCATATCTATCCTGAAAATCAAGATGGTTATATGCTAGGCATAATGCAAAATCTGGCTGAAAATGGTATCGCTATCGTGGGTACTCCTAATATAACTGCTGAGCAATATTCTTCCAGTGATGACCAACATGTCAATTTATTTACCGGTGATCGATTAGTAGAAACATTTGAACAGTATTTTCACAATGTGTTTCATTTTGGAATGAATGATGAAGTGCTGCATACGGGGTATTCTCCTATGTGTCATTACCTGTTTGTAGTGGCTGCTAATCCGAAACAACAAATGAAAAAATGAATTCAATTTTTGTAATTGAAGAAAAATAATGCAGGGTAGTAGAAATTGACCAATCAAATAATTGACTTCAATTACGTACAAAAGCATTGCGATGCTTGCGGCTCGGATGATTTTGAGAGTTTGTGGAATTACGAACACATTGCTAAAACTAAAACTAAAGAGTTCCGTTTTAAGCTTAATAATGGTATCTGTCAGAATTGTGGGTTCGTTTATGTAAACCCTGTGCCTGTTCAGGAACAACTTTTGCGGTATTACAGTGATTGTCATGCAAAATTTGAAGGTCAAACACCAACGAGTGACGTTCAAATCCGAATGGATAACTGGTTAAGAGTTGCTCCACAAAATGGGGCGATGGTGGAAATAGGGAGCAATCGGTTAATAGGCTTGCATAATCGCTTGGGTCATCATTTTTCTCGAATTGATGCAGTTGAACCGAATTCAGATATTGATAGTGTTTACAGTTCGATAGAAGAGTTACCAACCAGTACTTATGATCTTGTATGCCACTATTATATGTTGGAGCATGTTTCTGATGTAAATGCGTTTTTATTTCAATGCCGCAGGGTTATCAAATCAGGTGGGTACATGATTTGTGAGGTGCCTAATTTAAGATTGTTTCCTCTAGATCCTAAAGAACTTTTATGGTGGGAGCACTTAATTCACTTTTCGCCTGAGTCGCTTGCTCAGGTAGCTCACAATTCCGGTTTTGAATTGGTTGAATTAGGCTATGGAAATTGCAGTATAGATGTTGGATTTATGGCAGTATTTCGTGCCGTTGAAGTTTCAGAAGAGTCGCTAGTATACAATGGTAAATTGCAATACATTGACGCAAAATCCCACTTTCTGGATGGCGTAGAAATTATCAAACGATTTGAGCAAGAAACACTGGACTTACAAAATACACTCATAGAAGAAGCTGGAAATGGTAGACAAATCGTATTTTATGGCGCAAACGATTTACTTAGACGTTTACTAAAACCAATTCAGAGTAAGATGAGTGGAAAAATCATAATTATCGATGATGACGAGCAGAAGTCCGATTTTATGGAGAGTTTTCAGGTAAAGACTATGGAGCATCATGCACAGAGCCTGAGTTATAATGATTTCTATGTTTTTACCAGTTTTCGATTGAATCAGGTGCTTAGAAGTAACGTAGAGCGAGTTTTAGGGAAGCCGCTTTCTTTAAATAATTTTCGAATTTATGACTATCCGAAGTCAAATAATCAAGTATGAATTTGCAATCCCACTACCAAAAGCATGGATATGTTGTAGTAGAAGGACTCTTAAAAGAATGTGATGTGGATAAACTTTCCCAGGTGACACAGCGCTGGGTAGACTACATGATCGACGTGTGGGTGAAAGAGGGATTGCTAACAGAAAAGCTAATTGGCTTGGATTTTCAAACTCGCTTTTTGCAACATTGGGAAATGGCTGGAAAACCGCAATTCAGACGTGCTCCCTATTTTCATATGATCAATAAGGAAATTTACCAGTTTTTAACGTCAGCAGTAGTACTGGATGTTATTGAAAAACTACTCGAATCTGGTGAAATAAGTGTCCATGGGATATTTAATACCAGGTTCAAATTTCCCGGCGAAAATTGGACTACAACGCCCTGGCATCAGGATGGGCAGTTTTATACCAGTCATGGAGAGTTGGATGCAGAACGTTGTTATTCTGCCCACGTAGTTACTGTCTGGGTACCTTTACAAGATGTTAAAGAACTGCAAGGGTGCCTTAAGGTAGCATCAGTGAAACAAACAGAAGGAAAAGTATTCCCGCTTGGGGATTCTCCAGAAAATTGGATGCCGCATTCAATTGTTTCGAACATTCAGCCTCAGATTTTACCTATGAAACGTGGTGATGTTCTTTTCTTCAATCAAAAATTAGCTCACGCTTCAACAGGGAATACGACTGACAAGTTATTATGGTCTGTGGATGTTAGGTATGAATCTACTGAAAATCTCACAGTATCTGGACAAAAATATGGGCTTATTGCTCGCAGCAGGACTGATCCGGATTCGGAAACCTCGCTTAATGCATGGCTATCAAAAAGAGAAAAAAGCCCACAATACTGATTCCTTTGAGTGGAAGTTGCACTTTCAGTTGACCTCTTTAATAAAATATAATTGAGGTAGATAGAAAATGTTTGTAACTATGTTAAACACTCAAAATTTTAGGTTTACAGCTTTCCCTCACTGAAAACTTAGACTTACCTTCAGGCAAATCTAAGATTTGATCGGCAGTTAAGCACTAAACTGTAGTAGTTCAACTTCATTGTGCAGTGTATTTTTGCTGTTGATTGTCAAAAGTTAAGGTTATGGAATGGGTTAGATTTTCATTGGTTTTAAATACTGGCAAGTTTTCTGCGTAAACCGCCACCCAATGATCAAATCTTTCCCTGGGTACTTCAATATAAGTAAAGTCGCTGAATTTTGCATTGTAGAGCCGTTTGCCGCGCATACCATAATTGTTGACTTCTGGAGCGGGTTTGTAATCAGGAACAATTGCAATGTACTCTTTGAAATCGTAAAAATTGGTGTCCCGTAAATGGAATGGGGTGTAGATTTGTTCTTTGTCTTCAGAAGATAAATCATTGGGTAGTCGATATTTTGGAAATATATGCATATTTTTGTCGACCACAAGAAAGCAACGGACTATGAAATATGCCAACATTATTGTTGAATCAACTATTTTTTCAGGTGTATTAAAGTCAATAAGAGTCGCACACGACAGACCCAGTGAATCAAGCTCCTGTTTGTACATAAACTCCGAGTCTATTAAGTTGTTTGTGCAAAGAAGCGTACCCTTTTCAGCTCTAAGGTTTTCATCTGGGTTTAATAATATTCTGTTGAACTTTGATTCTGGAGGATGTGTGGAATTTGCGTCAAAATAAATCAGGTAGTCACTCTTTGGAATATCAATATTTTCCAGATTATCAATTGCGATAATATTTAGTTTGGCAATATGCTGGCCCTTAGTTCGTGATTCTTCCAACCACCATTGAATAGAATCTTTAAATAGGACTGAGTTGGTCACTATGGTTAGTTCAACATCATGATACTGCCTCTTAACATGCCTATCCCATGTTCTGAACCAATGCAAAGATGAAGATGCATCATATAATGTTTGAGGTGAAGATAGTTCCTCAACTATCATACCAAGATATTTATACCAAATAGTTTGTGCGTTGTTGAAGCGAGTCGTACAAATAGTTTCGTCAGAGGACGAAGATAATAGTCTTGAAAATACTGCACTTGCATAATTAGACGTACCAAACAAATAGTAAAACATAAGAGATCTACCGGAGCTGTAAGAGCTAAACAAATGCTGCTTTTGGTTCTCAATCTTTTTGTGGGCTTGCTCGGTTGATGTCGTTTCATCAGCGAATAGATTTTGAAATCTACTTAGGTCTGACATGAGTGCTTCTTGCTGATATTTTCCTTCATATTTTAATCTAAAGTTCTCATAATCTATTTTGCTAAAGGCATCACCTTTGATTTTTTTAAGCGCGGCTGATTTTGCAAGCTTATCGCTTACAATCAACAAATGTTCTATCGGCAAAGGCTCCGTACCATGAATTTGTGCCCCATCGCTACAATTGTATACATGTGTAGATTTGTGTTTATTGGCAATAGAACGCTCCATCATGGATTTTGATATTTTGAATTCAGATTTTGTCAACACGGTTTTTCTGAAGTTCCCCGGAACAACGATAGCGGTGTTATTTGCTTCGTGATAATTATAAAGCTCGTTGCCATTTTCATCGTAGTAAGCGGATTGTTTTGAGTGATGTTGTTTATTGTCGGTAAAACCTAAGTCGATACCGAATAAATAGATATTTTCCAACCCTAAGCTGAGACAAATGTTAAGGGCCAAGTTTGCCACTGTCGGAAATGCAAACTGAAGTATTTCAAAGTCTTCTTCTCCGGCGACTTCAAGTGTTGATACAGTAGAAGATTCGCCTTCTTTGAACGCGATAAATACATCATTGAATAAATCCGTCGTATCAGGATGGATTCCATTGCAACTTAGCAAATCCAACGTGCTCAAAAACTGCTCATCGCCAAAAGCTTTACACCATTCATAGGTTGTTCTGTTTTGTTCAATTTCCGCATGAAAGTCAGGTTTGATTCCATTCTTATGCAGTACTTGTAGTGAGGTTCCACAAGATATAACTATTGCCCTGTCCTGAAATTCCTTTATCGAAGTTATAGATTGATCCAATGATGGCCCATTCCCCACCAGGAATACCGGCACCGATTTGTCAGAGTAGGTTAGCTTATTGTTTGGTGACTTGCGTAGATGAGCGTAATTGTTAGCAATAGCGTGTGTTGTTTGACTAATTCCAAAACGCGCATGATCATAGTATTCACCCATAGCTACGACAATTTTCAGCTGTTCACGTAGATTTGCAATGGACTCATTTATACGGGCATTGTAATAACCGGGATAAAAATAGGTATCATTCAGTAAGTATGGGCCAACAGAGTAAAATTGGTTCATTAAATCCCTTACCAAATTGTTGCCGTCGTCTCCAATATTTAGATAGATTCTGGCACCTTGGGCATCGATGTCTTTTAATAAACTAGCCCAGTCAATTGCAAAAAGAGAGGCGTAAAAAAAATCTTTGTTGGGCTCACATAAAAATAATTTATCTACATTATGTTTCTCTAATAATGTTTCCAATTGATAGCCAGCACCAATCCCAAACATGATGATTGATTTAATCGTGTTTGGCAGTGCGCTTTCTTCATCTGAAATCTCAGACAGATATGAATCTATCTCATTTACAAATCTGTAGTGCAGGTAATGTAGCAATTTTTTGCCAGTATATTCTAAAATCAAGCCATCTTTGTAAGGGTGTTTCGCAAACTCTTCAAAGTTGGTTTGGCAATCTTCTTTGGGTGACTCGCCATACCAGAATACGCCACTCACTATCTGAACAAGATTTATTTGCCCTTCTTTGTTTTTTACCGGTATCCAATCTTTAGGGCGGTAGTCCTGAAATTCTTTTGCAATTTCCGGAAAATATTTATTCAACGCATTTAGATTTGATCTGTATTGGATATCATTTGTCGAGGTTAATTCGATTTCGTTGAGACTGGTTGCCTGAGTCCAATGTTGGACATAGTTATATATGGTTTGCTGGGTACTGAATCGCATTCCATTAGTAGTTAGATTTTGCCATGAATTCGTAAGAAGTTGCTGATACACTTCGTCAAAAACAACATGGTTATAATGTTTGTAAAGGTAAAAGCCTTCTATTGCATTAGTATTGTTTAATTCTTCAATATCCTGAACCAAATCACGTGAGTCTTTTCCCAGTTGCACATATAAGCCGGTCGAATTTTTATTGGCAATATCGATAATTGACTTCCAGTCGGTAACAGAACTTGAAATGGCAAAAAATTGGATCTCAGGCTCGTAAATAATTAAGTGCTTTATTTCAATATCATTAAGCAGTTGCAAGATATGGGTTCCTAGCCCCAACCCCATGACAACGAGGCAGTTCACTTTATTGGGCAAATTCGCCCATTGTCTTTTGTATAGAATAAAAGGGTTCTCAGCAGTAAAGTGATCTGTCAACTCCATTGAGTTTTTGGCACCGGTATTTCTGTTTTCTGCAATGGAAATGTAACAAGGATTTTGGTAAAAATCATGTAGATGTTGAGTGACTTCTTTACTGGGGTGCAAACCGTAAAATGTCCGTCCTTGTCCAAACTCGACAATATTATATTCCCCATCTTTGTTGCAAAACACGGAGTAATTAAGTTTATTCTTGTTTTGTGCAAAGGGTACCAGACTTGGAATATTCCTTTGAAAAACATTGATGTTACTACGATGCGTCTCACTCATGTATTCCGCGAGTTTTGACTCTAAATTACTTTGTATTTCTTCGTTTACGTCAAGATGAAGGCTTATATTTTTTAACATTGTTTTATCTCTGGCCTTTTGAATATTATCCTACTTTTACGGAGAATCTATATATCCGGAAGTTGGTCGCAGTTTGACATATCTCTGTACGGAAACTATTTGCAGAATTTTACCAGCTATCACTAAAGTGAAATTGGCCCGCAATAAGCATTTTCAAACAGTGATGATAGAACATCGTACAATTGCTTATTCTTTATTGGATATGGTCGAGTATATTCAAACTTCACGAAGCTTGCCTACCATGTCGTTTTCTTACGTTAAACGTTATCGTTATTTTTGTATTCAGTTGAGAGCTAATCATAGGACGTTACCTAACCGTTCAAATAAATCTACAGCAAGAATTAATTTACAATGAACTATGTAGTGTCTCAAGTCAGTAAATTGAGTATTCATTTTCAGTACACCCAGGATAAGTTGCTCTCTCCTGCTGCACCAGTTGCCCGTTTGTTTTTATGTCAATTGGGAGTTTTGGTAAAAAGTTGGTGATTGTAAACTGGTTCACAAATTATTGCTTATGTATTGCTCGAATTATCTGCTAATATAATTTTGAGGTATAGGAGGTATGTATGGTAGGCATAGTCTCAAATAATTCCGGCAACTCGATTTTACAGCAGGTGCAGGAACGACAAAACAATCTTTTAGAACGTCTGGCCAGTGGTCGTCAGATTAATAGTGCGTCTGATGGTGCAGCGGCACAGCAGATTATTGACCGTCTCACCAGTGAGATTGGCGGTAACCAGCAGGCGTTAAATAATGTATACGATGGTATTTCGCTGGCACAGGTTGGCGATGCGGCTTTATCCGGGGTAACAAACGATGTTAACCGAATCCGGGAACTGTCGATTCAGGCCGGGAACGGGCTGCTGACAGATGCTGATCGCAGCGCGTTGCAACAAGAAGTCACCCAGTTGCAAGATAATATCCGTAGCACCCTGGAGAATACTGACTTTAATGGTAACCAGCTATTTACCGCTGACAGTACCATTAATTTTCAGTCAGGCTCTCAGGCCGGTCAGACTATTGGCGTAAATACCCGTGATTTAGGCAGTGCTTTATCTGGCATTTTAAGTGCAGATATCAGTACTCAGTCAGGTGCTCAGGCAGCATTAGACTCTGCTGATGACGCTGTTGAAACTGTCGGCAGTAACAGAGCTGAGTTTGGTGCGATTCAAAATCGTTTTGAGAGTACCGCCCGCCAGCTAACCGAATCAACGGTAAACGAAGCTGCTGCACGCAGCCGTATTCAGGATACGGATTTTGCTCAGGCTGCATCTGATCTGGCAGCGAATAATATACTGAGTCAGGCTAACATTGCGGTGCAGGCGCAATCTAATCAGCAACAAAGTCAGGTGTTATCCTTATTGGGATAATCATCGGCTGATTTACTAACCCAAATACTTAAAGGCGCGTTCAGCGCCTTTATCATACTTATGTCTTATAGTCCCGGAAACGTGCTGCGGGTATGCTTTTTATTCGTCTTTTTGTTTAATTTGTTGCTTATAATGTAGATATTTCATCTACTTACTTGAAAGTCTTCGCGATCAGAAGCAAACTAGGCAAAAAGCAATAATAACATTATCGGTATTACGGATTTTCAATGAGTCGCATTCTGGTTATAAGTTCGCAAGAGTCCAGACGAAATAATCTTTCCACCGTGATCAGCTTTTTAGGTGATCAATCTGAGACGGCCAGTTTCGAACAGGCTATTGCAACGTTGAAACGCGAAGCAGCATTAGATGCTGTACTGATTGATGGCGATGCCGGCGAGCTGGCGTCCGATGTTATTGAAAAATTTCCAGCCTTTCCTTTTATCGCTGTAGGCAACTCAGAAAAGTTGGTGTCCATTCCTAATGTTATGGGCTTACTGGAAGAACCCATTACCTATCCTGTTTTAACCAAGTTATTGCATCGCTGTCAGGAATATGTGCGACGCAAGCCGGGACAAAACAAAAGCACGCAAAAAACCAAACTATTCCGGAGTCTGGTGGGTAAAAGTCAGGAAATTCAGAATGTACGCCGGATGATAGAGCAGGTTGCGCCGACAGATGCCAATGTGCTTGTGCTGGGGGAGTCCGGCACAGGTAAAGAAGTGGTAGCCAGAAACGTACACTTTTTGTCACAGCGCAAAGAAGGGCCGTTTATTCCGGTAAACTGTGGGGCTATTCCCGGTGAATTACTGGAAAGCGAATTGTTCGGTCACGAAAAAGGTGCATTTACCGGCGCGGTCAGTTCCCGTAAAGGCCGCTTTGAGCTGGCCGAGGGCGGTACTTTATTTTTAGATGAAATTGGCGACATGCCACTGCAAATGCAGGTGAAACTGTTACGTGTGTTGCAGGAAAGAACCTATGAAAGAGTGGGCGGTACCAAACCCATTCCTTGTAATGTGCGCATTATTGCGGCTACTCACCGCAATCTGGAAGATATGATAGAAGCTGGCAAGTTTCGTGAAGACTTGTTTTATCGATTGAACGTTTTTCCAATCGACAGCCCGGCACTCAGAGAAAGAAAAGAAGACATACCACTGCTGATGCAGGAATTGGTGTCCCGCTTTGAAAACGAAGCCAGCAAAAGCATCAAGTTTACTGAAGAAGCGCTGGCGTCATTGATGGAGCATAAGTGGGCGGGTAACGTACGTGAATTATCCAATCTGGTAGAACGACTCACCATCCTTTGCCCTAACCAGGTGGTTGATGTCAAAGATCTGCCCATCAAGTATCAACACATTTCCGTTGAAGAGTTTAATCCTGAATACCCAGAAGAATTGTTAGAGCGCGAAGCTCTGAACAGTTTGTTTAGTGATGATGGCGACGATTACGACGATGATGTGGATACAACCGTCGAAAACGGACGGTTTATCGACCCCGATTTACCGGCAGAAGGGGTAAATCTTAAAGAGTACCTGTCAGATCTTGAGGTGAATATGATCACTCAGGCGTTGGACCAGCATGATTGGGTAGTGGCCCGCTCGGCGGAGTTTTTAGGCATGCGTCGCACCACTTTGGTAGAAAAAATGCGTAAATACAATATTGCCAAGCAGCTATGATAACCGGGTTGCTTTGCTGAATTGACAAGAAATTGACTCCGTTACTTACAAACACCACCACTTGTTAGTAACTGAAACCTTCCCTAACTTACTGACTTTTGAATAAAAAATAGTTGGCACAACCTGTGCATTGGATGGTCATTCATATTGATGACTTATTTTTGACATGCAGGTGAACAACATTCAGTCAGGTTATATTCAACAGTTCGGTCAGGCCGGTAATTTAAGCTTTGAATCGCTAACTGATTCTGGCGCCTGCCTGTCAGAAGAGTTACGTGCTGCCTTTCAGGCTATTCCGGCGGGGATCGTGTTTATCAACCGCTTGGGGGTTGTGGAATTAGCGAATAAAGGCGCGAGGAAACTTTTTCAGAAAGATATTCACGCCATGCCCTGGCGAGAGGTAATTCGTCATTATTTTGTGCCTCAAAAAGATGATGGCCTGGAAGTGTCGCTGGTCAGCGGACGTAAAGTGAAGTTTTCCATATCCAAAATTCCCGGTATCCCCGGGCAACTTATTCACCTGACCGACCTCACTGAAACCCGTGCATTGCAGACCAAAGTTAGCCACATGCACCGATTGAGTTCGCTGGGGAAAATGATGGCTTCACTGGCCCATCAATTGCGAACCCCTTTGTCAGCAGCTTTGCTTTACGCGCGAAACCTGCAATCTACCGGATTGGCTTGTACCAGGCAGACACGATTTAGTGAAAAGTTAATTACCCGACTTAAAGACCTTGAAAAGCAAATTAACGATATGTTGCTGTTTGCCAAAAGCGGTGCTGAAAATATCATTGAAAAAGTTGACTTAATAACACTTTGCCAACAACTCTCCTGTGACACTCTGGAAGAAAAAACCGATCTGCAATTGAAGATTAACTGCCACTCCGCGAATGGCAATTATGTAATCCTCGGTAATTCAACTGCGATCTCTGGTGCACTAAATAATTTGCTGCAAAACGCCCAATCGGTGGGGGCTACAAGTATCGATATTGGCCTTAGTCAAGACGACTCCTGGTTGGCGTTATCGGTTTGTGACAACGGGCCGGGAATACCAGTAAAAGATCGGGAAAAGTTGTTTGAATCCTTTTATACCACTCGAACCCAGGGGACAGGGCTTGGCCTGGCGGTAGTGAGGGCGGTAATGGCCAGTCACAAAGGTCAGGTAACAGCAAAAAATAATGATGCGGGTGGCGCTACTTTTACGTTGCGCTTCCCGGTTGCGCTGCTAAGCAATAAAGCAAATGAGCATGGTCCTAAGCAATCAGACCAATCAGAACTATCTGAGACAACAGACTCCGTGAATATGGCAGGAGAATTCGCATGAACCAGAAATGTGTAATGCTGGTGGAAGACGACCAGGGATTACGGGAAGCACTCTACGATACGCTTGAGTTAGGTGGTTATAAAGTTGTTGTCTGTGAATGCGCGGAAACAGCTATCTCTCGCATTAATGAAGTTAAAGTCGATCTTATCGTCAGTGATATACAGATGACCGGTATGTCCGGTATTCAGTTATTACAGGTAGTGAGAAACAAGTTTCCAAACCTCCCTGTCATTTTGATGACGGCCTACGCTCAAATTGACGACGCGGTAACGGCGATGCAATCCGGGGCAACAGATTACATCGCTAAGCCTTTTGAGCCGGATGTGTTGTTAAACCTTATTGCCCGATATGCACCGGCCCAGTCAGAAGATGGCTTCAAGCCGGTAGTGGGGGACGAGTCCAGTCAGCGCCTGTTGCAACTAGCACAAAGAGTGGCGAAAACAGATGCTACTGTGATGGTGTTAGGACCCAGTGGTTCGGGTAAAGAGGTGTTGGGGCGCTACATCCACGAACAAAGTAGCAGGGCAGACGGCCCATTTGTAGCAATTAACTGTGCCGCTATTCCTGAAAACATGCTAGAAGCTACCTTATTTGGATACGAAAAAGGCGCTTTTACTGGTGCTCTACAAACCTCGATTGGTAAATTTGAGCAGGCTCAGCAAGGTACTATTATGCTGGATGAAGTGACTGAAATGGATTTAGGGTTGCAGGCCAAATTGTTGCGGGTCTTGCAGGAGCGAGAAGTAGAACGCTTAGGCAGTCGTAAGACCATAAAACTGGATGTGCGTGTGATCGCCACCAGTAACCGGGACCTAATGCAGTCGGTACAAAACGGTTTGTTTAGGGAAGATCTTTATTATCGACTGAATGTCTTTCCGCTGCACTGGTTACCGCTTAATGAACGAGTTGGGGATATTGTACCATTGGCGGAACACCTGGTAGAGCGCCATGCACTGCGTCAGGGATACCGGATACCGGATATCAGCTTTGCCGCCAGACAAAAGCTATTGCTACATCCCTGGCCGGGAAATGTCAGGGAACTGGAGAATGTGATTCAAAGAGCCTTAATTCTCTGTGACGGAAATCTCATCACAGAGCACGAACTGATGCTGGACAATCATATTCATGACATAGAGATAGCTTCCTCTGCAGAGCTGGAACCTCAAAGTAGCGATCTGCTGGGACAGGAACTTAAACACCAGGAAAACCAAATCATTCTGGAAATGCTTATTTCCTGTAATGGCAAGCGCAAGGATGTCGCCGAAAAGTTGGGAATTAGCCCCAGAACCCTACGCTACAAACTGGCAAAAATGCGGGAAATGGGTATCGACCTACCGGCTTGATAAAACACCTATTTATATAACTAAACTTCCGGTGACATTTTTCTGTCACTGGCGGTTTTGCCATGCCTGCAGTACTGTCAAATTTATCTATATTGACGCTTAACTTACTGTTAAATAACAATAAAATATTGTTGGCATCATCATTGCTTTACAAAGGGAAATTGTCAAAGTGACAGATTCCTGGAGAGAGTGATGGATATCAAAGCAGATTCCTTATACAGAGAAATGCAAATGCTGGCGGCTCAAACGAAAACTGAGTTGACGCCCTCTGTAGACTTGCAAACCAATCCTTCCCGTGAAAATTTTGCCGATATGCTCAGTTCAGCCATCAATGGTGTGAATAATATGCAGTTACATGGCAAAGAGATGGCTAACCGGTTTGAAATGGGGGATACCACATTAAGCCTGGCGGATGTCATGGTGGCAAAAGAGAAAGCTGGCATTGCCTTTGAAGCGACCGTTCAGGTACGTAACAAAGTGATGGAAGCTTATAAGCAAATTATGCAAATGCCGGTATAACGGAGCGATAACAGATGGCTGACGCAACTACAGACTTAACCGTTCCAGGCGATAACCTGGACCTGGAATCGGCAGAACAGAAATCCGGCTTTATGGATGCTTTGGGCAGCGTAGATATGTTGCGCCAGATTATCCTGGTAGTAGCCCTGGTGATATGCGTAGCAATTGCCATATTCATCGTGATCTGGGCACAAGAGCCGGATTATCGTCCGCTCGCGAAACTTCCCACTGATGAACTGATCCAGACGCTGGATCATTTAGATGTAGCACAGATCCCCTATCAGTTGGAAGGCAATACGATTTTGGTTCCGGAAGACCAGTACGAAGCCATTAAATTGTCTTTGGCCAGACAAGGTTTATCTCAGGCTCCGAATTCCGGTACTGACATTATTATGCAGGATATGGGGTTTGGTGTTAGTCAACGCGTTGAAAAAGAACGCCTGAAACACGCCCGTGAACAACAAATTGCTCGCACAATCGAAGACATGGCAAACGTCAATAAAGCCAAAGTCCTGTTGGCTATGCCACGTGAAAATGTATTTGCCCGTAAACAATCTCGCGGCAGTGCCACAGTGGTTATAACTATGCGCCGTGGTGCGATTCTTAACAGTGAAGAAGTGGATGCCATCGTGGATATGGTGGCTTCAGCGGTAGAAACCATTGATCCTGATCGTGTCACGGTAACTGACAGCAATGGTCGCTTATTAAATTCGGGTTCACAGGATTCCATTTCCGCCCGTTCCAGAAAAGAGTTTGAAATCGTTAAGCAGCGTGAAGCGGAATATCAGGGTAAAATTGATTCTATTTTGATCCCGGTTTTAGGTTTGGGTAACTACACCTCTCAGGTGGATGTCAGCATGGATTTTACTTCCACTGAGCAAACCCAAAAACGTTACAACCCCGATTTACCGGCAGTACGCAGTGAGATGACGGTAGAAGAAAACAGTGTGGGTAGTATGATTGCCGGCGTACCCGGCGCACTGACTAATCAGCCTCCGTTGGATGCCAATATTCCACAGAACAATGCCGGTGCAAATTCCACCAGAACTTCGCCGGGCAGAACCCATAAAGAAGCAACACGTAATTTTGAGCTGGACACCACCATTAGCCATACCAAGCAGCAAACGGGTGTTATTCGTCGGCTGAGTGTGTCGGTTGCGGTAGATTATAAAAATACGACTGATGCCGAAGGCAATGAAACCAATGAACCACGCTCACAACAAGAGTTGTTAAATCTGCGTCGCTTGTTACAGGGCGGTATCGGTTTTGATGTCACCCGTGGTGATTCACTGGAAGTCGTTACCATTCCATTTAGTCGTATTGATACAGGCCTGGAAAAAGAAATCCCATTATGGGAGCAACCATGGGCAATGCGCGCCTTGAAGTTAGTAATGGGTGGTCTGATTATTATCGTATTGATTCTGGCGATTGTGCGTCCAATGCTGAAACGTCTGATTTACCCAGAAGATACCACTGAACAAGAAGAGTTCAATGTGGATCAAAGTCTTGACTTGGGTGATGAAACCATCACTATGTTAACTCAGGAATTTGATGAAGATGCAGTAGGCTTTGCCGCAGATGGTTCTTTGATGTTACCAGACCTGCATAAAGATGAAGATGTATTAAAAGCCGTACGTGCATTGGTTGCTAACGAACCTGAACTGTCAGCGCAGGTAGTGCGCGGATGGTTGATGTTGGATGAATAAGTTATGGCTGAAGAAGCAGAAGATATTGGCTACGACGTTGGTAAACTGGAAGGGGTAGAGAAAGCAGCAATCTTGCTTCTCAGCCTCTCAGAGGAAGACGCGGCGCAAATCCTGAAACACATGGAACCTAAGCAGGTTCAGAAGCTGGGTCAGGCCATGGCCACCATGGATGACATGACCCAGGGGAAGATCACCGCAGTCCATAAGCACTTTATCGAAGAGATTCAAAACTACAGTACCATTGGTTTCCACAGTCATGACTTTGTGAAGAAAGCCCTGACGGCTGCCCTGGGTGAAGATAAAGCTGCCAACCTGATAGACCAGATATTAGTGGGCGGTGGTGCGAAAGGTCTGGATTCACTCAAGTGGATGGATTCCAAACAGGTGGCCGGCATAATTCGGAACGAGCACCCGCAGATCCAAACCATTGTATTGGCTTACCTGGATCCCGAACAATCTGCCGAAATTTTGTCGCAGTTCCCGGAAAAAGTTCGTCTGGATTTGATGATGCGTATTGCCAACCTGGAAGAAGTACAGCCAGCTGCATTGCAGGAGTTAAACGAAATTATGGAGAAACAATTTGCCGGCCAGGCCGGTACCCAGGCAGCCAAAATGGGCGGCCTGAAATCTGCCGCAGATATCATGAACTACCTGGATACCAACATCGAAGGCCAGTTAATGGATGCCATCCGTGAACAGGATGAGGAAATGAGCCAACAAATTCAGGATCTGATGTTCGTCTTTGATAACCTGGCAGATGTTGATGACCGGGCTATTCAGTCGATCTTGCGTGAAGTTCAGCAAGACGTACTGATCAAAGCTATCAAAGGTGCCGATGAGGGCTTGCGTGATAAAATTGCCAGCAATATGTCAAAACGTGCCGCAGAAATGTTACTGGACGACCTGGAAGCCTTGGGGCCTGTACGGATAAGCGAAGTGGAAACGGCACAAAAAGAAATCCTGTCTGTGGCCAGAAGGTTGGCCGACGCCGGTGAAATTATGCTTGGCGGCGGTGGCGGCGAAGAATTCCTGTAATCAAATAGTGGTGGTGTGAGATGGTTGATTTTGTTGATGATAAACAAAATGAGGAATTTAAAGCCTTTGATATTCCTTATGTAGAAGATCCGTCGCCCAGATTTAAGAGTGAAAGTAACGCTTTCAATAAAACATCTGACTGGAAGTGGGAGCCACCGGAAGAGGAGGAAGAAATTCTGCCTCCTACAGCAGAAGAAATAGAAGCCATCCGCAAGGCAGCTTACGAAGAAGGATTTTTACAGGGACTGGACGAAGGTCAGTTGAAAGGTCATGAAGAGGGCCTGGCCAAAGGTATTGAAGAAGGCCAAAAGCAAGGTTATGAGCAGGGGCTTAATGAAGGTTTGCAGGAAGGACGCGACATTATTCAGCAGCAAATGCAGGCCTGGCAGTCACTCAATGCTTCGCTACAAGAACCCTTATCTTTAGTGGAAACTGAGCTTGAAAAAGAATTGACACAACTGGCCGTGGCATTGGCTCGCTCTGTGATACGCACGGAAGTACAGCTCAATGACAACGTCATATTTGAAGCATTGAAGTCTGGCCTCAAGGTGTTACCGGTCAGAGAAAATGGTTACCAGATACACCTGCATCCGGAGGATTTGACACTGGTTAAACAACATTTTTCCGATGAAGAAATTCAGCAGCACAACTGGATTTTGGTGGAAAGTGTTAGCCAGTCACAAGGCGGCTGCGAAATAGTAACGGATTCTAATGCGGTCGATATTTCTATCGAACGTCGGGTAAGGGAGACTCTGGACAAGTTTTTATTAGAACAGGGCCTCAAAGAAAGAGAGACCAAATAATTTTCCGGCCGGATGCTATGACGCAACGAATTCTTTCCAAAATTAAAGAACTGCAATCACAGGTACCACAATCAACGACAGTGGCCGCGGGCAAACTGGTGCGTGGCATCGGATTGACTCTGGAAGCCGTTGGTTGCCAGTTGCCGGTGGGCAGTCAGTGTCTGGTACAGACAATAGACGGCGAGATTGAAGCTGAAGTGGTGGGCTTTGGTGACAGCGTTACATATTTGATGCCTACCGAAGCTGTAAAAGGCATTGTACCAGGTTCCCGGGTCCAACCATTGGCGCGTCAGCAAGGTATCGCAGTGGGTATGGGATTGTTGGGTCGTGTGGTGGATGGCAACGGTCATCCTATCGATGGCCTGGGCGCCCTAAAAACCACGGAATATGTGCCTTTTACGCGACCTCCCATGAATCCGCTGATCCGTAAACCCATCAAACAACCCATGGACGTTGGTGTTCGCTCAATTAACGCAATGATAACGGTTGGCATGGGACAGCGTATGGGCCTGTTTGCCGGTAGTGGTGTTGGTAAAAGTGTCTTGATGGGCATGATGACGCGAGGAACCACGGCCGATGTGGTGGTGGTTGGCCTCGTGGGTGAACGGGGCCGGGAAGTGAAAGAGTTTATTCATGAAATTCTTGGTGAAGAAGAGCGTCACAAGTCTGTGGTGGTAGCCGCCCCGGCTGATACTTCACCCTTGATGCGCTTAAAAGGTTGTGAAACGGCAGTCAGTATTGCTGAGTATTTTCGTGATCAGGGTATGAACGTCCTACTTTTAATTGATTCACTTACGCGTTATGCCATGGCCCAACGGGAAATTGCCCTTGCGGTGGGAGAACCTCCGGCCACCAAAGGTTATCCACCTTCGGTGTTTGCAAGATTGCCAGCGTTAGTGGAAAGAGCGGGTAACGGTGCGGAAAACCAGGGATCTATTACCGGTTTTTATACCGTGCTGACCGAAGGTGATGATTTGCAAGATCCGATCGCGGATGCTGCTCGTGCCATTCTGGATGGGCATATAGTATTGTCCAGAACGTTAGCTGATTCTGGTCACTATCCTGCCATCGATGTTGAATCTTCTATCAGCCGTGTTATGCCTCAGGTGGTCAGCGAGGAACATCTGCAGACGGCGCGTCGTATCAGGCAGGTATACTCTACCTATCAACAAAATCGGGATCTAATCAGTATTGGTGCCTACAACAGAGGGACGGATCCTCGAATAGATCTGGCAATCAAGGCCGAGCCTGTGATCAATCTTTTTCTGCAACAGGGTATGAAGGATATCATCCCCTATGATGAGAGCCTGACCGGTATGGTGCAGTTAGCACAGAAATTTGGAGCTAAAGCCTGATGACGAAGCAACTGCAAATGGTCGCTAAATGGGAAACCGAAAAAGAAGAAAAAGCCGCGTCTGATTTTCAAAAAGCTCAGGCTTACGTATTACAAAATCAGGAAAGATTAGATGGGTTAATGCAATATCGACTGGATTACTTTAAGAAAATTCAGGAAAAGGCCGCCAATGGTCTGGAAGCCTTGTCTTTTTCTCATCATCAGTCCTTTATTACTAAACTCGACAGAGCCTGCGCACAGCAACAGCAAATTATTCAGGATGCTAAAAAAGCAGCGGAACAACGAAAGCAGTTGTGGCTGGAACAACAAAAAAAACGCAAAGCGGTTGAGATGTTACTGGACAAAAACGCCAGAGCCCTGCAGGCAAAACTGAACCGACAGGAACAAAACATGCTCGACGAATTTGCATTGCAAAAGTTTTTACGTTCAGCAAAACCCGCTTTCTAGTTAGCAAATTCCAATTTCATTATCCCAACCCTGACTATTCTTCAAAAACTGGCCTGCTTTATGCTTTCAGTTGTTTCAGAGTTTAAACACCACAGAAATTTGACGGTAAATCGCTGTTCTGACCGCATAAAGCGGAATTTCTGGCTTAATCAGGTGAACAAATATGCAACAAGTTGCCGCTTCTAATAATGATGTTGCCGCCAATAAACTGTTTGTCGGTGATGTGAGCCCTGAAGTTTCAGGGACTGGTAGTGAATTTGCCAAGATCATGATTGGCGGGTCTGATGCCGGTGCTTCGGACGCCGGTTATCGTGGTTACAGTGACGTAAAGTCTGAATCAGGAAAATCCAGCAAAGCCAGTGAAGCTGTGTCCGGTGACAAGGCTGAGTCAGGATTTGTACTGCAAAAATCACCTGGCAGCGATGGCGCTGAAGCGGGTAATTCGACCCCGGGTAAAAAGCAGCAAGGTGATGAATTGCATGATGAGTGGGTCAGTATTATTCAAAAACTGAATGGTCATTCCGGCGCCGAACCACAAACTCAGGCAGTGGATACGATAAAATCTGAAATTGAGATGGATACGGTAAAGCCCGACGTTGAAACAGATGCGCCTGCTCCTGAATCACCTGACGGTGGCAAGTCGGTTTTGTTGCAAGATATTCCGAATGACACTATTGATGTTGGGAGTTCAGATGATGCTCAAACCAGAATTGATTCGGAAGCGAGTAGCGATGACAATTTTCTGACGGCCGAAACCGAAAATTGGCGACAGCAGCTTAAAGACAAACTGCTTAATGCCGGGCAGCCTCTCGATATGCATCAAATGAAGTCGATGGATAAAACTATCCGTAGCCTGTCAGATGAAGAAATTAAGCAGTTGCTCAACGATGATCTGGCACTAAAGCAAATGATGTCTGACATATTGAAAGTAGAAGAGCCCGACCCCCAGGACGTGGCATTGCTAATGTTATTGGCTGAACAAAATAATGAACCTGGCGGTCAAAATACAGTAAGCCTGGAAGAGTTGGCTGCGCAGTCGGCGCCAACGTCAGGGACGCAGTCGGATGGAGAAGATACTGAGCATGAAGGCCAGGGGCAATCACCTGCGGATTTACTCAACGAGACACTGGTAACAGAAGTGGAAGATGAGGTCAGAACAGACACAGAAACTGCGCCTATCCCTTCGCCTCAACCTGAACCTGAAGTGAGCCTGCAAGGTGGAGAAAATACAGCTTCCAGTACCTTGTCAGATCAGGAAACGATTAAACAGGAGCAGTTGAATTTGACTCAGCTGTTAAATGAATTAGACAAGGCTTCTGAATCTGTTGAAGGTAAAATTGCCGCCATTGATAATCTGACTCGCAGAATCGAGTCTTCTGATGTTGGGCAAACCGAGGCGGGTAAGAAGTTTCTGGATAGTCTGAAAAATGTGACCGCCGAATTTAAAGAGCAGTTAAAAGCAGGGCATGAACCTGGTATTAATATCAGTAAAGTCGTGGCAGAGGCGATGCAGGCTGAAGCTGGCGCCGTGGATGGCATCGCACTGGAAAAGCGTATAGGTAGTGCGTTGCAACAGATGGTAAGTGTGGCTCAGACACAAAGTGGACTGGATACACAAGCCCGGGAAAGCATGCTTACCAGCTTTAACAACAGCGTGGCTACGCGTGAGTCAAATGCGGCTCAGGTAGAGGCACAAAAAACACAGCAGCAAACTTTGCAAAATCAGGCGTTCGACAAAGCGGTAAATATCCAAAAGCCGGAAGCTGCCCAGGAGCTGGCCAATAAAGTTCAGGTGATGATGAACCAGAAGAATATGGTGGCGGATATCCGACTGGATCCACCAGAGCTGGGTCAGATGCAAATTAAAATTAGTATGCAAGGCGATTCTGCCTCCGTGAGTATGGTGGTTCAATCTCAGGCCGCTCGTGAAGTGTTGGAACAAAACCAGCCCCGCTTGAAAGAATTACTGGAACAGCAGGGGATTGAATTAGGCCAGTCTTCGGTGCATGAAGAACAGCAGGGTCAAAAAGGAGAGGGCGATGGACAAAACTTTGCTTCAGGTAAAGGGCAAGAAGCAATGGATGACCTGGAAGCCGAATCTAATAGCGATGTTAGCTCAGTAACCGTCGATAAACCGGAAGGAATTGATTATTTTGCTTAAATCGTGGATAGATTGCGCCAGGATGTTGCGTTACACATAGGGTGTTATCCATAATAAAGCTAATTAACTAGCAGAGAACCAGAAAATGGCTGAACAAGAACTACAAATGGAAGAAAGCGCCCCGAAAAAAGGCAAGATGATGATTATAATCGCCGCCGCTGTCGTAGTGATCATTGGTGCCGCGGCTGCATTTTTTCTGTTGGGGGATAGTAGCGATGAATCTGCCCTGGATGAATTAGAAACCGAAGAAGTTGCACAGCAGCAACAACAGCAGGTGAGTGGTATTGGTAGCACGAATGTTGGCACGGCACTTTATGTTGCCATGCCTCGGCCATTTGTATTCAATGTTACCGGCTCCGGACGCGACCGGTTAGTGCAAATTAAAGTGCAATTAATGGTGCGGGGCACTGATGCCGAGGAAACGGCAAAAATGCATATACCTATGATTGAAGGCACATTATTGCGGGTATTCAGTAGCTCCAATGCGGATGATCTGGTTACCGAAGCCGGAAAGATTGCTATGAAAGAGCAGTCATTGCGCGAAGTACAAAAAGCGATGCAGGAAATTGCCGGTAATCCTGTAATTGAGCAGGTATTATTTACCGGTTTTGTAATGCAGTAAATTACGAGATAGTTATCAGAGGCTGAGACAGTGAGCGATTTATTATCACAAGACGAAATTGATGCCCTGTTGCATGGGGTCGACGAAGTTGAAGAAGAGGATGTAGAAGAATCGGATATGTCCTCCTCTGCGATGGAATATGACTTTTCGTCGCAGGATAGGATCGTTCGGGGTCGGATGCCTACCCTGGAAATGGTGAACGAGCGATTTGCAAGGCACATGCGGGTCAGTCTGTTTAACATGATGCGGCGCTCTGCAGAGGTGTCAATCAACGGTATCCAGATGATTAAATTTGGTGAGTATATTCACACCCTGTTTGTTCCTACCAGCCTGAACATGGTGCGTTTTCGTCCATTAAAAGGCACCGGTCTGATCACCATGGAAGCCCGACTGGTATTTATCCTGGTGGACAATTTCTTTGGTGGCGACGGTCGTTACCACGCTAAGATTGAGGGAAGGGAGTTTACTCCCACAGAACGACGTATTATCCAGATGCTGCTGAAAATAATCTTTGAGGATTACAAAGAAGCGTGGGGTCCGGTGATGGATGTGTCATTCGAGTATCTGGATTCGGAAGTTAACCCGGCAATGGCCAATATTGTCAGTCCCACCGAAGTGGTGGTGATTAGCTCCTTTCACATTGAGTTGGACGGTGGCGGTGGCGACTTCCATGTAGCTTTGCCCTACAGCATGTTAGAACCTATTCGCGAGTTGCTGGATGCCGGTGTTCAAAGTGACAAAGAAGACACCGATTTGCGTTGGAGTAAAGCACTGCGCGATGAAATTTTGGATGTAAACGTCGCTCTGACGACCCATATGTTGGATTTAGAGCTACCGTTGGAAGCCATTGTAAAAATGAAAGTGGGTGATGTGATCCCCATAGATATGCCGGAATACATTACCGTATTGATAGAAGGTCTACCTACCTTCCGCAGTAAATTGGGACGCTCCAGGGAAAATATCGCATTGCAAATTGTAGAGCGTATCCCCAGACCGGTTTCGGTTAAATCGCAGTTACACCTGTTAACTAAAGGTGGGCGCAGAATAGATTCTGACGCCGAACTGCAAACCCTTGAAGATGATTTAGTGTTGTAAAGAGTAAGAGGAAAGCAAGATGAGTGGTGAAGATGATGCAATGGACGATTGGGCTGCGGCAATGGCCGAACAAGCCGAGTCGGAATCTGAGGATTCAATTTCTGGCGATGCCGCTTCTGGTATGTCCGGTGTGCAGGTGGCAGAATTGGATGAATTTTCTGAATCGGGTGGCGTTTCCGGAGAAGAAGAGAAAAAACTAGATACAATTCTGGATATTCCTGTCACTATATCAATGGAAGTCGGCAGAAGCCTGATCAGTATTAGAAATTTATTGCAATTGAACCAGGGCTCAGTGGTGGAGTTAGACCGGGTGGCAGGTGAGCCACTTGATGTACTGGTAAATGGTACGCTGATTGCGCACGGTGAAGTTGTAGTGGTCAATGACAAATTCGGGATCCGATTAACGGATGTTATCAGTCAAATCGAACGTATTAAAAAGCTCAAATAATCCTTATTTTCCGACGTTAGTATGGCTGCTATTCAGTTTTCTGATGGCAGTCTCCCCTTTTTCTTTCGCGCAAGACAGCGCCCCTGGTACCTCACTGTCTGCCTGGTTATCTGTAGGATTTTCATTACTATTGGTGATAGCCGTAATCCTGTTATTGGCTTTTATTATGCGCCGTTTTTCTGGTGTGCAAAGTTCTGGTGGGCAAATCAAAACGGTTGCCAGCATGATGGTAGGCACCCGGGAACGGATAGCCGTTATTCAGGTTGGTGACGAGCAACATCTGGTGGGCGTGACCAGCCACAATATAAATCACCTGGCGAAACTGGAGACCCCAATTTCTGCAATTCGCAAAGAAGAGTCGTTAAAACAAACATTTGCCGGATTTTTACAACAACAAAAAAAGCTTCAGGGCGAAACCAATGATAAAAATACTTAGCCTGTTACTGCTGTTGACGGTAGCAATATTCCCTGAATCAGCATGGGCCAATCCTGGAATTCAGGCGCTGACGGTCACCACCAATCCCGATGGTACGCAGGATTACACCATGACCCTGCAGGTACTGGGAATTATGACGGCGCTGTCATTGCTGCCAGCGTTTTTAATCATGATGACAAGTTTTACCCGCATTATTGTCGTGATGTCAATTTTGCGCCAGGCGATCGGTCTGCAACAGTCACCTTCCAATCAGATACTGATTGGCCTGACGTTGTTCCTGACGATGTTCATTATGGCTCCGGTATTTGAAGAGATGAATGACAAAGCCTTGCAGCCCTATTTGAAGGAGGAAATGACCGCCAGAGTAGCTATTGATGAAGCCATAATTCCCATTCGTGCTTTTATGTTGTCTCAGACCCGTATCAAAGACCTGCAAACTTTCGTGCAAATGGCGAATATTGAAGACTCAGTGAGCTCCCCGGAAGAAGTCCCCATGACAGTGTTAATCCCGGCGTTTATCACCAGTGAGTTGAAAACTGCTTTCCAGATAGGGTTTATGCTGTTTATTCCTTTTCTCATCCTGGATCTGGTGGTGGCGTCAATCCTCATGGCAATGGGTATGATGATGTTGTCCCCCATGATAGTGTCGTTACCCTTTAAACTGATGCTGTTTGTCTTAGTGGATGGTTGGAATCTGGTGTTTGGCACCCTGGTCAACAGTTACGGTATGGGGTAAGGCGCTATGAGTCCTGAGGTCTTTGTTGATATTCTGAATGACGCTCTGTTTATGGTGATCCTGCTGGTGTCCGCCATTATTGTACCCAGTATGATTGTGGGTTTATGTGTGGCGGTATTTCAGGCGGCCACCTCCATCAATGAACAAACCATTAACTTTCTGCCGCGACTGTTGGTGACTTTACTGGCGCTGAGTTGGGGCGGCCATTGGCTGGTGAACAAACTCATGGACTTTACCTTTGAGATTGTCGCCCGCATTCCGGAAGTCGTCGGCTAGCGTCATGAATTTCAGCGAAGCCGAAATCATCCAGGCCATTGCTGATTATGCGTTACCCTTTATGCGCATCAGTGGCATGTTGGGAGCAATGGTTGCGCTCAGTGCTAAAACAGTTCCAACCCCCATTCGGGTCTTGCTGGCCGTGACTCTGGCCATAATGGTCATGCCTTTGGTGCCACCTGTCCCCATGAAAGATCCGGTTTCTGTTGAAACTTTTGTTATGGGCATTCAACAGGTTATTATTGGCTTGTCTATTGGTTTTATTTCAACCCTGGTACTGGAAACCTTCGTGATTGCCGGGCAGGTTGTGGCCATGCAAACGGGACTGGGCTTCGCTTCCATTGTTGACCCGGTCAACGGCATCAACGTTCCTGCGGTCGGTCAGTTTTATCTGATCTTAGCTACATTGCTGTTTTTAGCCTTTGATGGCCATTTGAATATGATTCAGATGCTGGTAATGAGCTTTGAAGCCTTTCCGATTGGCGAAGCCTGGTGGAGTGCAGATCAATTCAAAGCCATGGTCAACTGGAGCGCCTGGATGTTTATTGCGGCGCTGACCCTGTCTTTAGCCCCTATTGTATCCTTACTAATCATAAACCTCGCCTTTGGCGTAATGACCAAAGCCGCGCCACAGCTCAATATATTCACTATTGGTTTTTCCTTTGCGCAAATTGGTGGCCTGATCATTATCTGGTTAACCTTAAACAACTTCACCAATCACTTCGGGCAACAATGGAACAGAGCACAACAGCTGATGTGCAATCTGTTGAATGTGTGTCCTGGGTAGGTAGAAGGAGTGTAAGCAATGGCTGATGAAGACAAATCAGAAGAACCCACGGCAAAACGCCTCGAAGACTCCCGTAAAAAAGGTCAGTTGGCTCGCAGCCGCGAGTTATCTACCGTACTGGTGCTGATTTTTAGTGCTGTTACCTTATTTTTTCTGGCTGAAGGCATTGGTCGGGCGTTGCTGGGTATTATGCATCGCTTTTTTGATCTGAGTCACGATGAAGCCTATGACTACACCCATATGCTCAATTCTCTTGATTGGGCACTGGACGTAATCGCGGTACCCATCCTGACCTTTTTGCTGATAGTCAGCGCTGCGGGTGTTTATGGCAGTATTGCTCTGGGTGGGTTCAATTTTACCTGGTATACCGCTTCTTTTCGCGCCTCAAACCTGAGTCCTATCAATGGCTTAAAGCGCATGTTTGGGGTCAATGGGTTGGTCGAGCTACTCAAAGCGATTGCCAAATTTGGCATAGTAGCAGCCGTGACTTATGTGATGCTGGCTTACTATATGGAAGAAGCCTTGCACCTGGATCAGGAATTGTTTCCCAATAGCCTGTTTCACGCCCTGGATTTAATTGGCTGGACCTTTATTATCATTTGTTGTGCCCTGATCCCTATTGCGGCCTTTGACGTGCCGTATCAGAGTTATACCCACAATGAACAAATGAAAATGAGTAAACAGGAAGTCAAAGACGAGCGTAAAAATGCAGAGGGGGATCCGCAGGTTAAAGGTCGCATCCGGCGATTACAGTATCAGGCGGCCGCCAGGCGTATGATGCAGGAAGTGCCCAAAGCGGATGTGGTGGTCACCAACCCGACTCATTATTCTGTGGCACTTAAATATGATCAGGAAGGCAACAGAGCGCCTTATGTCGTAGCCAAAGGGGCAGATGAACTGGCGATGCATATTCGTAAAATCGCAGAAGGTAATGGCGTTCCCTTGCTGGCCTCTCCTGCGTTAACCCGGGCCATATATTACACCACGGAAATTGATGAAGAAATTCCCGAAAAGTTGTTTCAGGCTGTCGCGCAGGTGTTGGCCTATGTTTATCAGCTAAAACGGTTTAAATCGGGCCGTGGTCATCGCCCTAAACCATTAGCTAAGGATCTGCCAATTCCACCGGAACTCAGGCACTAATAGCACCATTCTTACCTTCTTAAAGGGGATAGTCTGTCCAAATTACGGTGTTGGCCTGGTTATTGCTGAATATCCGCAGTTGTGTCAAATAATTAACATGCAGATATGTCAGTAGCCACTTATTTCAATCGCATAGACCAAAACAAATTAAAAGAAATTACCTCCGGGCTGGGGACGCCTATGGTGCTTTTAGCCATCATGGGGATGGTCATTTTACCTATGCCGGCATTTCTGCTGGATGTCCTGTTTAGCTTTAACATTGCCTTGTCGCTGATCGTCATCCTGGTGTGTGTGTTTACTCAGCGCCCGGTAGATTTCGGGATTTTCCCGCTGGTACTGTTAATCGCCACAGTATTGCGGCTGGCCCTTAACATTGCGTCAACACGGGTGGTATTACTGGAAGGTCACGAAGGTGGTGATGCCGCCGGTAAGGTGATCCAGGCCTTTGGTGAAGTGGTAATTGGCGGTAACTTTGCAGTGGGTATTGTGGTGTTTGCCATCTTACTGATCATCAACTTTAAAGTGGTTACCGCGGGTGCAGGACGTATATCTGAAGTAAGTGCTCGCTTTACCTTAGATGCTATGCCAGGTAAGCAAATGGCCATTGATGCAGACTTAAATGCAGGTTACATAGATTCTGATGAAGCGCGTAAACGCCGGGAAGAAATCACCGCTGAAGCGGACTTTTACGGGTCGATGGACGGTGCTTCAAAGTTTGTAAAAGGTGACGCCGTCGCCGGTTTGTTTATCATGCTGATCAATATTGTTGGGGGCTTGTTTATCGGCATGATCCAGCATGACCTGGGATTCGGTGATGCAATTGAGATATACACCCTGCTGACTATTGGTGATGGCCTGGTAGCGCAAATTCCGAGCCTGTTACTGTCTGTTGCAACCGCCATAATTGTGACGCGGGAGAATGACACCCAGGAGATGGGCAGCGAGTTAACAAATCAGCTGGCAAATCCACAAGCCATGTATGTTACTGCTGGTATTTTGTTTGTTATGGGTATTGTTCCTGGTATGCCGCATCTGGCGTTTTTAGGCTTCAGTGCCATTATCGGTGGCTATGCTTACTATCAGCAATATCGTGCCAAAAAAGAAGCTGAGCAACCTGCGGTGGTTGAGAAGAAAAAAGATTCAACTCCGCAGCCTTCAGAGATTAAAGAGTTAGGCTGGGATGATGTACAACAGGTGGATACGATTGGTCTGGAAGTGGGCTATCGCTTGATTCCGCTGGTGGATAAAACCCAGGGCGGCGAATTGTTAACGCGTATCAAAGGGGTGCGCAAGAAACTATCGCAGGAGTTAGGCTTCTTAATTCCGCCAGTGCACATCCGTGACAATCTGGATTTGACACCAAACAACTACACCATCTCCATGATGGGGGTAAATGTGGGCGAAGCCGATATTCATCACGATGAAGAGCTGGCCATTAACCCCGGGCAGGTATTTGGCAAATTAAACGGCACAGCCACTAAAGATCCCGCATTCGGGTTGGACGCATTGTGGATCAAGCCTTCTCAGCGGGAACACGCACAAACCCTGGGCTATACGGTCGTTGATGCCGCCACAGTGGTGGCCACTCATCTTAGTCAGCTTCTGACTAACAACGCTTATCAGTTATTGGGCTACGAAGAAGTGCAACAGTTGCTGGATATGTTGGCGAAATCTAATCCTAAACTGGTAGAAGGCCTGGTACCAGATATCTTACCACTCAGCACTGTGGTGAAGGTATTACAAACGCTACTTTACGAAGGTGTGCCAATTCGCGATATGCGCACTATTATTCAGACCTTGTCTGAGTATGGCATTAAGAGTCAAGATCCCGACGTTCTGGTTTCTGCTGTTCGCATCGCACTAAAACGCCTTATTGTTCAGGAAATCAATGGCGGTACCAAAGAAATTCCGGTTATCACGCTTTCTCCGGAGCTGGAGCAGATGTTACATCAGTCGTTGCAGGCAGGCGGACAAGATGGAGCCGGTATAGAACCTGGCCTGGCGGAGAATTTACAAAACTCATTGAATCAGGCGGCGCAACAGCAAGAGATGGCGGGTGAGCCTGCCGTGTTACTGACATCAGGAATGCTACGCCCCGTTCTGTCAAGATTCCTTAAGCATATGGTACAAGGATTGCATGTGGTGTCTTATCAAGAGGTTCCGGACGACAAACAAATAAAAATTGTCAGTGCGATAGGACAATAACCAGGCACCAATACCTGAGGTGATGAAATGAAAATTAGAAGATTTTTTGCGAAAACAATGCACGAGGCCTTAAATGAGGTTAAAGCGGAGCTGGGCGGTGATGCGGTTATCATGTCCAATAAAAAAGTCGCTGACGGTGTTGAAATTGTTGCCGCCTATGATAATGAGCCTGTCAAAAAGCCCGCACCCAAAATGACAGAGTCGCAACAGGCGCCCACTTTGGCGAAACCCTCGGGCAATGGGACGCCTACGTTGAGTGAAATTATTGGCGATTCCGGCGCTGACAGCCTCAAAGAGCTATTGGAAAAACAAGGTGTCGCCGGATTCAGCAGTGAACCTGAAACCAATACCTATTCGAAAGCAAAAACACAACTTGTTGCAGAACCCGCGCGTCCGGCGGTAGCCAGTGCGGCCGCACCAGACAGCATGCAACAGGTTAAAGAAAAACCATCCCAGAATAATTCGACTTCAGTCAGTCTGCAATCAGGTGACAAAGCGATCCAATCTATTCAGGAAGAGTTGAGATCATTGCGCAATGTGTTGCAATTCCAGGTAGGGGGACTTCTAAAACAGGAGCATCGCAGAGGTCATCCGTTGCAATCTTATTTAGTTGACCGCCTGGAGGCCATGGGCATTTGCTCTGAACTGGCTGAAGATGTGGTTTCCTACGCGCCGGAAAGTGCCAATGAAAGAGAAGCCTGGTTGTTTATCCTCAAACTTTTGGCTAATAGACTTAAGACAACCCGTAACGATATTCTGACGCAAAGTGGCGTGATGGCATTTCTTGGTCCCACAGGCACAGGAAAAACCACCACCATTGCTAAACTGGCGGCTCAGTATGCAAAACGTTACGGCGCTGATCAGGTTGCACTGGTAACAATCGACAGTTACAGGATTGCGGCGTATGAGCAGTTAGCCACGTACGGTAAAATTATTGGCTGCACGGTTAAAAAAGCAGCAAACGCACAAGAGTTATCCGACGTTTTATATCAATTTAGGAATAAAAGGTTAGTATTAATTGATACAGCTGGTTTTGGACAGCGAGACACAAGATTAATCAAGCAGTTAGATACTTTAAATGAAGCATCTTGTGCTAATATCAAAATGTACATGGTATTGCAGGCCAACACGCAAAGACACGTCATGGAGCATACTTTGCGTATTTATAATAAATTGCCGGTACAAGGTTGTATCTTTACCAAAATTGATGAATGCTTCTCCTTAGGTGAGGCTATCAGTGTCGCAATTCAGGAAAGATTACCGGTTGCTTATTTGACTGATGGACAAAAGGTGCCAGAAGATATAAAAATAGCAGATGCGAAATATATAATTTCATTGGCAGCAAAGCTTTATAAAAAATATGAATTGCCGCATACTTCAAAACAAAGAACAGTACATTCAGCAGTAGCAGTATGATTGAGGACCAGGCGAGTAGTTTAAGAAAAATGAGCCAAAATAATTTAACAAAAGTCATAGCAATAACCGGTGGTAAAGGCGGTGTAGGGAAAACTAATGTCACCCTGAATACCGCAATTGCAATGGCTAAGCTGGGTAAAAAAGTACTGGTTCTTGATGCTGACCTGGGTCTGGCTAATGTCGATGTTATGCTGGGATTACGGGTAGGCAAGAACATATCCCATGTATTGTCTGGCGAGTGCTCCCTGGAAGATATCCTGATTGAAGGCCCGCACGGCATCTTAATCGCACCTGCCACCTCCGGCACGCAAAACATGGCCGAGTTGTCACCCACCGAGCATGCTGGTCTAATTCGGGCATTTAGTGAGTTAAAAATTCCAATTGATGTACTGCTGGTCGATACGGCCGCAGGTATCTCTGATATGGTGTTGAGTTTTTCCCGTGCCTCGCAAGATATTATGATGGTGGTCTGTAACGAACCCACCTCCCTGACAGATGCATACGCTCTGATGAAAATACTGAACCGCGATCACGGTGTCTTTAAATTTAAGATCGTGGCTAATATGGTCAGAAATGCCAGAGAAGGTCAGGAACTTTACGCTAAACTGTCAAAAGTGACTAACCGATTCCTTGACGTCGCGCTGGAACTGGTGGCTACCGTACCTTATGATGAAAACATCCGGAAGGCAGTGCGCAAGCAAAAAGCCATTGTTGACGTATTTCCCGGATCACCGGCAGCGCTTGCAATCACCCACCTGGCTAAGCAGGCGCTTTCCTGGCCGATCCCGGCGCAACCTGGTGGTCATCTGGAATTTTTTATTGAACAACTGGTCAAACGGCAGGCAGCGAGTAATCAGGCGTGAACAGCAAAGCAAACGCTTACAAACAACATGATGACAAAAGGTTACTTGTCGAAAAACATGCACCTTTAGTTAAGCGTATTGCTCATCACCTTATGGCCCGACTTCCCGCCAGTGTTCTGGTCGAAGATTTAATACAAGCCGGTATGATTGGTTTGTTAGAAGCATCGCGAAATTTTGACGGTACCAAAGGGGCCAGTTTTGAAACTTTTGCCGGCATCAGGATCCGTGGCGCAATGCTGGATGAAATTCGCAAAGGCGACTGGACACCCCGCTCGGTACACAAAAACGGTCGTGCTATCGCTGAAGCCATCAGTGAAGTCGAACGCGAAATTGGCGGTGACGCCAAAGATGTTGACGTTGCTGAAAAAATGCAGGTGTCACTGGCGGATTACCATCAGATGTTGTCCGAGGTAAATGCCGGTAAGATAATTGGCATAGAAGATTTAGGTGTTACCGAAGACGTACTGACCACCGATAAGAACAAAGGGGAAAATACTCCCTTTGACGACCTGATGGAAGGTTCCTTCCAAAAGGCACTGGCAAATGCAATCACAACTTTGCCAGAACGTGAGGCAATTGTTTTGTCTCTGTACTATGATGAAGAACTGAATTTAAGAGAAATTGGTGAAGTGCTGGATGTTAGTGAATCCAGAGTGAGCCAAATTCATAGTCAGGCTATGCTTAGATTGAAGTCCAGAATGCAGGCATGGCAAGCTGGATAGCGTATAATAATAAAATTTGATTGAATCCTCACTGGAGGCGGTTTTGGATAAAAACATGAAAATTCTCGTTGTTGATGACTTTTCTACAATGAGACGAATCATCAAAAACTTGTTGAAAGATCTCGGCTTTACCAATGTCCAGGAAGCTGATGATGGCAGCACGGCTTTGCCAATGCTACAACAAGGTGATTTTGATTTTGTAGTCACCGACTGGAATATGCCAGGCATGCAAGGTATCGATTTGTTGAGAGCAATTCGGGCCGATGACAAGCTGAAGCACACACCGGTATTGATGGTTACTGCCGAAGCGAAGAAAGAACAAATTGTTGCTGCTGCCCAGGCCGGTGTAAATGGTTATGTTGTTAAGCCGTTTACCGCTGCTACGCTAAAAGAGAAGCTCGACAAAATTTTTGAGCGTCTTGGTTAGTTCAGGACAGTCCTGAGATAAAACGGAGCTGAAATGACTAATGAGAAAAGCTCTCCCATTTCGCTTGAAGATGCTAAGCAGTTAGTTGCATTTTTAGAGCAAGGGGATGATGAGGCCGCCAGGGCCTTACTTGAAGCCAGCAAAATCCAGGATTCCATGGAGTTATTTGCTGAGGTGGGTAAATTGACCCGCCAACTTCACGATTCATTGAATACCTTTAACATTGATTCGCGAATCGTTGATCTCGCAAACGAAGACATCCCGGATGCACAAACTCGCTTGAATTACGTTATCGAAACGACAGAGCAGGCTGCAAACAGAACCATGGATGCAGTTGAAAGTAGTATGCCGATAGCCGAAAAGATCAATTCAAGCATCAGCCATATTCTGCCTGAGTGGAAAAAACTCATGACCCGCCAGCTGGAACTCGGTGAATTTAAGTCACTTTGCCATGAACTTGACGGTTTTTTGGAACAAGCCAGTAAAGATTCTTCGCAATTGAACGATTTATTAACTGAGGTTCTGATGGCGCAAGGGTATCAGGATCTGACCGGGCAGGTTATTCGGCGCGTAATTCAACTTGTAAAAGAAGTTGAAGACAGTCTCGTTAACATGCTCACTGTGTTTGGTGAACCTGAAACCGAGCTTAAAAAAGTCGTCGGCAAAGTAGAAAAATCGAAGAAGGCAGATGCAAGTGAAGCAGAAGGCCCGATTATTGACGCTGCGGACAGAGATGATGTCGTACAGGGACAAGACGATGTAGATGATCTGCTTTCGAGCCTGGGTTTTTAACGTGGAGTTGATGCATGTCGTTTGATGTTGACGAGGATATACTTCAGGACTTCCTGGTGGAAGCCGGAGAAATTCTGGAACAATTACAAGAGCAACTCGTCGATCTGGAAAATAATCCTGAAGATGCGGATTTGCTTAATGCAATATTCAGAGGCTATCACACCGTAAAAGGTGGAGCGGGTTTCCTGTCGCTAACCGAATTAGTGGATATTTGCCACGGCGCAGAAAACGTTTTTGACACTATGCGCAACGGTCAACGTCGACTGACGCCGGAACTGATGGACGTCATCCTTCAGGCGACCGATGTGGTTGTTGAGATGTTTGAACACGTCAAAGCAAGAGAACCACTCCAGGCGGCTGATCAAACCTTGCTGGATACATTACATAGGTTAAGCCAACCGGAAAGTGCTGATGAAGCCGCTGCACCGGTCCCGGCCCCTGAAGTACCGGCTGTTGACGATACAGACGACGATGATGACGAGTTTTTTGATTTTGACACTGACAGTGTCAGCGCAACTGACGACGGCGGTATTGATGAAATTACCGAAGATGAATTTGAACAACTATTAGACGAATTGCACGGTTCCGGTGGTGCACCAGGTAAAAAAGAAGAGGCCGCGGCTTCAGCGAAGCCAGCTCCGGTTGCGGATAGTGCCGGCGGTGATGAAGACATCACCGATGAAGAGTTTGAAGCGCTGCTTGACCAGTTGCATGGAAAAGGCAAGTTTGCCGGTGAATCCGATTCCGGCAGTGCACAACCAGCGAGCGCACCGGCGCCTGCTAAGGCTCCGGCACCAGCACCTGCAGTCGCTGTAGGTGATGACGACGATATCACCGATGAAGAATTTGAAGCGTTGCTTGATCAATTACACGGATCAGGTAAAGGTCCTGGTGCCGAGGAGGCAGACAGCAAACCTGTGACGCCTGCGCCCGCGCCAAAAGCCGCTCCGGCTCCTAAACCCGCTCCGGTACCTGCGCCTAAAGCAGCGCCTGCTCCCGCTCCAGCCGCTGCTGCGCCCAAAGCTGCTCCGGCGCCTGCGCCCGCTAAAACGGAGCCAGCAGCTAAGAAAGAAGACAAAAAAGCTGCCGCTGCCGCGCCACCTGCAGAAACCACAGTCAGGGTTGATACAAAACGCCTGGATCAGATCATGAATATGGTGGGTGAGTTAGTGTTGGTGCGTAACCGGTTGCTCAGTCTCGGCATTAATCTTAACGATGAAAACATGTCGAAAGCGATCGCGAATCTGGATGTCGTCACCGGCGATCTTCAGGGTGCGGTTATGAAGACCCGAATGCAGCCCATTAAGAAGGTTTTTGGCCGTTTCCCGCGAGTGGTACGTGACTTAGCCCGAAGCCTGAAAAAAGATATCGCACTGGAACTGAAGGGTGAGGAAACCGATTTAGATAAAAACCTGGTTGAAGCTCTGGCGGATCCGTTGGTTCACCTGGTGAGAAACTCAGTCGATCACGGTATTGAAATGCCTGATGACCGTGTCGCTTCAGGTAAACCGGCACGAGGTACTGTGACCCTGGCAGCCTCCCAGGAAGGTGATCATATTTTGCTAACCATCGATGATGATGGTAAGGGAATGGATCCGGAAAAATTAAAAGAAATCGCCATTCGGCGTGGTGTTTTGGATGCCGACGCAGCTGCCAGAATGTCGGATGTTGAAGCGTTCAACCTGATATTTGCCCCAGGTTTCTCCACCAAGACCGAGATATCCGATATCTCCGGACGCGGTGTGGGCATGGATGTGGTTAAAACCAAAATTAACCAGCTGAACGGCTCTGTGAGTATTGATTCCGAGCTGGGTAAAGGAACCCGCCTGGAAATTAAGGTGCCGCTGACGTTGGCTATTCTGCCGACATTGATGATTATTGTCGGTGAGCAGACGTTTGCACTGCCGCTGTCCTCAGTTAATGAAATTATTAACATGGACCTAAGTAAAACCAATACGGTTGATGGACAACTAACCATGATTGTGCGCTCTAAGGCGATCCCGTTGTTTTATTTACGCGAGTGGCTAAGGCGCAAACCAGGTGAATTAGACAGAGCATCTGGGCATGTTGTGGTCGTTCAAATTGGTACCCAACAAGTGGGTTTTGTCGTTGATTCATTGATTGGTCAGGAAGAAGTAGTCATTAAACCTCTGGATGCGTTATTACAAGGCACTCCGGGAATGGCGGGGGCGACAATCACCAGTGATGGTGGTATTGCACTGATTCTGGACATACCCAGCTTGTTAAAACGCTATGCAAAAAAGGCTTTAAAGTAGGTAAAACCAAAACTGCGAAATGACTATCTGTAATGCCATATAAAGTCCTGGTTGTTGATGATTCCACTTTCTTTCGCCGGCGGGTTTCGGAAATATTAAACCAATCCCCTGATTTGGAAGTTGTCGGGGATGCCCGCAATGGGAAAGAAGCCATTGAATCAGTGAAGCGGCTGAATCCCGATGTCGTTACTATGGATATCGAGATGCCGGTTATGGATGGTATCAGTGCGGTTAAAGAGATCATGCGGTCTCAGCCGGTACCCATCATCATGTTTTCGTCTCTGACTTACGAAGGTGCTCAGGCGACACTGGACGCGCTGGAAGCCGGGGCGATGGACTTTTTACCTAAACGGTTTGAAGATATTGCCCGCGACAGAAAAGAAGCGGTGGATCTGTTACAACAGCGGGTCAAGGCATTAGGGCCACGTAAATTACGCATGAGAGCAATGCGTGCGCCAGCATCAAGTCCTTCGGAAAAAAGCGCACCTACGTCATTCTTTTTAAGACAACGCAAAGACAGCACTGAACTGGTAAAAGAGCCCGTTACAAGTTCATCTGTTGGTAGTGCTTACAGGGCGTCAGGTAAGCGCTATAAATTGTTAGCTATTGGCACCTCCACCGGAGGACCAGTGGCCCTGCAAACGATTTTGACAAAGTTTCGCGCCGATTTTCCGCATCCTATATTACTGGTGCAACACATGCCGGGTACCTTTACCTCTGCGTTTGCCGAAAGGTTGAACAACATGTGTGAAATCAAGGTTAAAGAAGCTCAAAATGGTGATGTACTTACACCTGGTGTCGCTTATCTGGCGCCGGGCGGACGACAGATGCTATTGGATGGTACTGCAGCCAGAACCACCATTACCATTACCGATGTACACAATTCTGATCTGGTTACTTACAAACCCAGTGTGGATCTGACGTTTTCTTCTGTTGCCAGGCTGTATGGCGGAGAAGTCCTTGGTATCATTCTCACCGGAATGGGCGCTGACGGAAAAGAAGGTTGTAAAAAACTTAAAGCTCGTGGTGCGACTATTTGGGCGCAAGATGAGCGTTCCAGTGTGGTCTATGGTATGCCGCAAGCGGTTGCCAGTGAAAAGATTGCCGAGAAAAGCATCGCACTAATGGATTTTGCAGAAATGATTCAGAAAGAGATGTAATTCAGTCATAATGCACAATTACTTATCACATTATATTAATTGTCTTTAAAGAGCCCGTATTCGTGATCATTTGGACTGTAGCAAATCAAAAAGGTGGCGTTGGAAAAACCACCACCACAGTGACCCTCGGAGGATTGTTAGCACAACGAGGTGAGCGGGTGATTTTGGTGGATACTGATCCTCATGCCTCGCTGAGTTACTATTTTGGAATTGATTCTGAAGAATTAAGCGCCAGTGTTTACGATGTTTTTCTGGCAGGTAAAAACCTCACCAAAGATCGCGTACTGGATTGCCTTTGTCCTACCAAATTAGACTCGCTGTTTATCTTGCCTGCGACTATGGCATTAGCAACGTTAGACCGAAAGTTAGGTTCGCAAGGCGGTATGGGATTGGTGTTAAAGAAAGCGCTGCACCTGTTAAAAGACGAATTTGATTTTGCGTTGATCGATTGTCCGCCGGTATTGGGGGTGCTAATGGTCAATGCACTGGCCGCCTGTAGCCGTATTCTGGTGCCGGTACAAACCGAGTTTCTGGCACTGAAAGGCCTGGACCGTATGATGCACACGCTGGAGATAATGGAAAAATCTCAAAATACCAAATTTAATCATACAATCGTGCCGACTATGTACGACAAGCGTACTAACGCCGCGCTGGACGCCTATAAAAAACTACGGGCCACTTATGGCACGTCGGTCTGGTCGAGCGTAATACCCGTGGATACCCGGTTCCGGGAGGCCAGTCAGGCACAAACGCCACCTTCGGTATTTTGTCCTAAATCCAGAGGGGTTTTTGCGTATAATAGTCTACTCAGTTACGTTGAATCTATGGAGCCTTCCCGATGAGCGGGTCCTTTGCGAATGAAGATGTGATGGAAGAGTATCTCTCTGCTTTGCTGACAGAGGATCAAGCCCCGTCTGAAGATACTGTACAAAAGCAGGCAGTTGCCCGGTTATTGGAAGGGGTTAAGCCGGAATTGCCAAAGGCGGCACCTTCGGTAGAAAAGCCGCTTCCAGTTATTGAAACAAAAACTGCGCCAGTAATTGTACCAACACCGGCAGAGCCGAAAGTTGAAACGCAACCGGAATTGCAGACTGAGCAAGGTGCCGGCGGCGGCGACACAGAGATCAATGGGCGGGTCATAGCCGGCAGTTTTCAGTCGTTGTTTTTTAATGTTGCAGGATTAACCCTGGCGGTTCCTTTGACGGAATTAGGCGGAATTCACAACCTGGAGAAGCCCGGTCCATTATTCGGAAAGCCTGACTGGTTTATGGGCGTCATGCTTTATCGTGAAGAAAAGTTGAATGTGGTCGATACAGCAAAGTGGGTGATGCCCGAAAAGTGCAATGAAATACTGGAAGATTCGATAAAATATCAATATCTTATCATGTTAGGCGATAGTGGCTGGGGATTAGCCTGTGAAGAGTTGGTTAATACGGTAACATTGCAGTCTGAAGATGTTAAGTGGCGAGACATTGGCGGTAAGCGCCCTTGGCTTGCCGGCATGGTTAAAGAAAAAATGTGTGCTATGCTCGATGTTAAGCAATTGATTAAAATGCTTAATAAAGGGCTTGGTAGTAACGATTAACAGGTTAACACGCTTATACTGGAGCACCTCATATGAGTGATGAAAGAAGTTCAAATACAGCTGAAGATTTAAACGACGAGGTACTGCAATGGGTAACCTATCGTTTAGGAGAAGAAACTTACGGTATTAATGTAATGCAGGTGCAAGAAGTATTGCGTTATACCGAAATTGCCCCTGTACCGGGCGCACCTGATTATGTATTAGGTATAATTAATCTGCGTGGTAATGTCGTCACTGTCATTGATACCCGTGCCAGATTTGGTCTTCCACCGACAGATATCACCGATAACACTCGTATCGTGATCATTGAGTCTGACGAGCAGGTGGTCGGTATTCTGGTGGACAGCGTGGCGGAAGTGGTTTATCTGCGTTCTTCAGAAATCGACAGTGCACCGAATGTAGGCACCGAAGAAAGTGCTAAGTTTATTCAGGGCGTTTCTAATCGCGATGGCGAATTACTCATTTTAGTGGACCTTAATAAATTACTGACCGATGACGAATGGGACGAAATTTCCAAGATGTAATCATCGGGCTGATGTTGATTATCAGTGCTAAGCCGTCTTTGGGACGGCTTTTTTGTGTTGGAGTAAAATGTGGCGTGTTTTAAGAAATACGACATTCGCGGTGTTGTTGATGTTGAATTAACCGAAGAAATAGCTTTTCGGGTGGGACAATCTCTGGCAAAGGTAAAATCAGCGGCGACCGCTGTGATAGGTAGTGATGCCAGGGAATCCAGCCCCAGGCTGAAGCAGGCACTGATAAAGGGGCTGCTACACCAGGGCGTTAAGGTTTATGACATCGGCCAAACCGGTACTGAGGAAGTGTATTTCGCCTGTCAGCATTTAGACACGGATTTGGGAATCGAAGTCACGGCTTCCCACAATCCCATTGAATATAACGGTATTAAATTTGTAGGTAAGAAGGCAAGGCCTTTTTCAGACGATGAGTTTTTACAGGTAAAACAATACACTCAGGACGAGTGCTTTCCACCTGTGGCGGTTAAAGGAACACTGGAACTTTATAATCATTTGCCTGCTTATGTGGCTCACCTGATGAGTTACATTGTGCCGGTCAAAGTGAAGCCATTAAAAATAGTAGTGAATGCCGGCAATGGTGTGGCAGGGCATGTAATAGATGCTCTTGAAGAGGCTTTTGCACTGAATCAGATACCCATCCAGTTTAGTAAACTTTTTCACGAACCTGATGCGACCTTTCCCAATGGTATACCAAACCCTTTGTTGGAAGCTGACCGTTATAAAACCACTGAGGAAGTTCTTGAGCATAAGGCTGATTTTGCAGTTGCCTGGGACGGCGACTTTGATCGCTGTTTTTTGTTTGATGAGCAAGGTGAGTTTATTGATGGCATTTATATTGTCGGGCTATTGGCAAAATCTTTTTTACTGGATAACCCCGGCGGCACCATCGTTCACGATCCCAGAGTATATTGGAATACCCGGGATATCGTCGAAAAGTATCAGGGCAGGTTGGTGAGAAGTCTCACCGGACATGCCTATATCAAAGCTGCGATGCGCAAAAATGATGCCATTTATGGCGGAGAGATGTCTGCCCACCATTATTTTAAATCATTTGGTTATTGCGACAGTGGCATGATCCCCTGGATGTTAGTGGTAAAATTGTTGAGTCAAAGCGGGAAGACGCTGTCTGAGGAAGTGGCCGCAATGAGACAACAGTTTCCTGCGTCGGGTGAAATCAATTTTAAAGTTGCGAATGTCACAGATGAATTAAATAAAGTGATGCTGGCATATCAGAAAAAAGCCAAAAGCTATGATACATTCGATGGCTTAAGCATGACATTTGAAGATTGGCGATTCAATTTAAGAGGCTCTGCAACAGAACCGTTACTCAGACTCAATGTAGAATCACATCGCAATGCGGGATTAGTAAAGCAGAAAGTGTCTGAAATTTCGTCGTTAATAGGAAATTAAAAAAAGAAATGACGTTACCTAAAGAAAAACAAAGCGTAATCCCGGTGATCCTCTCCGGCGGCGCCGGTACCCGATTGTGGCCAATGTCGAGAAAACAATACCCCAAACAGTTTATCGACATAACGGGGGCGGGTAATACCATGTTGCAACTGGCTGCAATGAGAACCCATTCTTTTGGTGATCCAATTATAGTTTGCAGTGAACAACATCGTTTTATCGTAGGCGAACAATTACAGGCCGTGGGCATTACACCACGGGCAATCATATTAGAACCCGTTGCCAGAAATACGGCGGCCGCCATTGCTACTGCGGCTCATGTGGCCAGGGGAATTGATGAAAACGCTATAATAGCGGTATTCCCTGCCGATCATATGATCAATGATGTTAGCGGGTTTACTAAGGCGCTGGAGCAAGGAATCGAAATCTGTCAAGGTGGTTATCTGGTTACCTTTGGCGTCACACCTGATAAACCAGAGACTGGATACGGCTATATTCATACTTCTGACAAGCCGGTTGGCAATGGCTTTGAAGTAAACCGGTTTGTAGAGAAGCCTGACCTGGATACCGCATGCAAATTTTTAGCGGATGGCAATTATCTGTGGAACAGCGGCATGTTTATGTTTTGTGCTGATGTATTGTTAGCCGAACTCAACCAAACCGAAAGTCGCATTGTAGAGAATACTGCTCAGGCGATTGCTGTTGCGAAGCAGGATCTGGACTTTTTAAGACTGGACCCGGAGGCTTTTGCGCAATGTGAAAATATTTCCATAGACTATGCGTTAATGGAAAAATCAGAACGCGTGGTGTCTGTTGCCTTGGATGTGGGCTGGAGCGATATAGGCAGTTGGGAGTCTATCTGGCAACAGGCAGAAAAAAATCAGGACGATAATTTGCTGATTGGAGATGTTATCAGTCAGGATAGCTCGGGCTGTCTGGTGCATTCTCACGAAAAACTAACGGCGATAGTGGGCGTGAATGATCTGTTGATTGTTGATACCGATGATTCCTTATTGATTGTCGATAAAAAAGCGTCGCAGGGTGTTAAACAGGTGGTGGAATTACTGCAACAACAGGGCCGAAAGGAGCGTTTGCATCACCGGATTGTGCACCGACCATGGGGCAGCTATGATGCCATTAAAAACGGTGAACGCTATCAGGTTAAGCAGCTATTGGTGAAACCCGGCGCCTCATTATCCCTGCAACTCCATCATCACCGGGCTGAACATTGGGTGGTGGTTGAAGGTACCGCTCTTGTGGTTTTAGGCGAAGAACAAAAAATTCTTGCGGAGAATGAGTCTATTTATATTCCGGTGGGAGTAAAACATCAACTGAGCAACCCGGGCAAACTGCCACTGAAGGTGATCGAAGTGCAAAGTGGTGCTTACCTGGGTGAAGACGATATTGTTCGCTTTGAGGATATCTACAACAGAGAGTAGTATGGTGATTAAACCATTGATTTGCGCTGATAAAGAGGATTGATAATGGAATTTTGGGTAGCCAACAAAGCGATTGTCATAGCTATCGGTGCTCTGCTATTCAATGTGGTTGTTTGGGGGATTTTTGCTCTCAAACAACGGACTGAAAATGCGCGCATTGCTGCGCTGGAAAGTGAAATTCGCAACCTCAAGCAAAAACAGAAACAACAGGAAGAGTTTCTCAATGAGCTTCGAATGGCGACTCAGGGCATGTCACAAAAACTCACTTCACTGCAACACAAAGAACCGGAAGACATGGTCAGACAATTTGAGTTTAATGAATTGCAGCAAAATGTGCAGGCCTTACAGAGTAAGCTGCAAACATTGGAGACCGAAGACCCTAATTCCCGTCTCTACACCAAAGCCAGTAAATTAGTGGCTTCCGGCGCCTCCATTGAAGAAATTATGCAGGAGTGTGACTTACCTCGCGCCGAGGCCGAGTTGGTGATGAGCCTTCACACAGCAAAATGAGCCAATCCAATATGTAAAGCGGTTTTTTTTATATGATTAAATTAAAGCTAGAAATTCAAATGCAAAGTTGTGAAATATCGCAATAGGGACAGGGTACATTAGGGGTTATGGAAAATTTAAAAAGAATAATTGTAACTGGCGGTGCTGGTTTTATTGGTTCCAGGTTGGTGAAAAAGTTGTTATCCACAACCGAATTTTCAATATTAAACATAGATAAACTGACCTATGCAGGGACAAATCATACACATTCCAATGCAGTACGTAGTGATCGTTACCAATTTTTTAAGGCTGATATATCTGACAAAGCAAGAATATCTGAAATTATTAACCACTTTAAACCTGACGCAATTATTAATTTAGCTGCTGAATCTCATGTCGATAGGTCGATCAGCGGGCCTGAGGTTTTTTTGCAAACTAACATAATGGGCACATTTGTATTGTTGGAAGCTGCTCGGGAGTATTGGGAAAAGCTAAGAGGAAAAAACCGAGAATCTTTTACTTTTTACCAAATATCCACTGATGAAGTGTTTGGTGATTTGAGTAGTGGTGCCCCTGCAATGGTTGAAGAAGGACGTTATAATCCTAGCTCACCATATTCAGCAACTAAAGCGTCCGCCGACCATTTGGTCAATGCCTGGCATCGGACGTATGGGCTGCCAGTGAAGTTGAGCTTCTGTACTAACAATTATGGTCCATACCAATATCCCGAAAAGTTTATTCCTCTTATGATAAACAATGCCATTCAAGGAAAAGAACTACCGTTATATGGAGATGGTAGTCAAATCAGAGATTGGTTGTATGTCGATGATCATGTAAATGCGATTATTTCCATTATGTTAAACGGAAAAATCGGGCAGAGTTATAACATAGCCGGCAATAATGAAATCACTAATCTTGAAATACTCAATCATCTTTGCATTTTATTGGACCAGATGATGCCATCAAAAGAGTCCTATGTAGATCAGATCCAGTTTGTCCAGGATCGCCCTGGGCATGATCGTCGTTATGCTTTGGATGACGGTAAATTACAACGAGAATTGGGGTGGAAACCGCAAGTGAGTTTAATTTCAGGACTCAAATTGACCATCAAATGGTACCTTAAAAACCAAATCTGGATTAAGAACGCACTGGAACATAAAACAAATGGACTATAAGGGAATCGTTTTAGCAGGAGGAACTGGTGGGAGAATGTATCCGGTTACCAAAGGCACAGTAAAACAATTACTACCGGTTTATGACAAACCGATGATTTATTACCCTTTGTCGGTACTTATGTTGGCTAACATTAGAGAAATTCTCATCATCACAACCGCAAGAGATCAGGCTTTATTTAGAGAATTGTTGGGAGATGGGACTCGATTTGGTGTGAGTTTAACTTATGCGGTTCAGGAAGAACCCAATGGCATCGCTGAAGCTTTCAAAGTCGGCGCCAATTTTATTGCTAATAGCAAGGTTTGTCTCATCTTAGGCGACAATATATTCTATGGGCAAGGCTTCCTTAACAAGTTGGAGTCAGCAATGGAATTTGAGAATGGAGCTTCGATTTTTGGTTATCAGGTTAAAGACCCTGGAAGATTTGGTGTAATAGAATTTGATAATGAACGCAAGGTGTTGTCATTAGAAGAGAAGCCGGAATTTCCCAAAAGTCGATTTGCAGCAACAGGCTTATATTTTTTTGACAACGATGTCGTTGAAATCGCTAAAACTATGGAACCTTCGGAGCGAGGAGAACTGGAGATTACAGATATCAACAATTATTACTTGCGGCAAAATAAATTGAGGGTTCAAATTCTAGGGAGAGGGTTTGCGTGGCTGGATGCAGGCACGCCAGATAGTTTGCTTAAGGCCAGTCAATTTGTTCAGACCATTGAAGAAAGGCAAGGTTTTAAGTTAGCTTGTCTGGAAGAAATGGCCTACAGAAAAGGATGGGTTAGCAATACTGAGCTAATTCGATTGGGTAAAGAGGTTGATTATTCTGAGTACGGGCAATACTTACTTGAAATTGCAAGGGAGACTCAACATTGATTTGCGTGTAAGTCTAAGATCTCCATTATTTTGAGATTGAACGTTAGCTATTTCTATGTTTTATAGGATAACTGTCCCGGTTTCGGCTGCCAATTTTCAGGGGTCTTACCCTGTAGCAGATAAGAAAAAGCAATGAGTTCGGCAATGACGTAGTAGAGATTTTCTGGAATTTCCTGTCCCAAATCCATGCGGGCCAGGAGTTCGCTTAAGTAGGGATCTTCGTGAACTAATACCCCACTTTGTTTCGCCAGGCTGACGATCTCATCGGCTAAATCCCCAAACCCTTTGGCCACTACAGTCGGTGCATCACTACCGTCATACTTTAGTCCAACTGCACGTTTTTTTTGTTTATCTGAATCTGTATTCATATCAGGCTCTGGTTTGCAATATCTGATAAGGGTTTTGCGCTAGTTGCTCAGGAATATGACCGCGTTCGCAGCGACCAATTTCCAGGTTGAGCCCCAATGTGTCGAAGCGTTTTTTTAACGACGGAAGATATTCCATTACGGTGTCTTTGAGCGAATCGTTGGATGCATAAAAGTCTACTTTGATAGCGTCGTCATTGACTTTTGTTTTGGTTAACAGTTCGCCCAAATCGCCTACCGGCAGTTTCATCGTGAGTAACCAGGCTTTGTTGTCGGTAGTTTTATTGTGCTTGTCCTGCTCTTCAGGCTTGTCCCGGGTAATTAAAATTTCAGGGCTGGCATGTTGTTCACTTTGTCGAAACGGCAACACATAATAAAAGGCTTCCTGGCCTTGCAAGGTACGCTCTGCGTTTTGCAGTTTTTGTTTTGAATGGTGATTAACCAGATCGCCCAACAACTTTACCAGATTGTGCTTTTGATCAATCTGAGACAAGTCTTTTACACCTGTGCCTGGCGTTTTACCAGCCGTGGACTGTTTGCCACTGCCGGCAACAATATTGCTGATGTTGTTTGCTATTTTCTCAGTGAGTTCGTTATTGTTGCGACTCAGTCGTGCCGCCAGAGATACTTGCAGAAGATTAATTAAACCAGCCACCATGCCACCTGCGGGAGGAGATATTATACTTACCGGTGTAATGGGAAGTGCCGGGGATTGTAATAGTTGACGGATAGATTGCATGTCCGGTAACGATGTGGCTGCTTTATTCACATCGGTTCCAGAGGACGATACCTGTTTGCGAACAAAATGCTTTAGCTCTTCATTCACATTCAGACTTTTTAGTATTTCATCCACCGCCGGTGCGAGTTTTTGTAACTGGGTTTCTGAGCTGTTGGTCACTTGCTCGGATAAGCCGCGAATGGTATTTAAAACCTGATTTGCCTGACTGCGCAGGGCTGCTGATATTACTTCTGGTTTTATAGTCGAAGTGGGTGATGATGGCGGCTGTGATGATTCCCGGCTAGTACTGAGTGATACCATCAATTTTTCAATATTCTTAAGTACCAATTCCTGCATGTTGGGCATGGAACTAGATTGCAGTGTTTTTAACGTCTGTAATATTTGTTGTGCAGCATTGGATAATTTAGGTGCTTTTACATCATTGTCGCTGTTTGGTTCCGGAGCTGATTTTACGCTCTGTGTTTGCTGGTGTTTTTGTTCGCTGATTTTTATTTCCGGAATCACTTTGTTTACGTTAAGTTGGGTAAACTGTTTTTGGCTTTCTGCAATTGTTTTATCAATATCCGGTGACACCGGTTGTGCTTGCCTGTCGTGAGGCATTTTATAGGTCATGGCTTGGCGCTTGTCTGAGACCGGATTTGCCGATGAAAGAGTATTAGCCGTGACTTTTGCCTGTGTCGCGCGCTCCATCGACGGGGTGTCAGTTAACGTCTGAAGATTTTGCATTAATTGTCTCAGTTGATTCATCTGAGCTTTTTCCAATGGAATTGTGGCCAGTGGCTTGGTGCCAAAATCCAGTTGGACAAGTAACCGGTCTTCCTGGTTACGTACCTGTATCCTTGGAATAGATTCGGGCAGCTGGCTTTCGGTGAGTTTATTCAGCAGCGGGTGAACGGCTTGTCGTCCGTTGGAAGACAATTCCAGCGTTTTGTTAGGTGTAACCTGTTGTAATATTTTTGCGACGTCTTCGGGTGATACTCTCAATGACTCCTGTGTTGCGCCTGCGTTTATCCTGGCTTCCCAGCCAAGTGTGCCAGCGTTTACTTGCAGTTTAAGCACTTCTTGCAGGGTATAACGCTGTGGTGATTTGACCGGCAATTTCAAGGTTTCGCTATTAACACTGACCTGGATACTACTGGCCTGAATAGCAACAACATTTGCCTTAACCTCAACCGGTGTTGCGATGTTGGCGGGATTTTGGGTGATTTGCTGCAGTAACATTTGAGATTGCTGAGGTGTCAAAGCAATGCGTTGTTTGAGGTATTTGGCACTAATATCGAGCAAATTTGCTGATGTGTCAGGATTTAACTTAAAGGATATTGCTTTACCTGATTCAAGGAGTAAGGGTATCTTTGGCGCGGGTACTGTCAGCTTGCCTGTTGCTGTGCTTAAGGTGAGCTGGGCGTTGCTGGTCTGTTGTACTATAGCCACAGTGCCTGTGCTACTAACCGACTGAAAGCTGGACGATAGTGTGCCTGTCGAATTTGAATTCGAGGCTTGTTGAATATTTGCGGTTATAACACCAGAACCAGAAAACGTGCTCATACGTAAAGTCTATCGGCATTTGTAATAAATTACTGAATTTTCAGTTCTTACAATTTTAAATTGTAGTGGAATTGTCATTCTATATCAGAACACAGAAGAAATTATTGCTATAGCATAAAAATACCCGGCAGAAATATGGTATATTCTCGCGGCATTAATTAGGAGCATTGGGCTTGGATCGTCTCACCGTTTCAGATCTGCAGTGTATTAAACAAGATCGAGAACTTTTTTCGCAGTTGTCCTTTCAGGTATGTAGCCGGGAGGCATGGCACATCGTCGGAGACAATGGGGCGGGTAAAACCAGTTTATTGCGCATTGTGGCCGGTTTATCTCAGGCTCAGCAGGGGGCCGTTCACTGGAATGATGAGCCAATTTCGCAATGTACTCAGGACTACAACCGCAGCCTGTTGTATCTGGGGCATAAGTTGGCGTTAAACCAACACCTGAGTGCCATCGAAAATCTGAAATTCTGGGCCGGCATTCAGCAACTGGCCGAGACAATCGATCCCTATCCGCTGCTTGCAACTTTAGGACTGGCAGGGCTTGAGGATATCCCTGTGGCCAATCTGTCTGCCGGTCAACAAAGACGGGTGAGTCTGTGCCGTATCTGGATGAAAAAGGCGAGCTTACTCATTCTGGATGAACCCTTCAATGCATTGGACGTGGACTCAAGAGCGTTGCTCGAGAGTAAACTTCGACAACATATTAGTGAGGGAGGCATGTTGTTGTTTACCTCACATTGGCAGTTGGCATCAGATATCAAGATCAAGGAACTGCGCCTGGAGTATCAACTCTGATGCATCCGATCTGCGCCATATTCAAAAAAGAATTTTCACTGCTGGCAAAAGGCAGCGCCGAAATGATGATGCCGCTGCTGTTTAGCGTTATTGTCGTCAGTTTGTTTCCTCTGGGTGTTGGCCCGGGTCCTGATACCTTGCAACTCATTGGTCCCGGGGTCATTTGGGTGGCTGCCTTGCTCAGTGCACTGTTAGGGCTTGAGCATCTGTTCCGCGACGATTTTCAGGATGGTACGTTAGAGCAATATTTATTGTCACCAGCCAGTCTCACCATGATGCTGATGACACGTCTTTTTTGTCACTGGTTGTTCGTTATTGTTCCTTTGATTTTGATTTCTCCCTTGCTGGCTTTGTTTCTTAACCTGACGCTCAATATGTACTGGGCGTTACTCAGTACCTTATTGGTTGGCACGCCGCTGTTAAGTCTGGTTGGCGCCATTGCCGTGGCACTAACCTTATCTATCAACAAGGGCGGTGTGTTACTGGCGGTGTTATTGTTACCGGTATTTATCCCGTTACTAATTTTTGCTACTGCAGCCATCAACAATGCCGCGCTGCAATTGACCTGGTATGGGCAATTAGGCATTATCGGCGCCATGTTGATTTTTGCTCTTGCGCTATGTCCCTACGCAATTAGTTATGCTATCAAAGTGAGTCATCATTAATGTGGAAATGGTTACATCCTTACGCTAAGACAGAAGCCACTTATAAATTGGCTGGTCAACTTGCCCCCTGGTTTCTGCTGGTGGGTGCTTTTGCGCTGCTTATTGGTACCCTTTGGGGATTACTGTTTGCCCCTGCCGATTATCAGCAGGGTGATGCGTTCAGAATTATTTATCTGCACGTCCCTTCTGCCATCTTGTCGATGGGGTTCTATTCCGGGATGGCAATCTGTGCTTTCATTGGTTTGGTTTGGCAGGTAAGAACTTGCTATATGGCGATTGTCAGTATCGCCCCCATCGGGGCCTGCCTGACATTTATCGCTCTTTGGACTGGGGCAACATGGGGCAAGCCCATGTGGGGCACCTGGTGGGTGTGGGACGCCCGGTTGACATCGGAATTGATTTTGTTGTTTTTATATTTCGGCGTAATGGCACTTTATGCCAGCTTTCAGGATAAGCTTCAGGGCGGCAAAGCGGCTGCTGTCATGGCGCTGGTGGGGGTTATTAATCTGCCAATTATTCACTTTTCGGTAGAGTGGTGGAATACCCTGCATCAGGGGGCCACAATAACCAAATTTGCCAAGCCTTCAATGGCACCTGAAATGCTGTGGCCCTTGATGTTAAATATAGTGGCATTGGCCATTTTTTGTGCCGGATTGGTGTGTCGCCGTTTGCAAAATGAGATCTTTTTGCGGGAAATTCGACGCCCCTGGGTGATAAAAATGGTGAAAAAGGCAGAGGTGAAGTAGTTATGCAATTTGCCAGTATCGGTGAGTTTTTCGCCATGGGCGGTTATGGATTTTATGTCTGGATGGCGTTCGGTATTTCATTTTTCTTACTCATTGTCATGTGGTTTGCAGGGCGTTGGCAAAGCAAGTTGCTGTTTAGTAAGGCGCAACAGGAGCTGGCCCGGGCACAGAGAATAAAAACCGCCAGAGCTGCGAAAAAGTCCAGTCAGCCAGATAATTCGTAACCATTAACATTTACTTTTTGGAGCCTAAACAGAGTCATGAATCCCAGACGTAAAAAGCGCCTTTTGGCGGTGACCGGCATCGTTGCTCTCATTGCTATTTCCGTGAGTTTAATGTTGTATTCGTTAAATCAAAATATTGATTTGTTTTATACTCCCAGCGAGATTGTCAATGGTAAAGACGGTCGTTTGCCGGTAGCCGGACAGCGTCTGCGGGTAGGTGGTATGGTGGTTGAAGGCTCTGTGGAACACGACCAAAAGGAGCTGGCGGTCACCTTTAACCTGGTGGATATTGGGCCAGTGGTCAAGATTATTTATAAAGGATTGCTACCGGATTTGTTTCGCGAAGGGCAGGGTATTGTAGCCACCGGAAAATTACTGGATGCTAATACCATTATGGCCGATGAGGTCCTGGCCAAACACGATGAAGAATATATGCCGCCCGAGTTGGCTGAAGCCATGAAAGGTATCAGGCATGAAAAGCCAAAACAGATCTATGATGCTGAAGGTCGCAACTGATGATCGCTGAGCTGGGGCAACTATCTTTAATCCTGGCCATGATGGCCTCAATGTGCCTGGGTTTTTATCCCATTGTTGGCGCAATTCGAGGTGAGCCGCGTTTGCTCATCATGGCAAAACCGATGGCATTCGCCATGTTTGCATTTACCTTACTGGCCTATATGGCACTGACTCATGCCTTTGTGACTGATGACTTCACCATCAAATATGTGGCGAATCATTCCAATAGCCTGTTGCCTGTCTACTACAAATACACGGCAGTCTGGGGCGGGCATGAAGGTTCTTTTTTGCTCTGGATGTTGATGCTGTCGGGGTGGACATGTGCCGTCGCTATTTTCAGCCGCGGGGTACCGCTTATCATGGTCGCAAGAGTTTTGGGTGTACTGGGAGCGATTGCCCTGGGCTTCTATTTGTTTTTAATTCTGGCCTCCAACCCTTTTGAATCCTTGTTACCTTATTTTCCTGTCGATGGCCGGGATTTGAATCCCTTACTGCAGGATATCGGTATGATTATTCATCCCCCTATGTTGTATATGGGGTATGTCGGATTTTCCGTGGCGTTTGCGTTTGCCATTGCTGCATTGATGGCTGGCCGTCTGGATTCCACCTGGGCGCGATGGGCAAGGCCGTGGGCACTGGCAGCATGGGGGTTTCTAACCCTGGGGATTGCGCTGGGAAGCTGGTGGGCTTATTACGAGCTTGGCTGGGGTGGCTGGTGGTTTTGGGACCCGGTGGAAAACGCATCATTTATGCCCTGGCTGGCAGGTACCGCGCTGATCCACTCTTTGGCAGTAACTGAAAAGCGCAAGGTGTTCAAAGCCTGGACCGTATTGTTGGCGATCTCTGCATTTTCGCTAAGTTTGCTGGGGACCTTTTTGGTGCGTTCCGGCATTATCGTTTCAGTGCATTCCTTTGCCAGTGATCCCGAACGGGGATTGTTTATTCTTGGCTTGTTGGTACTGGTTATTGGATGTTCGCTGGCGCTGTTTGCCATGCGCAGCTCTATGTTAAAGAGTAGCAGTCGTTATCAGTTGGTTTCCCGAGAGATGATGCTGATAGGCAACAATGTTTTTTTAACTGCGGCCACCATTGTTGTGTTATTAGGTACTTTGCTGCCTTTGGTGCACAAGGAGCTGGGGCTGGGGTCTATTTCAGTGGGAGAACCATTTTTTAATCAGATGTTTACCTGGTTAATTGTGCCGTTTGTTGTATTACTGGCAATGGGGCCAATGAGTCGCTGGAAGCGCCAGGCAATCGGTGATTTAAAGAGTCAGCTTTTATGGGCAGTATTGTTGGGTTTGGTAATGACTGCACTGCTTCTGACCAGCTTTGAACGATTCTCAATGTTAGCGGTATTGGGGACTTTCCTGGTATTTGTTATCGTGCTCACTACCATCCAGGAAATTTTGTTGCGTACCAACCAGCAAATCAACTGGCGAAATTTACGCAAGTTGTCCCGCAGTCACTGGGGGATGGTGCTGGGCCACCTTGGATTTGCCGTTACTTTACTGGGCATAACCCTGACCAGCAATTTTAGTGAGGAGCGCGAAGTCCGGCTGAACATCGGTGACAGTGTGGAGCTGCAGGATTATCAGTTTACTTTTAAGCAGGTAAGGCACATCGAAGGACCAAATTACAGCGCAGATGGTGGAGTCGTGACGGTGACCCGAAACGGCGAATTTGTTACTGAGTTGCTGGCGGAGAAGCGCTTTTATCCGGTGCAGCGCAATGTAATGACCGAAGCCGGAATAGACAGCAACCTGCTTCGAGACTTGTTTGTGGCACTAGGGGATGAATTTACTGATGGCTCATGGGGCCTCAGAGTGTATGTTAAACCCTTTGTTCTGTGGATTTGGTTGGGCGCGGCCATTATGGCGTTGGGTGCACTACTATCCATCATGGACAAACGTTATCGCCTGGTCAGTGTCAGCAAAGCAAATCAGGCTAAGAACATAGAAAACAGACAAATATCAGGTACAGGAGCTGATTTTGGTTAAGAAGTACTTACTTTTATTTTTACCTCTGGTGCTATTCCTGCTTTTGACATTTTTTCTGGTTAAGGGGCTGTTTTCCGAAGCCAGGTACCAGGTATCCACACAGGTCGATAGGCAACTACCTGAATTTTCTCTGCCAGACGTAATGGATGAAAATCAGCTTTATACGCGACAGGTATTTGAAAATCAGGTGACCTTAATTAACGTTTGGGGCACCTGGTGTGTGACCTGTGCCATTGAGTTACCCTTTTTAACGTCTCTTCGGGAGCAGGGGGTAAGAATTGTAGGCTTGTATTTTGAACAGGACCTGGACCCGGACTTTGGCGGGAAAAGCCTGCAGCAAATCCGCACTGATATACGCCAAACGCTAAATCAGTTGGGCAATCCCTACCAGTTTAATATTTTCGACGTAAACCGCGACTACTCTATGGATCTGGGCGTAACTGGGGCACCGGAAACCTTTTTGGTGGATATGCACGGTCGGGTACTTTTGCATCATGTTGGCGATTTAAATGAGCGGGTTTGGCAAGACAAATTCTTAGCGCTTTATCAACAAGCCATGTTGGAGCAGAAAAATGGTTAGCCGATGGGTTCTGTTTATTTGGGTTTTACTCTTTAGCCTGGTTGCCAACGCCGAAGAAAAATATCAGTTTGAAAACCCTCAGCAAAGAGCTGATTTTCTGTTGCTCACCAAAGAACTGCGCTGTCCGAAGTGTCAAAATCAAAATATCGCGGATTCCAATGCATTGATCGCCAATGACATGAAGCGCAAGGTGCATCAGTTGTTACTGGAAGGTAATGATAAACAACAAGTAATTGAATTTATGAAGGTACGCTATGGCGAATTTGTCCATTATCAGCCACCAATGACCCCGGTGACATTTTGGTTGTATTTTGGTCCTGTGTTGTTCGTGCTCACTTGTTTTGGATATTTTATTTATCAACGGCGTCGGAATGACGGGCAAAATTCAGCGCAGAACATTACGGGGTCTGTTGATGACCAGCAGATTGAAAAATTAAAACGCGCTGAATCAGCGCTAAAGGATACGCAATGACGGTGTTTTATGCAGGCGCGACAGGTCTGCTCATCCTTTTTGTATTGTTTTTAGTGATCCCGTTTTGGCGGGCGACACGAACCGAAAAGCAAAAAGAATCCGCGGTCAGTAACCCGGAAATAGTCCGGCAACGACTCAATGAGTTACAACAGGAAAAAACGGAATCGTTATTAACAGCAGAAGACTATGATGAAGCGGTTATTGAAGCTAAATTGAATTTAGCGGATGAATTAGATTCTGCTTCCGGCATTACATCCACTGAAAATAAAAGAATGCGTTTGGTGGTTTATGTCGCCATGTTTTTGGTCATTTTGGTTACCACTGCCTGGGTATATATCAACAATAACCAATTGAGTCAGGTGGAGTCCTGGTTACAGGCGCAGCAAAAGTTACCCGAGTTGGGCCAGCGTATTGTGGTACAGGCTGATGAACAGATATCTCGTCAGGAGTTGGCGGAGTTTGCATTGGCACTAAGAACCAAACTCAGCAGGCAACAGGACGATGCTGTGGGATGGTTATTACTGGGACGCGTGTTGTCTTCTTTCTCAGATTTTGAAGGGGCCATTGATGCGTTCAATAAATCGTTGGCCATTGAACCCGAACGACCTGGCGCACTGTTTAGTCTGGCTCAGGCGTTACTGGTCACCGCTGAGTCAGAAAATATGCACAAAGCAGAACGTATTTTATTGCGCTTGCGAGCAATTTCACCGGAAGACGATAATGTGCTGGGCTTACTGGCGGTGACTTTGTCCCGCAATAACAAAACTCAACAGTCAATTGACGTCTGGCAGGAGCTACAGGCGCGGCTGGATGAAAACGACCCGATGCAGGCAACGATTGAGCAGCAATTGGCGCAGTTGCGCACTGGTTCGGAAGCTCAGCGTGGAGCAATGGAACAGGCAGAAACAAAAATACTTGTTTCCGTTTCCATTGCCCCTATATTACGTGGCAAGGTTCCGGCCGACGGACAACTATTCGTATTTGTTCAGGATGCTGAATCTGACAACCGTATGCCGGCAGCCGTTGTTAAGCTCCCTGTAGACAGTCTGAACGCCTCGGGCTCAATTTCTGTCACATTGGCGGATGCTGATGCCATGCTGCCAAATTATCAGTTGTCCAGTTTGACTTTGGGGCGCGTTATTGCCCGTATTTCCAGTGATGATATGGTGACTGCCGAGGCCGGTGATTTGCAGGGGCAAAGTACGGTTTCTATTGTTGTGGGAAACACCATTGAACAAGCCATTTTGATAGACAAGGAATTATAGTGAAGAGCAAATTTTTCGGTATTCTCGTGTTGCTATTGCTGACTTCTGCCTGTGCCTCGAATCAACAGGTGCAGGAGCAGGCACAAGCGTCAAATAAAGATCCCTTAGAATCTGTCAACCGGACGTTTTGGGAGTTTAACTGGGACATATTAGATAAACATGTACTCAGACCTGTTACCGTAGCCTACGTTGATTACACACCAGAGTTGGTGCGAGGCAGTTTGTATAACGCAGCCAGAAATCTGGATGAGCCGGGCAATACGTTAAACAATCTGTTGCAGGGTAAGATGTCTGATTCATTGGTGAGTCTGAGTCGATTCGCTCTGAACTCCACTTTTGGTATTTTTGGATTGTTTGATGTCGCCAACGATTTAGGGTTGGAGCGAAAGCGGGAAGACTTCGGGGAAACCTTGGGTAAATGGGGGGTGGACACAGGTGCGTATCTGATGATACCGGGAATGGGCCCCAGTGATGTGCGCAGTACGTCCGGTGATATTGTCGATTCTTCTTACTGGCCCATTGATGACTTAAATATCTACTTCACGGTGTTTTCTGGTGCAATCAAAGCATTGGAAGCCCGGGCACAGCTTATGGCGCAGGAGCAACTTATCTATGACTCACTGGATAGCTATGCTTTTGTAAAAGATGTGTATTTCCAGGATTTAGCACACAAGGTCACCGATGGTAAGGTGCAGGAGCCTGAACTGACCAGTGAAGAAGACGCTGAGCTGGATGCGTTACTCGAAGAGTTCTAATCACGATAAATCTCAATTGCAGGCACCTCTGTGTGCCTGTTCATTTCAGGTATTTTCGACACATATTAAATTGGATTGGCCGAATCAATAACGGGTATAACGCAATGACCAGGGCCGCCCAGATTAGCGTTTTCCAATCTTCACCAGCCCGCAATATCAAAGCAAACACCGGCGCCAGCACGAATAACTTAAACAGATTAAGCAACAATCGCTCAGGCGGCGTCAGTTTGTTGTTCGCGTTTTGCAGCGCCTCTAATCGCTCTGACAGGGATTTGTTTTGCAGTTCTGGTAAAGAGCGATGGGTGAAATAAAATTTCATTAAGTTTTCCTGAATACTAATCTGTTGATGATTCTATCAAAGTTTTCCTTTGGCACCTTATCTGTGTGCAAAATTCCGGTTTGTTTTATTAACAAGGTTGTAACAATTGACAGATGTGGCTTGAGATTAGCCGACACTTCTTGTATAACACGACGCTGCGGTTAGTGCCTTCTGCAAGGAAAACTAACCCAGGCAATACATTCAGATAACAAATCACAATAAGAACATATCCAAAAATTATTCCTAACAGGCAGAAATTGATAATGAGTGAATCCACCCTCAATTCCCCCTCAACCGCTGAGAAACCGAAAGAGTTTTTTGGTCATCCGGCTGGTTTGCAAACCCTATTTTTTACTGAAATGTGGGAGCGCATGAGTTATTACGGCATGCGCATGTTACTGGTGCTCTACATGACTGCGGCGATGCAGGAAGGTGGGCTAGGTATTACCGTCGCTGCGGCAACCGCCATTTATGGTTTGTATACCGGAGCTGTTTATTTTATGGGGCTACCTGGCGGCTGGATGGCAGACCGATTAATTGGCGGCCAAAAAGCGGTTTGGTACGGTGCCTGGATCATTATGGCCGGCCATATTGTACTGGCGATACCCAGTGATAAGACTTTCTTTTTGGGTTTAGTGCTGGTGGTTTTGGGGACTGGTTTGCTAAAACCCAACATTGGTGCAATGGTCGGAATGTTATACAGCGCTGAAGATCAGCGTCGGGACGCCGGATATACCTTGTATTATATGGGGATAAACCTGGGCTCAGTGTTTGGCTATTTCTTGTGTGGTTGGTTGCAGGTTGAATACGGTTATCACTATGCCTTTGGTGCCGCGGCTATCGGGATGGGGATTGGTATTATTCAATTTCGCAAGACGGCCGGTCGCCTGGACGGTGCCGGCGCAAAACCGCTGGAGCCTCTGTCACCGAAAGGTAACAAAATGGCATGGTCTGCCATTGGCGCTTTTTTGGTCGGACTTGCAGTTGTTATATTGGCGATGATGAGCGGAGCACTGACGATTGATCCGGTTATTGTAGCGCAATATGTTGTGACCATTATTACGATTGTATTTTTGGCTTATTTCGCCTTTATCTTTTTCACCGGCAACCTCAATGGCAACGAAAAGCGTAGTCTCGGGGCATTGTTTTTGGTCTGTATTGCTTCCATCTGTTTCTGGGCGGGGTTCGAGCAAGCCGGTTCCTCGCTAAATCTGTTTGGTCGCGATTATACTGATCGACTCATTGGCACCTTTGAAATACCTACGGGTTGGTTTCAGTCTTTAAATTCGTTATTCATTATTACCTTGTCGCCGTTTGTTGCTGCTTTGTGGATAAATCTGGCTAAACGCATGATTCGTCCTTCATACGGATTTAAATGTGCCTTGGGTCTGGTCATAATGGCCACTGGTTTTATCGTGATGTTTTTTGCTGCGCAATATGCGGCTGCGGGTTTAAAGGTAGCACCATACTGGTTGGTGGCCACTTACTTCCTGCATACAGTTGGTGAATTGTGCCTGAGCCCGGTAGCGTTGAGTGCGGTCAGTAAATTATCACCAAAGCGCTTCGCGGGACAGATGATGGGGGTATTTGTCTTAACCTACTCCATAGGTAACGTCGTTGCCGGCCTGTTGGCGGGTAACTTTGATCCGGAGAACGTGGCTGAAATGCCCAACCTTTATCTGCAAATCAGCTTATTTAGTATTGCAATTGGAATAGTTATCCTGCTCCTAACGTTTAAAACTAATAAGTGGGAAAAGCTGGCAGAAAAATAACCGAAATACGCTGTTATTTTGCGAAGGCTCCCTTGAGGAGCCTTTTTTGCGTTTTTAAATACAAATTGTAGAGATTTTTCTCAAACAATTGAGTTAAAATGCGCGTTGTTTTGTGTGATGTAACCTGCACGTAAACAATCATAATTATAAAAAAGTCTTCAGCCCAATAATTAAGCACAGGATTGGATTCGAACTCATATGTTGGAAAAAAGAGTTTTAACGACACTATTTGCATTGCTGTTAGGTATGACGGCATTCATTGTCAATGCGCAATATAATCAAGCGCCAACCGCACAGCAAATTGAACAATTTAAACGCTTGCCGGTGCAACAACAGCGGATTTTGGCTCAACAATTAGGTATGGATTATTCGATGATCCAGTCCTACCTATCCGGCAGTGGTGCAGCAAGTCAACCCAATATTGATACCACAGATACGACTGTGTATCCCAGAGGCACTGAGTTTGATGAGCTGGGAAACCCGGTCAGTTACGAAGATCCCATCGCCAGGTTTTTGAAAATCGAAAGCCAGGAGCTAAAACCTTACGGGTATGAATTATTCGCAGGTAGTCCGTCTACTTTTGCACCTGCCACAGATTCCCCGGTTCCGGCAAATTATTTATTGGGAATTGGTGATACGCTCGAGATCCAAATCTACGGAAAAGAGAACAAGAATTATACGTTGCAGGTTGACCGTGAAGGATTGATAGTGATCCCTTCCATGAGCCCATTGAATGTTGCCGGATTGACTTTCAGCGAGGCGAAAACCTTTATCTCAGCAGAAATTTCCCGCTATTTGTTAGGTGTTGAGTCCCATGTGAGCATGGGGCAATTGCGCAGTATGCGTATCTTCGTTCTTGGTGAAGCCTATAAACCCGGTGCCTATACGGTGAGTTCTCTGACTACCATGACTCAGGCGTTATTTTTGAGTGGTGGTGTCAATGATATTGCTTCATTGCGCAATATTCAGTTGAAGCGAGCCGGTAAAACTATTTCTACTCTGGACCTGTATGAGCTTTTAACCAATGGCAATACCAAAAATGATGCCCTGTTACAGCCCGGTGATGTGGTCTTTATTCCAACGATCGAATCTTCGGTTACCATCAAGGGCAATGTAAGACGTCCCGCTATCTATGAATTAAAAAACAATACCACCTTTGCTGAGGCCATTAAGCTTGCCGGAGGTTTCGCCTCTGATGCCTATCAGGGGGAAGTCAATGTACAGCGGGTTTCTGATGGGGCTATTACACAGTTGACAGTGAGTTCATCGCAAATGAATACTCGTGTCGAGAGTGGCGATGTTATTGATGTGTCAGGGGTGTCTGATAGTCTCGATAGTGCTGTCACCCTGGTAGGCGCTGTTGCGCGTCCGGGACCGGTGCAATGGTATGAAAACCTTAAGCTGAGCAATCTTATCCGCAATCGCAAAAAAGATCTGTTAGCCGAAGTGGATTTAGATTATGCCCTGATACTCAGGGATTATCAGACCGGTGAAAATCTGCAAATTATGCAATTCCAGCCAGCTAAACTATTAGCCGGTGACAGCAATCATGACTTTACGCTTAGCAAAGAAGACATCATTGTTTTCTTTTCTCAGGTTGAGTCCACCAGTCTTGGTGATGAAGATATTCAGTCTTTGGCGTTGACTAAATCAGGTTTAAAAGACAAAGAAAAACAAGCCTGGAAGGAACGTATCGAAGAACGGTTGTTTTGGCAGCAAATCGGTTTTAATTATCAGGCGGCCGAGCTGGAAGAATTGGAAAGCGAAGAGGATACACTGAACCCAACAAACTCAACTGAGCCACTAATCAGGCTGACGCAGTTAGAAATGGAGAATCTGGGTAAATTCCACGATGCCACCGCATATTCCCGTACCCGACTATTAGCACCTATTATCGAAAAATTGCGTATCCATGCTTCATTTGAGCGTCCCTTAAAATTGGTGGAAATTTCGGGTTCCGTACAATACCCTGGACTGTATCCTTTACCTGATAATGGCAATCTGTCGGATGTGTTTTTAGCCGCCGGTGGTCTTTCAGAATCCGCGTTCTCACAGCAGTCCGAAATCACCCGATATAATCAAACCGAAAGTGGCGACTTACAGGTTAACAATATCCAGTTCAGCCCGCAAAGAGTAGTGGCTGGGGAGGTGCAGTTTGATTTGCAAAGCCGGGATCGTATTAACGTGTTCAGAAATCCTGAATGGCAGGAGCAACTCAGTGTCGAGTTAAGAGGAGAGGTTACATTTCCAGGGACTTATACCATCAGTCGTGGAGAAACCTTGTCCAGTGTCCTGGCTCGCGCCGGAGGGTTGACTCAATACGCAGACCCTAATGCGTCAGTGTTTCTCAGAAAATCTTTGCGTTTGCAGGAGGCTGAAAATTTACGACGTCTCACCGAAGACCTGCGCAAGGAAATTGCTTCTGAAAGTCTGCGTAAAGACAGCGGCGCTGGCTCGCTGGTTAGTTACAGCGAAATACAAAAATTATTGAGAGACTTAACTAGTGTTAAGGCCCTTGGCAGATTAGTTATTGATTTACCAAAAGTTATGGCAAGTCAGGCAAGAGATATCGCCCTGGAAGATGACGATGTTTTAGTGGTGCCGGGTCTGAATAATACGGTGAATGTCATTGGCGAGGTATACGTACCCACTAGCCACCTGTACGAAGATGACGCTTCTTATACCGCTTACATTAATCAAAGTGGTGGCTTTAAAGGTTTTGCAGACAAAGAAAGAACTTACATTATAAAGGCTAATGGTTCAGTCGTTATTCCGGATTCAGACGGTTTTTGGTATCAATCTTCCGGCAAAAAAGATTTTGCGGTTAATCCGGGAGATACCATAGTTGTGCCGTTTGATAGTAGTCATGTGGATAATCTGACCTTATGGACGAGTGCTTCACAGATTATGTATCAATTTGCAGTGACTATTGCCGCAGTTGGCAGCTTATAGGGGATAACATGATAACAACTACAACAATTCTTGCACTGCTGCTGGCTTCGTTAGGCTGTTACGCAGCAATTAAACTGGTTAAACCTTTTGCGCTGAAGGTAGGACTGGTGGATATTCCTAATCACCGGAAAATACATTCCGGTGAAGTCCCCCTGGTGGGAGGGATTGCCGTTTACTTAGGCGTATTAACGGCAAGCTCGGTGCTATTGCCACAAGGTCAGTTGATTAATATTTATTTGATTTCTGCTGGCCTTATCGTATTACTGGGAGCACTGGACGACTACAAAGATCTCTCCGTTGGCGTCAGAATTATTGCTCAGATTTTAATTGCTTCACTGATGGTTTATGGTGCCGGGATTCACCTGACAAACTTTGGTGATATTTTATTTGGTTTAAGTACTCAGCTGGGTTGGTTTGGTTACCCCTTAACGATACTTGCGACTATTGCTGCCATTAATGCTTTTAATATGACCGATGGTATTGATGGTTTAGCCGGTATGCTTAGCCTGGTGGCGTTTGCCGGTATTGCCTTGCTTATGATGTTTGGCGGAGAACCTTTATTTGTTTTACCGCTAATTCTGGCATCTTCTATTGTGCCTTTTTTATTCTTTAATCTGGGCATTATTGGCGGACGGGCAAAGAAAATTTTTATGGGAGACGCTGGCAGCATGTTTGTCGGGTTAAGTATTGTCTGGCTTTTGGTTATCGGTACACAAGGAGAGCAAACTACTTTCAGGCCCGTAACAGCATTGTGGCTGATTGCTGTGCCGTTTCTAGATATGTGTGCGATTACCATCCGTCGCCTGTTAAAAAGACGCTCCCCGTTTAAACCTGACAAAGAACACGTTCATCACATTGTGATGCGTTTAGGATTATCAGCCCGTTCTGCCCTGGTGTTCATCACCTTGATCTCTCTTATACTGGCGGCATTTGGCTTATGTGGTGAATACTATCAGTGGCCGGAAAGCTTCATGTTTACCACGTTCATGATGTTGTTTGTGGTGTACTTTTTTGCACTAAAACATGCCTGGAGAGTCAGTAAATTCATCCGCAAATTTTTGTTAAAAAGGCCTTCATTTAATTAAGCCTTTTTTATTCAGCCTTAGTTAATAGTTGCACTTTAAGATGTGTGTCAGTCTTAAGAGGAAGTTTATGAAAGTTAATTCTGGTTTTACGCTTGTTGAGTTATTGATTGTTATAGTCATTATTGGTTTGTTGGGCTCTTTGGTTGCTCCCGAGATGTTCTCAAAAATTGGAAGCTCCAAGCAAAGTACCGCTAAAGCACAGATGCAAATGTTCGAGACATCGCTGGATACTTTTTACCTGGATGTTGGTGATTATCCGTCAAATCTTGAAGAATTGCGCAATAGCAGTAAACCCGGTTGGGATGGTCCATACATCCGCAAAGAGATCCCATTGGATCCCTGGGGAAATGAGTATCAATTGCAGGTACCAGGTGGAGAAGGCAGTCCATATGCCATTAAATCATTCGGTAAAGATGGCCGCGAAGGTGGCGACGGTGAAAATCAGGATATCGTAGTAAGCGGATGAATCTGGAAAAATTACTGGTTGAGGAGTTTCAGGTTTCAACGGTAGATCTGGAAAAAGCCAAAAATTACCAACAGCGATTTGGTGGTAGGCTGGAACAACTGTTGGTTAACATGGGAAGTTTGTCAGAAGACGCGCTTCCCAATTTATTTTCAAGTCTTTTATCAGTCCAGTTACTTACAGATATTGATGCGTTGAGCGAAGACTACGGGCTTCCTGAGTGGGCCGCAGCGCTTGATGTTCAGTATCTGGTTAAACACAGCTGGATCCCTTTACCGGAAAAAGCTCATTTTATATGTGCGGATCCGTTTGACTGGGAAGTTAACCAATACTTACTGCAAAATGATTATGAGCCTCAGTTTTCGATCGCATCTAAAGATCTGATAAATGGCTTAATCGCTGAGCACTTCAATCAGGAAACCGCTGAAAAAAGCCATACGCTGAACGAACTGGAAGAAGATCGCCTCAGAGAGTTGGCGTCTGAAGCGCCGACAGTAAACCTGTTAAACAGTCTGATTGCTAAAGGACTTAAACTAAAAGCTTCCGATTTACATCTGGAACCTGTGGCTGGGCGCTACCGCATACGCTATCGCGTTGACGGTGTGTTAAATGATGATGGGGTACTACCCTCAACCCTCAGTTTACCGGTTATTTCGCGTATTAAGATCCTTTCAAATATGGATATCGCGGAAAAAAGGCGTCCTCAGGACGGTAAAATTGAAACCAAAATTGCCAACATTGAACTGGATATTCGCGTTTCTGCATTGCCGCTGAACAAAGGCGAAAGTGTGGTTTTACGTTTCTTGCGCAAAGACTCAGTCACCTATGATATGGATGTATTGGGTATTTCCTCTGATATTCGTCAAAAGATAACTCAGGATCTGAAATCAACAGCCGGTGTTATTTTATTAACTGGCCCAACAGGTAGTGGTAAAACTACCAGCCTCTATACCTTTCTCAATGAACTGAATAGTGACAATGTTAAAATTATCACTTTGGAAGATCCTGTGGAATATCAGTTAGAAGGTATCAATCAGGTACAGGTGAATTCTGAAATAGGTTTTGATTTCGCTGCGGGTTTACGCAGTATTGTACGTCAGGACCCTGACATTATTATGTTGGGGGAAATTCGGGACCAGGAAACTGCGCGCATTGCTATGCAATCAGCGCTTACCGGTCACCTGGTATTTTCTACGGTACACACCAATGATGCGCCCAGCGCATATACCCGCTTAGTGGATTTGGGTGTGGAGGAATTTTTGCTCAATGCTGCGATTATTTCTGTGATGGCGCAACGTCTGGTAAGAAAGGTTTGTCCTCATTGTGCTGTGGTAGATGATGAAACTGAATTGCATGAACGCTTAAATATAGCGGAGCTATTGGCAAAGGCAAACATCGCTTCTCCGAAATTTGTGAAAGCTGTCGGTTGTGAACATTGTGATAACAATGGCTACAAAGGCCGAATGTCAATCATGGAGTATTTACCTTGTGACGACGCTATTCGCGCGATGGACAAAGACAGTTATTTTATTCCGGAAGCCAGGGCGCACAACAAGGCCTCCGGCAATCGAACGCTTTTAGAGGACGGCTTACTGAAAGCCTCACAGGGACTGACAACGATTGACGAAGTATTAAGGGTATGCTCCTGATGCCGTTTTTCAGTTATAAGGTTTATGATAAGGATGGTCATGTTGAAGAGTCTGAGTTAGAGGCGGAAAATATCGCTGAAGCGCGAAGTAAGTTACAGCAACGAGGTATGCTGGTGACTTATGTCAAGCCAATCGCTGACTCAGGCGTCATTAAGTTTCCCTGGCGTAAAGATTCGGTCACCTTAAATGATTTGGAATTTATTACCTCTGAGTTATCAATCCTGCTCAATAGCGGGGTGAAAATTGATAAGGGTCTTAAGATTGTTGCTAAAAACCGTAAATCCGGTGGTTTGGCAAATCTGGTTAATGAAATACTTAAGAACCTGAAAATGGGTAAAGGTGTAGCTGAGTCATTTGATACCAAAGACAAAGTCTTTGACTCTCTGTATCTGAATCTGATTGCGATAGGGGAAAAATCCGGTAAGTTGCCGCAGGTCTTTGAAGGATTGGCCAACGATCTTAAGTTTAAAAAAGAACTCAAAGCCAAGGTTACTCAGGCGCTGACTTATCCTGCCGTGATCCTGTTTGTCTGTATTGCCTGTCTGGTGTTTGTATTCAATTATATTGTGCCGCAATTGGCGTCTATATTTGCTGAAGGCGATGACATACCGGTATACACCGCACTTTTGATCAATACCAGTAACTGGATGCTGAAATATCAGTTGTGGTTGGTGGCTTTAGCGGCCATTGTCGGCGCTTATCTGTATCACAAACGCAATGATCCGGCGTTGAAAAGCCTGATTGCAAAGCGAGCATTTGCACTACCTGTTTTATCAAATCTTATCAAACAGACAGAATGTATCAGGTTCAATTCAGCCATGTCATTGATGTTAACAGCCGGTGTCAAAGTCGATGTTGCCATTGCTTCAGCAACCAGAAATATCAAAAATGCCATCATCCGTAAAAGCCTGGAGATCGCCAATGAAAAAATCAAAAAAGGTGGTGCTATTTCAACCAGTCTTGGCATGACTCCACTGTACCCCGACTTTTATGTTTCGCTGCTTGAAGTGGGTGAAGAAAGCGGCGAATTAGAACGGATTTTTGATGAAATTGCGGTGCGCTCCAAAACTGAGTTTGAAAATTGGACCAATAGAGTGACAAATATCCTCGAACCCCTGTTAATACTGGTAATGGGTGGGATTGTAGGTAGTGTAGTTATCACTATGTTACTCAGTGTTGTTTCTGTTAATGATATTTCACTTTAGTCAGGCTTGTCAGCGATGCAGAGGTCTTCCGGTTTTACGCTAATAGAGTTGTTAATCGTGATAACGATCTCTGCGATGGCAATAAGCCTTGTTGGTGGGCTGACCATTGATTCCATCACTAAATTCAAAGCCAAAGCTGAACAAATAAGACTAAAGTCATTTTTAAGGCAAAGCAGTCATCAGGCTTTTATTCACGAAAAACAACTAACAGTAAAATCAACCGCCAATTCCTTGAGATTACTAAGCGAAAATAAAAGCGTTCATATTTTGCAGTTTGAGTATCTGATCTTTCAGGACGGAGAATTACACATAAATCCTGCTGGTTTTTTTTCCGGAAGTCAGCTGTCTTATGTGCTCAATGGCCGACGTATTACCTTAGGTCTGCAGTCGCTGTGAACTCCAATAAAAAGACAGCCGGCTTTTCGCTGATAGAGGTACTGGTTGCCTCTTTTATTTTGTTTATGGTGATCAGTGCCTGTTCAGGCATTTTTTACGGTGCCGTCAAAAGTAAAAAGACTGCAGAAGACTATACCTTATCTACCAGTTTTGCACCGCTATTGGCTGAACACATCGGGTTGCAGATAAAAAATGGTGATACTTCAGGAAATGGTTATTTTCTGGGAGTCACTTACCGTTGGCAGGCTAAAACATTGAAGTCTGCGGCGGTCAACTCTTACACAGCGGTAGGCATGAGTAGCGGTGGTTCAGGTGACGTCGTGGGTAATGCGGTATTGTGGCAAGTGAGCCTGTCTGTTGATAGTAAATTTCGCAGTGACGATTTTTCCTTTAATACAACCACCTGGACTGCAATATGAAGTCCTCAAAATCGACAGGTTTTTCTCTGGTTGAGCTACTGATCACCATGACCATCCTTATCATGGTATTGTTCATCGGAACCATGGCTTATCGCCAGTACTCTGTATATTGGCACAAAGAAATGGGGCAGTTTGATGAGAAATTACAAACCGCGAAAAACATAGTGCAAATCCATTCAATTATTAAAAATATCAGACCGCACATGGTGAAGTTTGAAGAAAATGTCTGGGGGCATTATTTTGAAGGGGCAAGTACACTCATTCGCAGTGTCACTGAACACGCCATAAGCCAACCCGGGAATGCCGCTATTTTTGAATTGAGCGTGGTTGCCGACGGCGAATCCAGAACCCTGGTGTATCGCGAAAAACCTATCGTTGAATCCCCGTTTTTTAATTACGAGGCGGACCATCAATATACCTACGAAAAAAGATTTGATTTTAGGTTCGATGAGTTGCAATTCGAATACTTTGGCTGGCGACATGTGGATGAATATTTTACAGCTCTGGAGTCCCCGGACCGATTCAGCCAGGCCTGGTATGGTGCCTACAGCGGCAGAGACTCAATGGTCACCCCTAACATCATCCGGATCACCATTGCGATTGACAATCGCAACTCCCTGTTAGAAGTTCCCGTTTTACAGTTTATCCCTGAATACATTCAAAATTACGGGCAGGGCAATGAATAACATCAGACAGCAGCGGGGCGTTGCTTTAGTTCAGGTTTTGTTAATCACCGCAATGTTATTAATTTTGACCATTGAATTAAGTAAGGATTCCCGGAGTCAGATCAAGACCGCTATAGCATTGAAGCAAAAGGCACAGTTGGTATTACAGGCGCATAGCCTCAAAGAGCAATTGAAGTATGATTTAATGGTATCAGTTAAAGATAATACCAGTGGAGTAAAGGAAGCCGATTATCGCTTTGACAGTACGCCGGTTAAACAGGGCAACCTGACATTCACGGTACAGGATGAGGACGGTTTAGTGAGTTCTATGTACGGTGGCCAGTATCTGGATAAATTACTGGGCGAAAGCAGTGCCAAGTTAATTACAGAGTATCAGGGAGGTGGCAATTTAACCGTGCTAACTCCTGAAATGCGTGGTGGTATCGTACCGTCTCTGAAGGAGTTGCGCATGGTGGACTCAGGAAATAAAGCTATTAAGTCCGCCGAAATGACACAACTACCGACATTACAATTTAACCTTTACAATTCACCGAATGGATTGCTGGAAAGGTTATTTGGTGCGGAACAGGCACAGCAAATTATTGCGCTAAAACAAGCCGGAAACGCAAATCATCAAAGCTGGCAGGAGATAACCGGCAGGGATAGCGAGTATGATGTAAGCTTCTTGCCAGGCAACTTTCTTGTGCTAACAATAACGGCTAAACATGACGATTTGGAAATAGTGAGAAAAACAAGGTTAATGATGAATTTTGACATACAGCCGTTTATGGCGGAAATAGTGGCGGAATAACGATGAAGTTGGTGCATTCTTATTTACGCAACAACCTGTTTTTTATCCGGGGGCAGCAACTTTATCGGATAATCGATAAAGAATTTAAACCAGTTGATGATGACGTATTTCTCAAAGCCCCTTTTCCGGTGCTGCTTATTGCGCGGGAGAATTTAACCGAAGTCATTAAGAAGTACCCGGTAACGGATAAAAGTGACTTGCGAGAAATCATTCGCCAGGAAGTCGCGTCAGTAGCTATGTTGACAGAGCCTGAGATACGAGAGCATGATTCAGTAGTAAAAATCTGGACGCCTCAATCTCACCTTTTTGAGCGTTTTAGCCACAAACTGTTCGCCTGGTTACCTGAATCATTATTGTTGGCTCAATTTGATAAAGATCGTTTATTCCAGATTCAACGGTGTGGTAGCAGTGTATTTTCGTTTAACGATATTAATGGTAATTACACCGCAGCCAGATTGGGGGCGTTTAAATCTGCTGAGTACTTTTTGATGTCCATCGGTGCCCCCGTTATCGCCAGTACTGAAATTCAGGAAACGGATTATGCGCACAGTCTATATGAACAGCTATTCAAAATATCAAAGTCACACGGCTTAGCGATTGTTAAAGCGCAGCAATTTAGGCAGAAAATCGCCAAAATGTTTAACTGGCCGTCCATTTTACTGGGGGCTTTTGGTGGGGCCTTACTTTACTATTTCAGTCTGATTGGATTTTATGCCTTTAACATTAATCAACTGGAAAAAGACATTGCAGATCAAAACATTGCCAGCGTAATTAAAACCCGGCAATCCATTCTGGAAAAAAGAAAAGTATTTGCAGAATTCGCTAATCAGGATGCCGGGCAAAATATTGATATGCAGATGTGGCGTTTTCTGGGAGAAGTGATGCAAAAGGATATATCTATAATAAAAATCCGCACCACTAACGAGGGAATGTGGGTCCGATTGCAATCTAAAGTGGCCACAGACAGTTTGAGTTATGTAAAACGACTGCCCTATATTAAGTCCGCATCCTTCGCCAATGCAGTTCAAAACTTTCGTGGTCAGCAAAGATTCAATGTGAATATTACGTTTCAGGCAAATGCAGCAGTAAATGCTGCTTCTGCACAGGGGACGAATAATGAATAGACAACAACTTATGCTGCTTTTGGTCGCTTGCTTAGTGATCATCAAATTTGTGTTTATGCCACTGGATGAATATACCGAGTCTCAGGTGTCTGAAATTGAACAACTGTCGGAGCGATTGAGCAAAGGCAAATCCGTGATCCGTGAAGTTAACAAAATGCAGGAGCAGGAAGCTGAAATTGATAGTCGTTTGAGTGATGCAAAAGCGCAGTTTGAAGTAGCGCAAAGTGCAGAACAGGCTCAGTTTGACTTTCAACAACGTCTGGAGGAAAAGGCTAAAGCCGTGGACGCGAAGATTGAGAGTCTGGAGTGGTCGGGATCTACCACAGGTGTTCCTTCAAGTTCGCTGTTGAAAGTTGTATTTGATGATGATCTGGAAAGGGTAATGTTGTTACATAGCGATATCAAAAATCTCGGATTTGGTGTTGTCACCAGTGACTTCCAGTTATCTGTGCAAAGACAAATTTTGAGTCGGAAACTGCTGGGTAATGCATCAGGTCATTTTACGGTACGGATATATTATTTGGTGAATGATGAATAAAATAGCCCTCAGTACAACATTAAAAGTTTTGGCCTGCTTTTGGTTAATTCCATTATTGTTTTCGGTTGTCGGGAGTTTAGGGGGAAACAATATTTCGTCTAACTCAAACCTTCAGGATTATCAGGTACCTGAGATATCGATCGCGGAACAGAAAAAGGTTAATAATGAAACCCTCATCGCTTTGTTCGACACGCTGTTACCAGACAGAAAGAAAATAAACCAGGACAGCATTGAAGAAGAAACGCAAGTCGCGAAAGAAAAAGTTATTGATAAAACGTTACTGCCTAATTTCAGCAACTTTGATGATCAGCACCAAATTTCACTGGCCGGGATATTCAAAGAGCGAGATATCTTTGCCGTGGTGCAGCTAATCAACTACGAAACCAGGGCCAGTGAGTTTCGCAAATTAGAACTGAACAATCAGATTGGCGATTTTGAATTAACCGCAATTTTTGAAAACAAAATTGAATTGACCAGTGGTACTTCACAAATCCACCTCGAATTATTTAAACAAGATTCTTAAGGTAACTCATCGCAATGGATAAAATACTACAACACAGCATTTGCTCAACTATCATAATTATGGTTTTGACTGCCTGTTCAACTACACAGCAGTCCAGTGAAAAGTTCGAACCTACCCGGATTGGAAAATCTTATTTATACGATGAAAATGGCAAACTAAAAGACGTTGACGGTGCCGTTGAAGCCGAGCGTGAAGAGCGCACTCAGGGGTTTAAGCGACTGCAAAGCATCGGCTCTGAAAAGCAAAATGTTGTTACCCGCAAAGCCATTGATTACTTTGAAAAAAACGAGGCAACGGTAACTTTTGCTGCGGATAGCATGCCGGTAGCCAGTTTTATTCATTATATTTTCGGTGAAATTCTAAAAGCTAATTATGTAATCGGCCCTGATGTGAAAAATGACAAACAGACATTGACTCTGAATGTTTCAGAAACTGTTACGAAAGCACAGGTGTACGATATGGTGGCTGAACTGCTATCCCGAAATCAGATTAGTATTGATTTCGAAAGCAATACATTTTTCTTTCAAAAAGCTGCACTAAGCAGAGCGAAAGCGGCGATTGGCATCGGCAATACATTGGAATCTATTCCACAAACTAATGGTCAAATTCTGCAAATTATTCCGTTGAAATACGGCATCAAATTGGCAGTTGAAAGAACCCTGGGCAAAATGATTGATGCCGAAATTACTGCGGATGTGGAGCAAAGTTCCTTATTTGTGTTGTCAGATCGACTGAATGTTGTCAGGGCGATAGAGCTTATCAATCTTTTAGATGTCCCCGCCAATAGAGGAAAGCACATCGGTTTACTTTCGCTGAAATACATCTCAACAGAAAACTATTTGTTGCAAATTGCCGATGTTTTGCGCAGTGAAGGTATCGTATTGGGAGTGGGCTATGAGCAATACAAAAATGTATTGTTGGTGCCTTTACCGCAAGTGGCAGCGATCGCCGTTTTTTCACCTGATGAAGCGTTGTTAAACCGGGTACGGTACTGGAGTAATATTCTGGACCAACCTTCTAAAGGCGAGAATGTTCAGTATTTTGTTTATACACCCAGATATGCCCGGGCTGCGGATATCGGTGAAAGTGTCGGCCAATTACTCACATTGGGTGGACCTTCGTTGCGAAAAAACAGGACGAATAGTGGCGCTAATGCTCAGCAATTGGAAGCTGAGACACAGCAAGGCGAAGCTCAAAAAACAACCTTTAGTAGTTCTAATGTATCCTTTGTGGTGGACGAACGCAGTAATTCGCTCATTTTTAGCACCACAGGTAGCACATACAATAACTTACTACCCTTACTGAACAAGCTGGATATATTGCCCAAACAAATCATTCTGGAAGTAATGATTGCTGAAGTTACCTTGTCTGATGAGTTTCGTTACGGTGTAGAGTGGGCGTTGAGAAACAACTCTGAAGTATCAGGCTCTGGTACATTTGGTTCTTTTACTCAGGCAATTGGTAGTACCAATTTTACCTGGCTGGGAGACAGTACCAGTCAGGTAACAGCGTCATTTTTTAGAGAAAATAGCTTTGTTAATGTGATATCGAATCCGTCATTGTTGGTCAGAGACGGGGTCTCGGCTGCTATTAATGTGGGGACTCAAATTCCTGTTCAGGCGGGGACTGTAGTGGATGATGGTGTGACTTCTACAAATGTTCAGTATAGAGATACCGGTGTCGATGTCTCTGTTACGCCCACGGTGAACGCACAAGGAGTAGTGATAATGAACATTAATCTAAATATCAGTAATACCGTGGCAGCCACCGCCGATAGTAGTACGCCATCTATTTTTCAGAGGACGCTGTCTACAGAAGCTGTGGTAACCAGCGGTCAGACTGTCATTCTCGGAGGGCTGATCAGTGAAAATGCATCTGACAGTGACACTAAGGTACCGTTTTTATCTGAGCTGCCTTTGGTGGGCGAGGCATTCAAAGGCAAAAGTAAGACTTCTACGAAAACTGAGCTGGTAATGTTGGTCACACCGAAAGTGCTGGAGTCAAATGAAGAGTGGCAAAAATTGCTTTCTGATTTTCAAAACCAGGTACAGAATGTACAATTTGTGCAATGAACGAAAGTTGTTAAATAATTGTGCTGTAAAACACTGATTTATTGCATTTTGTTGTTGACATAGCCTTACTCATACATAAGAATTGTCAGAGGAAGCGACTTGGCATGATGCCTTCAGTCGCGATCCTTAAACCCTAGGTAAAATTAAGGAACTGGAACCGGAGCAAGCACACTTATAAAATGCTAATGCTCCCAATTTCATGAAATTGGAGAATTGATAAATGAATTCTATTCTTAGAAAAACACTAATTGCTGCTGCTGTTGCTGGAACTTTCGGTGCAAACGCTGCAACTATTACTTCTGTTGATAACGGCGCTGCTGCTGGTATCCAACAGGTGATTTCTTCTCAAGGCCTTGTGGCTAATGCAGGTGAAATCGTAGTAGGTAATACACCTAACTCTGCTGACAGCAACGAATTGCGCGTTGGATGGACTCCATCTGTAGCTTACAACGATAACGACGTATTGGTTTTCACCTTCTCTGGTGCAACTATTGACACAACTGCAACTACAGTTTCTACAGTTGGTCTTGAAAATGCTGCTGGTGCTACACGTGTTGGTGCAGGTCTGACCAGTGTTATTGATGTTACTAGCACGTCTGTTACTATCAGTGTTGATGCGGATAACGTATTGGCAGGTAGCACTGCTTACTACCTGACTGGTATTACTTTAGACGTTACTGATACAGCTGCTGGTTCAATCTCAGTTGCTTCTTCAGCTCAGCGTGGTAATGCAAACTTTGATACTGGTGCTGCTACTACTATCGCATCTGTTGCCAGCCAGTGGACACTGGGTGCAACAGGTGATACCGACCTGAACGGTGTAATTGACGTAACTAATTCTCGTTACTCTTTCTCCGCTAACAGCGATGGCGATGCCACGTTAGACGAGTTCGACATTACTGTAACTACTGGTACTCACCTGATGACTACTACTGCTACAGCGGTAACTTCAGTTGTGACTACTTCTGGTAGCTTCGACTGGACTCTGGATTCAGACGGTGACTTCGATACTGCTACTGTAGACAACACAGTTGCTGCTGGTTCTGCTACTGCTACTGAGTCATTGAATGATGACATGGACGAGTTGACACTGACTCTGTCTGGTGATGCTGATAACGGTATCTCCACATGGCAGTTCGACGTACCTGGTGACGTTGCTCTTACTGAGAGCATTTACAATGCAGAAACTACTGTTTCTTATTCTTTTGACGTAGACGGTGCTGGCGCTGAGCCTGCAACTCCAGGTACATTGAACCTGGGTTCCAGCTCAATCGGTGCGTGGACACTGGGCGGTACTTCTGCATTTATCGAGTTCATGCCTTACGGTTCTGGTCTGACTCAGTTCATCTATGTTGCTAACACTTCATCTGTTGATGCAGGTATCGAATTGTCTGCAATTTCAGATAGCGGTGAAACTGCTAACTGTGGCGAGCTAAGCGTTTCAGCAGCTGGCAATGCAGTAACCAGTATTGGTGGTGCAGTGCTTACAGCGCTTGAGTCTTGTGGTCTGGGTAATAGCGGTGACCGTCTGGCTCTGACTCTGACTATCAACGCGGATTCAGCAGCGATTGACGTAACTGCCGGTTACAACTCTCGTGGTGACCGTGTCCTGATCGACTAATAGTTATTTACTATTTAGTTTAAAAGCGGGCCTATGGCCCGCTTTTTTGTAGTTTGAAATTTCAACATCTGATGAATCCGATACCATCACACCTTCGCATACTGTTTTTTGTTAATAACTCCCGGCTATAAAAATATGAAAACGAACAGAGCTTATTATTTGTTTTTTGCGCTAATAGTCATACTTGTTGGACTGGCTTACTTTCCCTCGTTGAGCGTGCCATTTTACCTCGACGATTATGATTCAATTGCAAATAACCCGGTTATTCAGTCCCTTGACTTCAATGAGATCAGTAAATGGTACTCAATGCGTGAAGTGGGTTACCTGACTCTGGCCCTGGATTATCAACTCTACGGTACTGAGGTGCCTGGTTACCATTTAAGTAACATCGTTATCCATTTACTTGTGGTTTGTGCCGTGCTTTTTTTTACAAGAACAATTTGTGCAGCATTGAAATTATCTGAAAAACAAACCGTTTATTTATCCTTGGTCGCAGCGATAATTTTTGCCATCTTACCTTTGAATTCGCAATCTGTAGTGTATGTAATACAGCGACTAGCGATGTTGACCGCGCTATTTTATATTCTGGGGTTAGGCTGTTATATCAAGTTCAGAATTTCAGACTCTAACAAGGTGTTATGGCTTTTGACCACCGTTGTATTGTTTGTTTTAGGTTTGCATACAAAACAAAACATTGCCACGTTTCCAATTGCCATACTACTGATCGAAATACTATTGCTTAAAGAACTTGATCCACGACGGATCACTGGATTGTTATTAGCCGGTTTGGTGGGTTTATTCTTGTTGCATTTGGTGGATTTTGTTAACGGTGGGAAGTATGTCAGTTTACTTGATAGCGCATCCCGGGAAACAGACTTTTATACCCGATGGGAATACCTGACCCATCAATTTTTTGCTATCTGGATGTATATCAGTAAATTTTTCTATCCATTTCCATTGCGCCTTGAATACGGTTGGGAAAATTTAACCTGGTCATCTTCGTTGGTTTGGCTAGGGTTTGGTCTCACCATAGCCGCGCTTAGCATTGCGTATAAGTTGCGCGCAAAACATCCGGTTATCGCTTTCTCAATTCTATTGTATTTTGTGTTGCATTTAGTGGAATCAAGCTTAATCCCCATCAGAGACCTTTCTTTTGAACATCGCGCTTACCTGCCAAATGTGGCACTGACCTTACTGGTGGCCTATTTGTGGTCGATACTGTTCAGCCGGTTCAAAGCGCTTGTTTTGCTGGCTACTTGTGGTGTTGTGTTATTTTTTACCTACGTTACTCATGACAGAGTCACCTTGTGGGGTGATCCAATTGAGTTTTACCGACATGAACTACGTCAGGAAGGTGAAAATACCCGGATGTACAGCGGCCTTGCTGTTAAATTTCTAAAAAAAGGAGACAGAGTCAATGCCACCAAGTGGTTTAAAATCACCTTCCAGGTGGCTGAAAAGCTAGGTCGAATTCAGACTGGAACTGTTGTTGCCTACATCGATTTATTAAATTCCCAGGGCAAAGAAGGCGAAGCTAAATATTATGGCATTAAGGCGTTGGAGCTTGCCAGTCGCAATCAGGATAAAGCAGATCTACTCGCTGTTATGGCTAAACTAGATGTTGCTCAGGGGCAATGTCGTGACGCGATGGGAATGATTAATCGTGCGTTGCGCTACCACCCTGAAAACATCAATGCCAATTTACTGAAAAAGCAATGTGAACAACAATTGCAGGTAGATTAATGAAAGTTCTGCACATCGGAAAGTACTTTCCCCCCAGGTATGGGGGCATTGAGACCTTCATGTCGCAACTTATGGAAGAGCAAGTTAATCAGGGACTGGAAGTCTCTGCTCTGGTACATGCGGACAGTTTGCAATCTAAATCAGGCGAGTACACATGGAAGGGTTGTAAGGTAATAGAAGCAAAGAGTTATGGGCAATTCATATTTGCACCGGTTTCGCCTATTTACCCAATCAGATTGATCAAAGCGATAAAAAATGTAAAACCTGATATTTTACATATTCACATGCCAAATTTATCGGCATTCTGGTTATTGCTAGTCAATAAATTGTCTCTAAAGAACTCGAAGCTGATAGTTCATTGGCACTCTGATGTTTTGGGAGCAGAGCCTAATTTCTGGGTAAGGATGCTCTATCCAGTTTACCGTGTTTTTGAAAAAGCTATGCTAAATACTGTGGATACTGTTGTGGTAACGTCACCACCCTACCTGGATACAAGTGAACCATTGCTGTTATTTAGAGAAAAGTGTCATGTTATCCCATTGGGTATTCAGTTAAACAATAGTGATATTCCCATTAAGCAAACTTTTAATTTCACTGAAAAGCTTAAGTTAGTAATGATAAGCCGCTTAAGTTATTACAAAGGGCATCAGGTTGTTTTCGAAGCGTTAAAAGTTCTTTCTGATAAAGGCGGAAAATTCGAATTACATATAGTTGGGGCCGGTGAATTAAAAGAATCTCTAAATAGCCAACTTAAAAAGTTATCACTGGAAGATTCTGTTCATTGGTACGGCGAAGTTTCCGTTGTCGAAAAAGAAACACTTTTATCAAACAGTGATATCTTGTTATTGCCCTCATTGGAAAGAACCGAAGCATTTGGAGTAGTGTTACTAGAGGCAGCCAAATTTAAGGTACCTGCTATCGTTAGTGATGTGATTGGGTCGGGGATGTCATGGGTAGTTGACAATGGGAAGACCGGTTTAGTTGTCCAATCTAATAATCCCATCGATTTGGCCAATACAATTCAGGAGGTAGATAAACATCGAGGTATGTTACAGAGTATGGGGGAGAACGCCTTTCAAAAGTTACGTAAAAATTTTAATATTCGTGTCGTAACAAAAGACATTATCAGTATCTATGATCATTGAAATGAGTATAGTTTAGGTAGCGGGTAATACATATATTGTTACGCTTAGTACAATACGTGGAAAAAAGTTAGTGTTGAGTAAAATTGCCGCGATTATTTTCTATTACTTGGAAGCACCTTAGATATTAGATACAATCCCTCCGCTATAATCCAGACAGGCCTCAAGAATACTTTTAACATGGACAGAAAATACAAAAGCGGTAATCAAATCTCAGAATCCAACCTGATTGACAACGACGAAATCGACGTCATTCAAATCATCGAAGATATTAAGAAAGGCTGGTTAAAAATCCTAATAGGCACAGTATTAGGCTGTGTTTTTGCTCTTTTGATAGCACTATCAATTACCAAAGAGTACAAAGTGGACGCGGTGTTCACTTTTCCCAATAAAGTTAATGTTGAATTGTATAACGCAAATTCCAATATCCCATTGTCAAAAAGTGAAATGTTTGCTGAGTTCTATACAGAACTCGGTTCTGCCATAAATTTGAGGGAATATCTTGAGACTAAGAACATGTTTGAATCGCTGTATCCTGACAGCAAACTGGAAACTTCAGTGTTACTTGACAGAACTTTACAACGAATTGATGTTAGCTTAATTGATACTGTTTCTTCCGACGATCAATATGTGAAACCACCAATCAAAGGCATTATTTCAATGACACATTCAAATGAAAAAGTTGTTGTTGAATTGCTTAACGACTTTCTTGATTTTACCAGTGATAGGGTTATTGAATCTCTAAAAAAACAATCAGAAGCTATTAGAAAATCAAAGATCAGTGAGTTATATAGGGAATTAGAAGTAAAACGTGAAAGCGTTAAAATGAATTATGAACGGAAAATAAAAATAAAGGAAGAAAATAACAAAAGTAAAATCGAATTACTTGAGCAGCAAGTCGAGTTAGAGATCTTAAAGATCAAACAAGATAGATTGAATAAAATAGCAAAAATTAATGAAGAAAACACAATAAAGTTGAATGAGTTGCACCAAGAATTTGATTTACTAATACAAAAAGCAAAAGACGACAGAACAGTAGCTATCGCAAGAAAAGAGCAGGAAGTAAAGCTTGAGCTGGATGTAGCACGACAAGAATACGATTTGTTGGTGAATAAAGCGTCGGAGCTAAGAAGCGCTCAAATACTCTTAGCCGAAGAGGCTTTAGTGATAGCAACAGAGCTTTCCATAGAATTACCTACTTCCATAAGCGAATTCAATGCTAGCAGAAGCTCTGACACTACAATTAACCTTTTTGATACTGGTGAATTACCGCTGTATCTGATGGGGGAGAAATACTTAAAGGTGAAAATTAAAAACCTTAAAGAGCGTAGTAGCAACGAGATATATTTGGACGAGTTGCAGGAGTTGCACGATTTGAAAGTCAAGATTGACATATTGGAAGAAAATAAAGAGTTGGAGCACCTTAAAAGCATCAACAACGATGAAAATCTATTGCCAGAACTCAATGCACTTAACAAACAAATGTCTAAGATAAAAAACGATGAACGCCTTAAAGTACTTAAAAATAGTATTAATGACGAATTCTATTCAGATAAAATCAGTGATTTGAGGTCACAAATATCACAGCTTAAAGATGATAAAGAACTCGTCGCTTTAAAAGCGGTCACTGATTTTGACCTCTACATTGAAGATTACTCTGAACTGATGGTTAGCATCAAAAGCCTGGAGTCTAAAGGTGGAAATTTAGATGATGTTTGGCCTATTACTATAATCAAACATGCAATACCGACTAACAGGGTCATCAAGCCGAACAGACTAATGATTTTAGCTGTTGGTGCGCTACTATTCTTTTTCACGTCCATAATGTGGGTCGTATATTCTAACGCTTTAAAGAGACGCGGATCTTAGCAACGCATTTTAGACCAAAAATTATGAAAAAAATCTTACTAGTCTTTGGTACCAGACCAGAAGCAATAAAAATGGCCCCTCTGGTTAAAGAATTAAAAGAAGATATCCGGTTTGATGTCAAGGTGTGTGTTACTGCGCAACATAGAGAAATGTTAGATCAGGTGTTAGAACTATTTGAGATAACGCCTGACTATGATCTTGATATTATGCAAAAGGGGCAAACCCTTCCTGATCTTACGAGTCGCATATTACTTGGGGTTACGCCGATCATTCAGGAGTTCAAGCCTGAAATTATATTAGTACATGGTGATACCGCAACTACGTTTGTGGTTAGTTTAGCCGCGTATTATGAACAGACTAAAATTGGCCATGTTGAAGCAGGGTTGCGAACCGGAAACATCTATTCTCCCTGGCCAGAGGAGGCTAACAGAAAGTTAACAGGAGTGCTGACCAGGTACCATTTTGCACCTACAGAATCTGCCAGAGAAAACCTATTAAAAGAGAATTATTCTCCAGAGAATATTTTTATAACTGGGAATACGGTAATTGATGCATTGTTTTGGGTTAGAAGAAAACTAGAAAGGGATGGTGAGTTAAGAAATTCTCTGGCTTCTCAGTTCAAGTTTCTGGATGAGTCAAAGAAACTTTTGTTGGTAACAGGGCATAGAAGAGAGAGCTTTGGTGGAGGATTTGAGAGAATCTGTAAAGCCTTGAAAACTCTCGCTGAAATGCATGATGACCTACAGATTTGCTATCCGGTACATTTAAACCCCAACGTGAGAAAAACCGTAAACTCTCATTTGTCTTCGTGTAAAAATGTATTTTTAATAGAGCCACAATCTTATTTACCCTTTGTGTATTTAATGAATCGCTCCTACATAATTTTAACCGATTCTGGTGGTATACAAGAAGAAGCTCCGGGTATTGGAAAACCGGTTTTAGTGATGAGAGATACAACTGAGCGACCTGAAGCTGTTGAAGCTGGTACTGTAAAATTGGTTGGCACCAATGAAGAGTTAATTGTTGAAGAAGCATCAAGATTGCTTCTGGACAAAGCCTGTTACAACGAGATGAGTTTTGCCCATAATCCTTACGGTGATGGCAATGCTTGTCAAAGAATAGCCAAAGCTCTAATTGAGGCGTCGTAATCAGTAACTTAAAGTACTGAACAAGAGAAAAAACTAAGGGTTTAAAATGTCATTTAGAACGATTTCAGTGATTGGACTCGGTTATATTGGTCTCCCCACGGCGGCTATGTTTGCATCAAAAAACATTCAAGTCATCGGTGTAGATGTTAATCAGATCGCGATAGACACAATAAATCGGGGGGATATTCATATAGTTGAGCCTGAACTTAAACAACTAGTTAGCTCAGCAGTAACGGAAGGCTATTTGAAAGCAACTAACATTCCAGAAGTCGCGGATGCATTTTTGATTGCTGTTCCAACCCCCTTTAAAAGTGGTAGTCATGCTACTCCTGAGCCTGACTTAAGTTATATTAAATCGTGTGCAAAGTCGCTTTCACTAGTTTTGAAAACTGGGGATCTGGTCATATTAGAATCCACTTCACCTGTGGGAACAACGGAACAGTTAGCCCAATGGCTTTCTGAGTTGAGGCCAGATCTTAGGTTTCCTGGTGCCAAGGGTAACGATACAGTAGATGTCAATGTCGCATATTGTCCTGAAAGGGTGTTACCGGGGCATGTTGTAAGAGAACTGGTAGAAAACGATAGAATTATTGGAGGATTGACTCCCGAATGTTCTGAAAGAGCGATATCCCTCTACAAATTATTTGTAGAAGGAGAATGTATAGCTACAACTGCAAGGACTGCGGAAATGGCAAAATTAACAGAAAACTCTTGCCGTGATGTTCAAATTGCATTTGCCAATGAATTGTCGATGATTTGTGATGAATTAGCGATTGACGTGTGGGAGTTGATATCCCTGGCAAATCGGCACCCCCGAATTAATATCTTGCAACCGGGCCCCGGTGTTGGGGGCCACTGTATTGCTGTTGACCCTTGGTTTATTGTTTCTAAAACACCTGAATTGGCAAAGCTTATACATTTAGCCAGAAATGTTAATGACAGCAAGCCTGGATGGGTAATTGAAAAGCTAAAAATTGCCATTGCAGATTGCTTAGAGGCGGAGCCAGGCAAAAGAGCCAAAGATGTTAATATTGCATGTTTGGGCTTATCGTTTAAGGCGAATATCGATGATTTGAGGGAAAGCCCAGCATTAAATATTGCTGCGCAGATCAGCGACTTTCATCGAGGAAAAGTTTTTGCTGTCGAACCAAATATATCAGTTTTACCTGATTATATTAGAGATAAAATGTTACTCACACCGTTGGCTGAAGCTGTTTCAGAAGCAGATATCATTTTGGTCTTGGTTGATCACGATGAGTTTAAGAACATATCTATTGAGGCGGATAAATTGATTATCGACACCAAAGGTATATTGAAGCGTAAGTAAACTAATTCCGGAAAAAAACAATGTTATCAACTTTAAGCCTATTAGGAAGAGACACGCCATTATTTGAAAGCGATATCACGCAACACGAAGAAGAAATTTCTTCAATTGTGTCAGGTTCTTCATTTTTGGTCCTGGGGGGAGCGGGTTCAATTGGACAGGCAGTAACAAAAGAAATTTTCAAAAGAAACCCGGGAAAATTGCATGTTGTTGATATTAGTGAGAATAACTTAGTTGAACTGGTGAGAGACCTTAGAAGTTCTTTTGGATACATTAGTGGAGAGTTTCGAACTTTTGCATTAGATATTGGTTCATTGGAATATGATGCATTCATCAAATCAGATGGAAAATATGACTACGTATTAAACTTGTCAGCGCTAAAACATGTCAGAAGTGAAAAAGATCCTTATACGCTGATGCGCATGATTGACGTGAACATTTTTAATACTGATAAGACCTTACAGCAAGCGATTTTTCATAATGTTAAGAAGTACTTCTGCGTGTCAACTGATAAGGCTGCTAACCCAGTTAATATGATGGGTGCATCAAAGCGGATCATGGAACTGTTTTTAATGCGAAGGAGTGAGTCCATTTCTATTTCTACAGCCAGGTTTGCGAACGTGGCATTTTCTGATGGGTCCCTGTTACACGGATTTAATCAACGATTATTGAAACAGCAGCCTATAGTTGCTCCAAACGATGTTCGGCGATATTTCGTTACCCCTCAAGAATCCGGAGAGCTTTGTTTAATGTCTTGCTTATTTGGTGAAAGTAGAGATATTTATTTTCCAAAATTAAGTGAAGCTTTACACCTTATTTCTTTTTCACAAGTCGCGATTCAATATCTCGAACAAAGAGGTTATAAACCCCTTTTGTGCGAGTCTGAAGAAGAGGCTCGACGCGCCATTTATGATTGCAAAGGTAAAGCAATTTGGCCCTGCCTATTTACAGAGAGCGATACTACGGGAGAAAAAGATTTCGAGGAATTTTTTACTAGTAGTGAAACTCTGGATATGAATAGGTTTAACAATATCGGTATTATTAAGAACAATCCAGGTTACTCAAGGGATTTGCTGGTGGAATTTGAGCAGACAATATCAAGGCTACGTGAGAACAAAGCATGGGATAAGCAAGATATTGTTGATTTGTTCGTGAAAATGATTCCTGAGTTTGGTCATAAAGAAACAGGCAAATACCTGGATAGTAAAATGTAATCCTATGAATTTTGAAGCTAAATTAATTGATTTTGTACGTAGTCATTACGGAAGCAATGACTTTATTCCTCTTCATGCCCCAATTTTTAATGGCAAAGAGCGGGTTTATGTCAATGAAACTTTAGACAGCACATTCGTATCTAGTGTCGGTAAGTATGTTGATGAGTTTGAATCTAAAGTGAGTGCATTTACGGGGGCTGCCGCGGCTATAGCTACAGTAAATGGAACCGCAGCGCTCAATACAGCCATGTATCTTGCCGGAGTGGTACCCGGTGATTTCGTCATTACTCAAGCATTAACTTTTGTTGCGACCTGCAACGCACTCAAGCATATGGGCGCGGACCCAATATTTGTAGATGTCGATATAGACTCAATGGGGCTCAGTCCAGAAGCACTAGAAAATTACCTTGATGAGTTTGCTTATATTGATGACAGTGCAGTTTGCAGGCATAGAGCTTCTGGTAGGAGGATTAAGGCAGTTGTACCAATGCATACTTTTGGTCACCCCGTAAGGTTGGATGAGCTGGTAGATATTTGTAATAGATGGAATGTGATACTTATCGAGGATGCCGCTGAAAGCTTAGGTTCCTTCTACAAAGGTAAACATACCGGGACGATAAGTCAATTTGCTGCATTGAGTTTTAACGGCAATAAAATCATTACTACCGGTGGTGGTGGAATGGTATTGTGCACCAATTTAGACGATGGATTGCGGGCTAAGCATTTGACAACTACAGCTAAAGTGCCACACAAATGGGAGTTTTTCCATGATGAAGCGGGGTTCAACTTCCGACTTCCAAATTTAAATGCAGCTTTAGGCTGCGCGCAAATAGAACAACTACCTGATTATCTTCTTTCAAAGCGAAAGTTGGCGATGCAGTATAAGGAATTGTTTTGCCACTCGGAATATGAGTTTATCCTGGAACCAGCTTACGCGCGATCAAACTATTGGTTAAATGCTGTTATATGTGAAGATCAAAAGGCACGTAATAACCTACTTGAAACAACCAATAATGCAGGTGTTATGACAAGGCCAGTTTGGACGTTAATGCATAGACTTCCAATGTATCAAGCTGCGGAAAGAGGGAAACTGAGCAACTCTGAATGGCTGGAAGCCCGTGTCGTCAATATCCCAAGCTCACCGCTACCCAACACTATAAAATAACTATGAAAAAAATCGCTGTATTTACCGGTACAAGAGCTGAGTACGGGCTATTTTATTGGTTACTTAAAGATATAGAACAAGATCCTGATTTGGAATTGCAACTCATAGTCTCAGGCTCCCACCTGTCTCAGCAATTCGGATATACAAAAAAACAAATATTAGCTGACGGATTCTATATTAACGCAGAAGTTGAAATGTTAATTTCATCAGATACTTCAGTTGGAACAGTAAAATCGATTGGGGTGGGTTTAATTGGTTACGCAGATGCATTAAAACGTTTGGCGCCTGATTTTTTACTTATTTTAGGGGACCGTTATGAGGCCTTGGCAATAGCTCAGTGTGCTATGTTGATGAAAGTCCCGATCGTTCACTTACATGGTGGAGAAAAAACAGAAGGTGCATATGATGATGCAATCAGGCACGCAATTACCAAGTTAAGTCACTATCACTTTACTGCAACTGAAGAATATAGAAAGCGAGTATTACAATTAGGCGAGGAGCCATCACGGGTATTTAATGTCGGGGCAATAGGATTAGATCATTTAAAAAGGAGCCAATTACTTAGTTTATCAGAACTGGGCGAATCGTTAGGGTTTCAATTGACCAAACCATACTTTGTGGTTACCTATCATCCGGTAACACTGGCTAATGAAACAGCAAAACAAGCAGTGCAAGAACTCCTTAATGCTTTGGAACGGTTTCCATTACATCAAGTTTTGCTTACTTATCCTAATGCGGACGATGGTGGTCAGGTAATAATTAATTTGTTAAGAGAGTTCGCTTCAGATAATACTGATAGAGTTTATCTTACTGAGTCATTGGGGCAGATACGTTATTTAAGTGCGGTCAAATACGCCGATGCTGTTATTGGTAATTCGTCAAGTGGCATTATTGAAGTTCCATCGTTTAATGTACCTACAATAAATATTGGGGCAAGACAGAAAGGGCGAATCGCTGCCCAAAGCGTAGTCAATTGTGAATCCGATGAATCTTCTATTTTCTCAGCAATTGAACTGGTGCAGAGTGAAGTGTTTCGGGCGAATAAGGCGCGTTATCAGAATCCATATGGAACCGGAGATGTGTCGCAAAAAATATTACAAACACTCAAAAAGATAAATCCTGAACTCATAAAACAATTTAACGATATTACCTGGGAAGAATAATGACTTTAATAATTGCAGAGGCAGGGGTCAACCACAATGGTGACGAAAAGTTAGCGTTTGATTTGATAGATGCCGCTGTTGATGCAGGAGCAGATATTGTTAAGTTTCAGACTTTTAAATCTAAGAAACTGGTGTCAGGAAATGCTAAGCAAGCCCGTTACCAGATAGAGAATACCGGAGTACAAGAGTCTCAATTATCTATGTTGAGTCGACTTGAACTTAGCTATAAAACACATAAAAAAATGCTGAGTTACTGCCAAAGCAAAGGAATCGAATTTCTGTCGACAGCGTTTGACTCTGAAAGCTTAGAGTTTTTAACGTTGGAATTAGGTATAAAACGTTTAAAAATTCCTTCTGGTGATATTACTAATTTGCCGCTTGTACTAGCACATGCCAGACTCGGAAGAGAATTTATCGTTTCTACAGGAATGGCTACTCTAACTGAGATTGAAGCAGTCTTGGCTACTATCGCTTTTGGAATTATTTCGTCAAAGAATGAAACCCCTGGAATAGAAGCTTTTTTTCAGGCGTACTTCTCCGATGAAGGTAAGCAAGCACTGAAAGAAAAAGTAACGATTCTGCACTGCACAACTGAATATCCAGCACCATTGTCTGATATCAATTTGAAAGCTATGGATACAATTGCGCAAGCTTTTAAGTTGCCTGTTGGTTATTCTGACCATAGCGAAGGGATTGTTGTTCCTATTGCTGCTGTAGCTCGGGGAGCGAAAATCGTGGAAAAACATTTCACGTTGGATAGGAATCTACCAGGACCAGACCATAAAGCATCACTTGAACCCGATGAGCTAAAGAGAATGGTCTCCGGGATTCGACAGGTAGAGCAAGTCTTGGGCGATGGGATAAAAGGGCCGAGACCTTCAGAAATTGGTAACAAAACTGTCGCCAGAAAAAGTTTGGTAGCAAGTCAAAATATTAAAAAAGGTGAAATATTGTCCCCTGAAAACGTGGATGTCAGACGGCCTGGAACAGGAATTAGCCCTGTAAATTATTGGGATATGATGGGCAGGCCAGCAGTTGCAGACTTTGTCGCTGGGGATTTAATCAGTGGCTAAAAAATTGGTGATGATTGGAGCGGGCGGTCATGCAAACGTAGTCTCTGATATTCTCGAAAGAGAGAACTTTACGATATCTGCTTATGCAGACCGTGTAAAAGTTGATTGTCATCACCGTTTTTTTATTTTACCGCAAATTACTGATGAAAAATTATTGTCGGAGTCTCCACTCGATTACATGTTGGTGAATGGTATTGGTATGCTTCCGGGTAAAAGCTTTAGAATTGAGATTTATAACCGTTTTAAACTGGCCGGCTTTCGGTTTAAGACGATTGTAGCTCCCGATTCCAACTGTTCTCAATATGTGGTTTTTGAACAGGGAGTACAAGTATTATGTGGAGCAATAGTTAATAGTGGCGTTGTGATAAATGAAAATACAATTGTTAATACCGGAGCTATTGTTGAACATGATTGTGTAATCGGAAGCCATTGTCACATTGCCCCAGGGGCGACACTAAGCGGAGCGGTAAAGATGGGGAATTGTGTGCATATAGGAACAAATGCCACGGTTATTCAGGGAATTAAAATAGGCGATAACTGTGTTATTGGGGCTGGTGCTGTAGTAACTAAAGATATCCCTTCCAATCATATAGTTTATCCCGCCAGAACTGAAATGAAAAATTTAAGGAACATAGAATGAGCCACTGTTGGAAAAACGTAATACTTGGCCCTGGTAGTTCAATAAGAGAGGCGTTAACGATTATAAACGAAGAAGCCTTGCGTGTAGCTATTGTTGCGGATGACAGTAAAAAACTCCTTGGCTTGGTTACGGATGGCGATATTCGAAGAGGGCTTTTACGTGATATTCCTTTATCATCTCCGGTGGAAATGATTATGAATAGCTCACCGCTTGTTGCCACTAATGACCGCTCCAGAAAGGAGCTTGTCGAGTTGATGGAAGAAAGAGATATATTAGCAATTCCAATTGTAGATAGTGGTATTGTGATTGGCCTTGAAACTCTGCATGATGCACTTTTAGTCCCCAAAAAGGACAATCCGATTTTTTTAATGGCCGGTGGCTTCGGGAAACGATTGAGGCCATTAACAGACAATTGCCCTAAACCAATGTTAAAGATCGGTGAACGTCCGATCCTTGAAACCGTATTAAATAGCTTTATAAAGCTAGGTTTTCACAATTTTTATATATCTACACATTATATGCCGGAGCTTATTCAACAGCATTTCGGTGATGGGAGTGATTGGGGGGTTAATATTACATATGTGCATGAGGACAGCCCACTTGGTACCGGTGGTGCTCTGGGATTGTTACCTGCAGATATACATGAGTCGCCAATAATAATGATGAATGGTGATGTCCTTACAAATGTGGATTTTGGAAAGCTTCTGGATTTTCATGAGAAGTCTGATGCTGATCTGACAGTTTGTGTCAGGGAGTATGAATATCAAGTTCCTTATGGTGTCATTAATAACAATGAAGAAGATATCGTAGCATTGGAAGAAAAGCCTATTTTTAGGTATTTTGTTAACGCCGGAATTTATGTCGTTTCCCAGGAGGTTGCCAAGTCAATTCGTAGAAATCAGGTCATTGATATGCCGGATATTATAGAGGAAAGGATTGCTAAAAAAGCTAGAGTGAAAATGTTTCCTGTGCATGAATATTGGCTGGATATTGGCAGACTCGATGACTTCAAGCGTGCCCAGAACGATATAAGATCGCTGAGGATTGGCGATTGAGTGAGTTTATAGGTGTAGTTGGGGTCGGCAACATTTCATTAAGGCATCGAAGAAACCTCAAGACCCTTTTCCCTTCTGAAAAAGTTATTTCGGTATCCTCAAGTGGTAGAAAGCTTACGGATATTCCTGAGTATGCCGATTGTATAGCAGAAAATTGCTCAGAATTACTGGCTAAAAAACCGCGCTTTGTTGTGGTAGCTTCGCCTGCGAGCCACCATTGTGAGCATAGTTTGCCTTTTCTTAAGGCGAAGATTCCCGTACTGATTGAGAAACCTGTAACCCTCACATCTCAGCAATTAAAAGAGGTTAAAGGAGCCATAAATGGTGAAGTACCTTTTTGCGCTGTTGCCTACTGTCTGAGGTACATGCCAGGTTTAATCAAATTAAAAGGTGTTGTTGATTCAGGTGTACTCGGTAACATATACAACGTTTTTGTTGAAGTAGGGCAGTTTCTTCCAGATTGGAGAAGTAATACTGATTATAGAAAATCAGTATCTGCTTCAAAAGCTCTGGGGGGGGGGGTACTATTTGAGTTAAGCCATGAACTGGATTATGTCCAATGGCTTTTTGGACGTTTGGATGTTGAGTATGCGAGGTCAAGAAACTCTAGTGAGTTGGACTTAGATGTAGAACAAATTGCCGATCTGGTATTGAAAAGCAAGCAAGGCACTCTGGTTTCTGTTCATTTAGATTTTTTACAAAAAAAACCAGTTAGAAAATGCACAATAGTAGCTGAGCATGGGCGACTGGAGTTTGACCTTGTGGCCAATCAACTGAATTTTGATACGGCAATCGGACGAGAAGAGCTTCTAAATCAACCATCTTGGGATAAAAACCAAATGTATCTTGATATGTTGAAAGATTTTCACGAAGCGATCTCTGGGCAGCGAGGCATATTGGCTTCGTTAGATGAAGCTGGTGACACAATACGGCTTATTGAGAGAATAAGGAGTGTATGTAATTGAGCGATAATCACCCGAATACCTATGCATTTATTTTTGCTCGAGGTGGTTCAAAAGGACTGCCGGGAAAAAATATAAAGCCGTTATTAGGTAAGCCATTGATTTGTTACTCTATCGAAGTGGCAAAGAAAGTTAATGATATACAGGATGTTTATGTTTCAACTGACAGCGACGAAATTGCCGCAGTGGCAGAAAGTGCCGGGGCTAAAATTATTCGTAGGCCTTTAAATTTAGCGCAAGATAGGAGTCCGGAGTGGGCTGCGTGGCAACATGCGATAAATTGGATGGTAGAACGAGGCATTACTGTAGATGAATTTATAAGTTTGCCTGCCACCAGTCCATTGCGAAGTAAGATGGACGTCGAAGCTGCGCTGACAAAGTTTAGGAATAGTCGCTCAGACATTTGTATTTCAGTTACGGAAGCATCACGTAGTCCGTATTTCAATATGGTCAAAATGAAAGACGAATCACTGGTAGAGAGAGTGATTACACCTGATGTTGATGTATCTCGGCGACAAGATGTACCAGATGTATTTGACGTAACTACAGTAGTTTATGTTGCTTCCCCTCAGTACATTTTGAAGGCAAGGCATTTATTTAGTGGTAGTGTCAGCAGTATTTTGGTTCCAAAAGAAAGGGCTGTTGATATCGATGATATTTATGATTTTAGGTTGGCCGAGTTGTTAATGGCGGAGAGGAACAATGACTAATCGCAATAAAGTACTCGTGGTTGGTGCAGGAGGGCTTCTGGGACGTCAACTGGTTGCTCAATTACTGAGGAAAGGTGAATCGGTTATTGCAATGGACGTAGCTTTAAATAAAATCAGTGAGCTGTCAAACATATGCAATGATAAAAGTAAATTACAACTCGTTGAGCTTGACCTTACCAATGAGGTAGCTGTTAAGAGTTTTTTTAGTGAACAGACCAATCTCAAAGGCGCTGTGAATTGTAGTTATCCGAGGAATAAGCAATACGGTGCTCATTTCTTTGATGTAACGTTGGCAAGTTTCAATGAGAATGTATCATTACATTTAGGGACAAGCTTTTTATTCGCTCAGCAATGCGCCTTGTTTTTTAAAAGAAACCAAACTGAATTTAGCCTTGTAAACATCGCTTCTATTTATGGCACCGTAGCGCCAAATTTTGATGTATACAACGGAACCAGTATGACAATGCCTGTGGAATATGCTGCAATTAAATCAGCAATTATTCATCTGAATAAATATATCGCGTCATATGTGTCCGATAGTCGCTTTAGAATAAATAGTGTCAGTCCCGGTGGAATCATCGATAAGCAACCTGAAGCATTTTTATCGCAGTACCAAAGTTGCACATTGGGGAAAGGGATGTTGGCTGCTGAGGACGTAATCGGTACGATTCTGTTTTTACTTTCTACTGAATCAAAATATATTAATGGCCAGAATATTTTGGTTGATGACGGATTTACATTGTAAAGAATTGGAGAAATTGAAATGAGTGAGAAAATATTCTGGTGCAAAAACTGCCTTAACATGTCGACCCGACCCAGAATTGGCTTTGACCAAAGAGGTTGGTGCAATGCTTGTGTTTGGAGTGAAGAGAAAAAGGTGCTGGATTGGGAACCGCGTAAACAGAAATTGATGGAGCTTTTAGATAAATACCGCTCCAAAAATGGTAATGGTTTTGACTGTGTTGTTCCCGTGAGTGGAGGAAAGGATGGGTCATACGTATCATACATGCTAAAGCATAAGTATGGAATGAATCCTCTAGCTGTAACAGTAAAGCCAGCGTTGTCATTGCCTTTAGGCGATGAAAATCTGAATAATTTTATTCAATCTGGCTACAATCACATACATATATCACCTGATGTTAAGGTGATGCAAAAACTTAATAAACACGGATTTATTGAAAAAGGTTTTCCCTATTATGGTTGGCTAATAGCCATAAAAACGGCTGTAATTCAAACAGCGATGAACTTTAATATTCCTCTTATCTTTTATGGGGAAGATGGTGAGGTGGAATACGGTGGTTCTACAGAAAGTAAACATGATCCGCTGTATGACATTGAATATATGAAACGTGTTTACTTTGAAGGTGGATACGACAAAGTTTTCGATATTGTCTTAGCTGATCCTGAGATTAGCGAAGGGGATTTGGCATTTTGGCGGTTCCCAACAGATAAACAAGTAGCGGAACATGATTTGGCGTTTACTCATTGGTCATATTACGAAAGTTGGGACTCTTACCGTAATTATATAGTTGCTAAAGAGCATTGTGGCCTCAAAGAAAAAGAAGAAGGGACAGCTGGCACCTTTACCAATTTCGCGCAAAACGATCAGGCTCTGTATGCTTTACATGCTTATCTGATGTATTTGAAGTTCGGTTTTGGACGCGCAACTCAAGACGCCGGAATCGAAATCAGGCGGGGGGCCATGGTTCGGGAGCAAGCAGTCAATTTGGTTCGGGCGTATGACAATCAATACCCCTATGATTTTATTGATATGTATCTTGAATATTATGAAATGACTAAAGCTGAATTTGATGCAGTGCTTGACCGGTACGCAAATAAAGCGCTCTTTGAAAAGATTGATGGGATTTGGCAGCCCAAGTTTATGGCGGGTGAAGATTTCAATATATGAAACTAGCGATTGTAGATTATGGAATGGGTAATATTCATTCTATAATTGGAGCCTTAAATTATATTGGCTTGGAGCGGATAGTTTTAACCAATAAAATTGAAGAGATTGTAGCTGCGGATAAACTACTACTGCCGGGTGTAGGAAACTTTGATACTGCGATAAGAAAAATCAAGCAACTAAGATTGGATGACGTACTTTTGGAACAAGTTCTTGAGTATAAGAAACCGATATTAGGCATTTGTCTTGGAATGCAATTGCTGGGAAGTTCCAGTACAGAAAGTGGTTTTAATGAGGGGCTTGGTATCATAAAAGGAGAAGTTACGGAGTTTCCTCGTGGCAATCAAAAAGTACCACATGTTGGCTATAATCAGGTGAGTGCATGCGAGAATAGTCGGCTGTATCGTAATGTCCGGGAAAAAGCTGATTTCTATTTTACTCATAGTTTTAAAATGCTTTCTGATGCCAATATAGGGCAGTCGACTTGTCATTATGGTTTGGATTTTGTGGCTAGTTTTGAAAAAGATAATGTCGCAGGCGTGCAATTTCATCCAGAGTTGAGTCAACATAATGGGCTATCGCTGTTGAAAAACTTCATAGAACTATTTTAATGCTTAGAAAAAGATTGATTTTTGGTCTCATTTACAACAATGGGGCCTTTATGCAAAGTCGCAACTTCAGATTGCAGCGTGTCGGGGATAGTAATTGGCTTGAGAAAAACTATCAGTTTCAGAAAATATCCTTTTCATTAGATGAATTGATGGTTGTTGATGCAACAAGGTCGACTAAAAATATATCCCAGTTTGCGATGGTTGTAAGGCGCTTGGTAAACAATGTGTTTATTCCGGTTTCCGCGGGTGGTGGAATAAGAACCATAGAAGATGCCACCGTACTGTTTGAAAATGGTGCCGACAAAGTAATTGTTAACTCTGCGTTACACTACAATCCCACTTTGGCTACCGAAATTGTAAATACATATGGAACGCAAAGTTTAGTCGCAAGTATCGATTTTAAATGTGAAGACAATGGCGTTGCAGTTTATGTAGATGATGGTACAACTCGATTATCTATACCCTTGGACGAACATATTAACAATTTACAGCAACTGGGTGTTGGTGAAATACTGTTAAATTCAATCACAAAAGATGGAACCGGATTTGGTTACGATATCGACGTGATAGAGCAGGTAGGACAAGGGTTATCAACCCCTCTTATTATTATGGGGGGAGCCGGGAATGAAAAACACCTTGAAGTTGGTTTAGAGTACGACTTCGTTTCTGCAGTGGCCACTGCGAATTTGTTCAATTTTATAGGTAATGGGTTACCCAAGGCGAGGGAGTATTTGCTGAAAAATGAAGCCAATCTCGCTAATTGGGAAAATTGACATTTTAAACCTCTAATTCCACATATTTTCAATTAAGGATTTATAATGAAAGTCGCAATTATCGGTGCCGGTCAACTTGGAAGCCGCCACCTGCAGGCATTTTCTTTGTCTGTCTCGCCAGTAGAAATTCAGGTCCTGGATTTAAGTGCTGACTCGCTCGCTGTCGCAAAGCAAAGAATGAACCAAACGAAATACGATAAGAATCTTATTCATGTTGAGTATGTCGACACTTATAGCAATTTGGCAACTTCGTTTGACTTTGTGGTAATTGCGACCGGAGCAGATGTTCGATTCAAGGCATTAGAATCACTTCTGGAAAGGTCGGAGGTTAAATATGTTTTGCTTGAAAAAGTGCTTTTTCAAGAAACCTCAGAATATTTGGATGCACTAAACCTACTTGAGAAACATAAGGTTTCTGCATGGGTTAATTGTCCTCAAAGGACTTGGGGCATATATCAGCAAATAAAGTCGAAATTAAAGCCAGGTTGTGAAATTGAAATGTCTGTTACCGGTGGTGAATGGGGGCTTGCCTGTAACAGTATTCATTACATCGATCTGTTTTCTTACTTATCTTTTGGCGATGTTACTGGAATATCTACCAAACATCTTATGTCAAAAATTATTCCAAGTAAAAGGGAGTCATTTGTAGAAATAGTCGGTTGCCTGAACGCCTGGGATAGTCTTGGTAGCCATTTAAGCTTAAGAAGTTTCGAAAATAGTAGCGCTCCCGCTAAAGTGATGATTGAAACATCTGATGTGCGTTTTGAAATATTTGAAAATGAGCGCACTTATCAGTTTAGCTCAGTAAATTCGGGTTGGGAGTGGCAAAAGTCAGATTATAAAGTCCCGTTTCAAAGTCAGGTTACACAACTTGTTGCCGAACAATTATTAACACGTGGTGCTTGCGGACTGTCAACGTACAAAGAGTCGATGGACCTACACTTACCACTAATAACTGAACTGAATTCGTTTATTTCCGAAATTACAAATGAAAGGGTATTAAGATGTCCAATAACCTAAATGAAAAAAACGTTTGGCTCGTTGGTACTGGATATATGGCGATCGAGTACGCCAAAGTTTTAAATGCTCTCGGTGTAAACTTTAAAGTAATAGGTAATGGTTCAGTTAACGCCAACAAATTTGAGAATGAAGTGGGGGTCAAACCATTCATTGGTGGTTTAAATGCATTTTTAAGCACTCACCCTAAACTTCCTGATTATGTCATCAACGCGATCAGTGTCTCTGGTCTTTTTTCAAGTACTAAATTGCTACTATCATACGGAGTTAAGGCAATTCTGTTGGAGAAACCCGGAGCGGTAAGGTCTGATGAATTGCAAAGTTTGAAGAATATAGCTGAAGTGGACAAGGCAGATATATATATTGGGTACAACCGTCGGTTCTATTCATCTGTACAGAACGCTTTGGCCATGATTGAACAAGATGGCGGAGTCCGGTCTTTCAACTTTGAGTTTACGGAATGGAGCCACCGTATAGAAAAGCAGGACATCGAAAAGGAAGTGGCCCATGAGTGGATTATTTGTAATTCTTCGCATGTTATTGATATGGCTTTTTTCATGGGGGGATGGCCAAAAGAACTTAAAGCATTTAAGTCGGGTTCGTTGTCCTGGCATCCTGCAGGCGCTGCATTTACGGGGGCTGGAATTTCTGAATCTGGTGCATTATTTAGTTATCGTGCAGACTGGGCGGCGCCAGGGCGATGGGGAGTAGAAATCCTAACCGGCAAGAGAAAGCTAATATTTTGTCCGTTAGAAGGGCTCAAAGAACAATTGCTCGGGTCAATACAAGTATCTGATTTAAATATTAATGACGAGTTAGATATCGAATTTAAACCAGGGTTATTTAACCAGACAAAGTGCTTTCTTACCGGAGTAAACGAGCACCTATTGTCAATCGCAGAACACTATCACCACGTTGTTAATACATATGACGTCATTAAAGAATGTAAGTAAAAATCTTTAGAAAAATCTGGTGCGCTTTATTTTTTATGATGTTAAGTAAGGTAATTTTTTATTCGGTTAGCAAGTATATAGAACTTGGATTGAGCGCTGTTGTCTTGCTCCACTTTGCAGGCCTTGTTGGTGCCGAAGGGTTTAGTGAGGTTGCCCCTGCACTGTTAGCTGTGACTTATTCGGCTTTTTTAGTAATGGGAATTAATGGCGCTTATGTCAAAGTCTACTCCAAGACTTCTTCTTCTCTCATCATGAAGCGGCTATCAACTTATTGTATTAGTTTTAATGTGCTAATTGCCGGATTAGCATTTATTTTAGTAAACGCGTTGTTAGACAACGTAAGCTCTATCTTAGTTGCCGGAATTTGCGCGTTAAACTTGATTAAAGGTGGAATACAATCAGTCTTAAGGGCAACTCTGAAAACATCTGAGTTGGCAATACTAAATTTCTTATATGCTACAGTATACCTTATTGGTTATTTGTTTTTACTGCAAAAGCTTTCAGGTGTTGGAGCTGATACTCTGTTCACGAGTTGGCTTTTTGCTCAGAGTATTGGCGTTTTTTGGGGCGTGAGCATATTGTTTAGGCTGAATCTTCTAACTTCTCCGTATAAAGCTACATTTGTTAGATTTGCAAGGCTCAGAAGTAAAGTGATGTTTAGTAATGGAGTTAAACTTGCGGCACTGACCCTCACATCCATCTTATTTACTTCCTCAGATCGGTTCTTATTGATTCAATTTGATTTCGATCAAGCCTTAATTGGCGGCTATCAATTTGCTGATAGTTTTTCGAACATTTTCTACATGGGTAGCAGTGCGTTACTATATCTTTTGACGCCATTCTATACCAGGCAACTGCACGAAGGAAAAATTAGTCGGTCATATTTCACCATGAAAAGTCTTTTGATAGGTGGAGGATGGTTTTTTGTAGTAGGTCTTTTTGTGTTAACCGCTTACCTGGCGTGCTTATGGTATTTTACTGATTATCAGCAATATGTGGCGGTAATTGCTTTATTGAGCCTGGTAAAATACCTAATGTTGCTTATGTTCATACCGAGTACAATTTATATGACTTGGAATGTTGAGTTGAATTTATTGAAATATCAACTTGTTGCGCTCGTGTTACATTTGGGAGTTCAGGTATATTTGTGTATTTATCACAGTGACTCTGTGGATATATACTTGCCATTGGTATCTGTATTTTCCATTACTTTTGTTTTGATCTATAGCCTGTTTAATGCTCAGAAACAGATTTCAATGACAGCTATAGATAGAAGTTACGGCGCTACAAACAAATGAAAAATAAAAAAGTTCTATTTATTACAGACTCGTTAGGATTGCCCCGTCTAAACCCTGAACCTGTTTATGATGAACAATCATGGCCAAATATAGTCGCGTCGGAACTCGAAGGGAATTATAGATTCTATTTTTATACGGTAGCTGGTTTGCATACAGCAATGTTAAGGCAAGCACTGGCTTTTCAAGTTGGAGCATTTAAACCCGATATTATTGTACTTCAAGTTGGAATTGTAGATTGCTCACCCAGAGCGTTAAAGGAAAATGAGAGAAAAGTGTTACAAAGACTCCCAGGGACGATCGCCAATGTTATACATAAATATATTAAAAAGAATTATAGCAGCATTGTTAAAGCCCGAAACATAACTTATGTTGACCTGGATAGCTTTCTTAATAATTTGCAAGCAATCAATGAATATTTTAAGGGTGTTAAATTTATAGTAATCCCAATTGCCCCTTCAAATAGTAAATATGAGCACAAAAACCCTCTTATAAGAGAGTATATAGCCAACTACAATGCGGTATTAAAAGACGTTTTTAACGATGGGTTTGTAGAGCAACTCTGGCAAGATAAAGATACGGAAAAGTTATTTCTTTCTGACAACCATCACCTTAGCGTCTACGGGAATTCCGTAGTGGCAAAGCAGTTACAAATTCAGTTACAGCACCATTTGTAAGTTGGCATCTTTGAATTTTTGGTTTTCTAATGAAAATTTATAAATTAGTAGCAATTTACTACTCAGCTCAATTATTTATTCTGGTGATAAGTGGTGCTTCAGTTATTCGCCAATTGGGCATTTTTGATATAACCAGATTGCTGCTGGTAGCTTCTTGGTTTGTAGACCTTGCTTTTGTGGTACTGATGACTTTATCAATTCGGAAATGGGTCTTTCCATCATATCTTTTTTGGCCTGTATTGTTGTTCTGTGTCGCTCCTTTAATGGGAGTCTTGAACAAACAGTTTAACCATACGTTTGTTACTGATATTGTTGTTTATACTACGTTTTTCCTCAAAATTCTCATTTTCCATCAATTGTTTTCAGTTTCACATTATGCAAATCAATTTGCTGCATTTCTTGTGAAGTTTTGTAAATGGGCTGTTTTTGTTGGAGTGTTAACTGTCGGCTCTATGTACGTTTTGAGTTTTGCAGGACATGAGTTTTACTTTTCCGCTACCCCTAATATTACATATAGTTATGCATTAACCGTTATTTCAGGTAATACACTATACAGTTATTTAGTTTTTCTCTTGGGGTTGGCTACCGGAAAAAGAATGATAATAATTGGTTTGTTTGTAATTTTCGTATTGACCTTTAGAAGATTTTCTCTAAGGTGGAAGGAGTTTCTCTTTTTGTCTGTAGTTGTGTTCTTAGGTTTCAGTTACATTTCTATCAATGCAATTGAAAGTATTCCGGGGGTTTCTAAGGTTCAATTGCTGTTAAATTTTGAATTTAGCTATGACAAGCTCATGGAGTTAGACAGGCATCGTATGAGTGAAATCTTAGGGATCATTCATGTTTTGGAATGGTACGATTATGTATTTGGGAAAGGGTTTGGCTTTAGGTATTTTTGGTTTGACAACCCTGAACTTCAGGCTGCAGGAGTAACTCATACTAATGCACATTTCACCCCCTTGGGTATAATCTCCAAATTTGGTGTAATAGGGTTCATTTCTATTTCCACTATGTTTGTAACAGTAATCTGGACTGCTTTTAAAATCCGATTAACCAGACCTCTTGCATATATGAACTATGTATTCCTTGTCAGTATGATTGTGCAGTCAATGTTTGCTTATATTTTATTTAACAACCCATTGATACCTCTCGTAATTGCGTTTGTTATGAGCTCAAAACAAAGACAATTGGAGTCGAAATATAGAGAACATCCGGTGCGTGGACTGGATGTAAAAAACTGATCCCATAACCGGTTAATAAACTTTCAGTACCGCTTTAAAGTACTGTTAACTGCGATAGCAAAAAATGAAAATTTACGTAGTATTTACAGATGAAAACATAAGTGATTTTTTGCGCACAGTCTCAAAAAATGATGTTGTTATATCCAAAGTAAAACCTGAAATACCTTGTATATTCATTGATGTTATGAACCTTTCAATACCCCATAACCTAATAGGTTCTGAATTCACATCTATGATTAATGGATTCCGCAGTGACCTCAGGAGCCGGTTATTGCCTTATGCTAATAATTTGTATCAATGTAGTGTAGAGCCCGTTTTTCGCTATTTTTATGCTTTAAAAAAAGCGATTTCATTGGGTAATAAAGAAAATCAATTCGTGATTCTTCAGGAAGCTCAAACTGTAATTAGAACTTCGACTTATTATATGGCAGAACATGAAACTCAGGGATATCGTTGGTATCAACGAGGGGCTGTTTTAGGTTTTTATTTATATCATTTTTGCAAAAGTAGCGGTATCGAAGTTGAAATTTTCAAAGAAACCAGCAAGAAAAAGCTATTGCTTCACAACTCACTAAGAATCTACGCAGTGATTGCTGTTAAGTTTTTCAAATCTTTGGTTGAACTACTAAAATATAAAGTTAACCAAGGTGAAATAGCAGAAAGTAAATGTAAAAAGGATTCTATTGTCTGTGTAACACGCTCAAAGTCGCAATCTAAGTTTTTGTTCCCATATTTAAATCGCACTAATTTGGACGTAGATTTGATTTACGGTGAATCCACGATTGATTTTGGTATGAATCAAAAGTGGCTTTTTGGTAACAATAATCCATTGAAATTTGCTATGCATAGCCTGTATGGGAAAGCTAATGCACTCTCATTATTGTCATTGTACTTCACACTTTTTAGACTGCTCTATGATGTTGGTAAGCAATCTACTTATTTGGAGATAGATGGCTTTAAATTTGATCTAAGAGGAGCCTACAGAGAAGCGTTGATTTTATCTGTTGATCTTATGTTATATCAGCAATGTTTGGAAAAAAGTGTTTCCAGCTTAAAAGTAAATACCATTGCTATGATAACGACAGAGCAAAAGTCACCTCATGCATTTATAGATGCTAAAGTCGCTAAACAGTTTGGTTTACCTTGCTTGCAAATTATGTCATGTGATCAGGAATATTGTTATATCCCTTTACCTGTTGCAGGTGACTTTTTAATTGTGGATACGCCTTATTCCAAAAAGAAATTTAAAGCAGTATTTCCTGAACAGGCTATTGAGTACATAGGATCGTTAAAAGGCATTACAGAAACGGCGACATGTGAATTTCGCAATAGCCTTTGCTTTTTCACTAATCCTAAACGTATTGATGAAAACAAGGGTATTATACGACTCCTTCTGGACATAGAAGCAGAAAACTGTCTTGAACTCACAGTAAAGCTGCACCCTAGAGACAATATTGAAAATTATAAGGCGTTCTTCAACCAGATAAAAATTATAAAACACTCAGATCCTGAAAGTGAAGTGTTATTACAAAAGGTAAAATTAGCAATTACCTACAATTCGGGCATTGTGTTGGATCTGCTCTATGCAAACGTGCCTTACTTATTATGTAGAACAGCCCCTGAAGATCAACTTGATCTTCCTTATTTAGATAACGAATTTAAAAATGTGTGTAGGGACACCTCACACCTTCGTGACATGGTTATTAACCTGGATCGGTCCCTCTTAGAATTTAATTCGTTTCGTGAGCGATTTTTCTCTAAAAATAATATAATTATAGAATGTGACAAAATTGACGATGCCTTAATTGAGCTGGCTTCACGTGTTTCTGTAAATGATTAAATGTGAGCTTGAGCTAGGTTAGATTCACAATTATTCAAATGAAAGGGCACATTTCTAAACATGAAACTTATTTAAATATCTAATGCTAAAAGTGAATTCACATTCTCAGTTGAGGTTTCGCCATGTCGGGGCTTTTACTTTATTGTTTCTACTATCCGTTATCCAACCTACATCCATTTGGCCATCTATACCATTTTCATTCGCACCAGTAACGCTTTTGATTCTGGTCGTTTTGTTGATAAGCAAAATAATTAATACAATTGGCTTACAAAACTTTTTCAAGAATTATAGGTGGGAATTATGCCTTGTATCACTATATCAATGCTTATGCTTTATTTCACTCATCTATAATAGAGAGCGCTTTGAAACTAGCAATGAATTTGCAAGCTGGGGATTAACCTTGGTTATTGTTCAATTTGCTCTCCCCTTGACAGTGTGGTTGTTCTCTCTCCCACAAGGACAAAATAAGTTGTCACTTTCAAGACAAAGATATGGTTGGGTTTTCATCGCCGCCATATTTTTACTTATCCCTTTCGTAGCAATTTGGCAAAAGTTAGACAATCAAAGTGCATTTTCTTTTTATCGTTATTTTATTGCGGGCAATATCGGTGATGTCGGAAATATAAGGAGTGTATTTGCTATAAGTACTGATTTAGGTGCTATCACCGCAATAATTTCGATTTCTTGTTTTAGTATAGCTGCGTGTCTGGCAAAGCAGGGGGCCAAGTCTGAGACCTTGATTTTTACCCTCGTTGGGATGCTTAACTTAGTATCTGGATTCTTGAGTGGGGCGAGAGTTTTTATCTTGATGATAGCATTGACCATTATTGCAGTTTTGATTTTACGATTTCGTAAGCGTATTGATTTACTGGTGTTGTCCGCTCTCATTTTTATTTTAAGTACCGTTTTAATTGTGCAGCTTTCTCCTGTTACAGCGATTGTAAAATTGGGGGGGATTTTTCCTGCGGTGTTTTCTGTTAATTTAGGGACGGAGTTATTGCTATCGGATAGCATTCCCGTATTTGCGGAAACCGAACAAAGAATAGCTATTTGGACTCGAGCACTTTCCTATATTGTAGAAAACCCATTACTTGGTATTAGTAACGGTGGGTTCAGACTCACCGGTGATTCAATGGGCAACAATACGCACAATATCTTACTGCAGACGGCAATTGATGGTGGGATTTTCGCCACACTTGTGTTCGTAATACTATTAATTTTAATATTGAAAAGGAGCAATTCAACGGCAATAAGAGTCCTCGTACTCTCCTGTTTTTGTGGACTGATGGTGGACAATTTTTCCGATCATAGTTTGCCTTGGATGGTTGTTACAGTTGCCTGTGTTGCTTCATTTACACAAGATTGGCACCCTCGTATGACGCCACAAGAAATCAATCAACGTTTGTCTACTTGGTTCGCAATTGTTGGTTTAGGAATGTTGATTTGCGTCCTGTTTATTCACTATTCAAAATCTAGTGCACTAAACAAAATGCATCGATTTGAACAACTGGAACTCGTTTATCCAATTTTTTCAGGTAAACGAAAACAAGGCTTTCCGGTAATTGTAAATCAGTCGTTTATTGGGGCTGACTTTGGGGAGCCGTTACCGCCAATTCTAAGACTTTTTACACAGATTGACGAGAAATACCTCTGTAGTTATGCCTACCCAGATAGTGTAATAGTGAGCAACTCGCTGGAAAATATTGAATTTAAACATTCAAGGAATATATCTGAGACATTGACCCTTTATTCGGAGCCTGTGGGAAATTGTGAATTAGCGCTAAGTAGTCCACTTGGCCTTTCTAATTGGGTCAGTAATAACGCGGACTATTTTGGCAAGCAGATTCTGAATCAAGGCTTATCGGAGCTTTGGCTGTCTGATGAAAGCGTAGTCGTATGGTCACCAATTTTTGAGCCTACACACGAGCTCCTTTCATTCGATGTCGAGGTATCATCATTAGTTAGTCAAACTTCTATCATGAGCGTGAGTTTACATTGTGGTTTTTCTGGTGAAGTTATCGATATACGGGAAGTGAGCTTCAATACGAATGTAAGCAAGGTTAGTTTCAATTTGAGCACGGTCTCACAGTCCAAAGTTTATATTGGTATACAGCTAGAACAGATTGATTCTGATGCAAACGGAGCAATAAAAAGCTCGTTCCTGGTACATAATTTTGCATTGCAATAGGTAGCAATAGAACAATTTAAAAAACGTCGTCCTATCTGCTATCCATTGCAAACATCATTATGAACATCGTTGTTGATTAAGCACTTTGTTCTGAGTAGTACTCAAGTTCATCTCTAAATTCATTGTGTATTTTGGCATTTAGTTCCGTAACGCGACTTTTTACTGTTGGTTTTATCTGCTCGATAACCTCTTGCGTGCGTGGACCAAAATTGAGGCCAAGTTTGCTTGCCAATGTGTTAACTGTCTCATTAGGGGCGTCAAGCAACTTACGATATTTCAAATCAATTCTGCCGGGGATATTATCTGCAGCTTTGTTTATTTTGATGTAGTAGTATGCGCATCGGTCAATTTCACTAAGTCCACACCATTTTTCACGATCTTCGGTATCAACAAAATAAGGTATTTTTCTCTCATTGTAGCGAACAAATGGCCATATTAAATTGTGATTTGCGTTGTCATCGCTAAACCATCTCTTGTCTATCATTGAACTGATGGTACCAACTGCATCCCTCCGAACAATGACAATTTTACTGTCCGGGTAATATGACTTTAATTTTGGTAGATAATGCGTTATGTCTGGTAGCTTAATCGCTATATGGCTATTCAACCCCTTACTTTCGGAATCTGACTTTCTTACGGATTTCTCGAGTCGTGCATTGACTTCTTTCTCAGTTTTAACATTCCAAATAGATGAATCATCAGCACGGTTGCAATTGATTCTGCGACCACAAAGCGCATCAATAAAGAAATCTTCATAAAGATATGTTTCAAATAACAATTTCCAATGCTCAGCCGGTAGCTCGTTAATTAAAGGCAGGAGAGAAAATATCATAGGAGGCTCGTGATTGAACTCTACATTCTCAAATGTATGGATAAGTTTGCCTACTATCGTCGTGCCACTTCGGGCAGCCCCACTGATTAAAATGTGTTCATTGACCTTTTGGCTTGCAAGTTCAGAAATTTCGTAGCGCATATTGTACCTAATTTAAATGTTTCATTGGGGAGTTGAAAATCAATAAGTGCCACATTGTATGAAACAAGCAGTGGCTTGTGAATAAGAAATCACGGCACTGATTTTTTCTCGCAGCTTTCCAATATGATGTTAAATGTATAGGTAGAAATTGTCGTAGCAATTATGTTGCGATATTATTTCTACTCGCACATTTAATATTCATAACTTATTATTGTTGACAGGAACTTAGGTTCCCCCGAAGTATAAATATTATCGTAAGGCTGAATTAGTTATGCTGCTGGCTAAGTGAATTAAAGTAGATATGTCCACATTCTGGGCAAGATTTCATCAGAACCATACAGAATATGCACTCTTCCCGGGTTTGCAATTGTGTTCGTGGGTTGGAGCAATTCAAAAAGTCCGACCCAAATAGTTGAGCAAAGACTGGATTTTTACTGGCCACTGTGAAATTGCTTTAGTCAAAAATCAGAAAAGGACGGATTTTTAATTGGGAACACCAAGCAAGTCTTTTCAACTACATTTTCCATCAGGTCTATTTTTATTATCTGGCCTTGGGTTCGCGCTATGCCTTCTCCTTAACTGGATGCCAATGATAGTCGCATCTAATGTGAGTGAACATTATGTTTATGTTAATGCATGGGATGAAGAGACTTATCTTACTTTACAGGTCGCAGAGCAAGTTAGAACTACGCCTGGATATTTATTGCTAAATATCAATTATGTTTTGTTGCGTTTTGGACTGTCTGGGGCTTACCAAAATGTCTTGTTTGATACTGTGATATTGGTAGCAATTGCTATTTCTGTTTGGCATATCTTCCGAAAAATAGGTGTTTCCAAAGTAATATCATTTGCGTTGTTGCCCATTATTTTGTTTAGTTCTGTGCTGGTCAATTATACCAACCCATATATTAAGGATTGGATGGGGTTACCCAGAGCTTATCAGATGATAGTTTCAGGGTGGGAAGGAAACGCATCCATAATGCGTACACCTGAGCCACAACTGTCTTATTTGTTAATTTCTCTTTGCGCTATCTTGTATTTTCGATACAAAAAAGCTTGGCTACTTCTGATACCTTTACCTTTTGTATATTTTTTTGTCGGTGTAGGGTATTTCATGTTCCTTAGTTGTCTAATGCTCAATCATTGGGCAACTAAAAATGATCAGCTTAAATGGTCATTCCTTAGACTAATTGCTTCTCCAGTAGCTACATATTTGTTTTTGGCATCATTTGCGCTTTTTGCTTTACACATTTTGCAAATATACGTCCCTCAATCCTATGAAGTTATGAGTAGTCAATTGATATATTCTCGAAACCTTTTTGTCCCTATTCATGGACTACTGGCACTACTAATGTGTATTGTTTGTTTGATACAAATAGGTACCGGAAACGCATTGCAATGCCGGTTTTTTAGGTTGGCCACTCAGATTACGATTCTTATTTTTCTGTTGGCTAACATACAATTGATTGCTGGATTTACAATATCGCCTAAAAACTACTTTGACTATACGCTTCCGATTATGATGGGAGCAGCAGTTTCACTATACTTTATAAGTCTTAGCAGAAATGGTGCTTTGATTACCGCCGCACTTTTGTGCGCAAGTTTATCTTGTATTATTGTACAGTTGGTGTTTAGTAGTGTTGGTTGTTCCGTTGAAAACAGGCAGTGTCGATTTTTCATTGGTTACCAATTGGGAAAAGACCAGGTTGAAAAATACAGACAAAATCCACTGGGTACGATCAGCTCTGTTAGAGGTGTAACTGAAAAATTGAGTTATTCTCATGCAGAATTATTTATACCTCCATTATCTTATCAATATAGTTTTACCGCTTATGATCCCAAATTGTTGGAAGAGGCTGTTAAGGCTGCAAGAGAATTTTATGGTGAGAACTCCGCTAAGTACCGGGAAATTAAAAAAACGCAAGAAAGAATAATTCGCAATAAATCCTATTTGCTTGGTAGAGGTGAAATAGAACTATTGTCATTAAAGCCCCCAGGTTTTGATTTTATAGATCCTATCAAAGGGCCAGTTTATATTATTCAGTTCTAACTCAATTTTTAAATTTTGATTATTAGCTAACGTTAGAACTTCAATTTTGTGCAATTTTGCTTTTGGGGATTACCTATACAGTATATACTTGACGGTTTTTTGTGGGATATCAAGACGGATTGAAGTCTGCTAGGGAAAACGGTATTAACCTGCCTAATTATCTTAATTTGCGTGTATAATTCTGTAGTTTCAGTAGCCAACTTCTTTAACAAGGGGGCTCTTTCTGACATAGTCCTGTCTTTGGTCTAATCCAATGAGCCTATAGTAAATTTCCCTAAATGTGGCGAATGTAAATTTGAGATGGTATTCATGTGCGTGAAGACACTTAGCGATGAATTTAAAATGTATAAAATTGAGCTGTGATGTATGTTTTGTAGTCAATATGAACGTCCATGGAAGTCTGTCGCTTAAATGTTATATAGAACAAGTCCAAATGAGGGTGAGTACTGTAGATTACGGAAAGCAATCACGTTGAACGATCCTTTGTTTTACACACGGGATAGAAGCAATCCAACTCGCATGTGCGGGCAACTAAAATATATTTTAAAAAGTGAATAACTGAATGTGTGGAATTTCGGGTTACATAAGTGAAACTAATCAAGAACAGCAACTTGTTCAATCCATGGAGGCTATGCGTTACAGAGGACCTGATTCATCAGGGTATATACTCCAGGAGATCAATAATCTGAATTACGGTGTTGGGCACGTAAGGCTAAAAGTAATTGATCTGGACGAACGGTCTTCGCAGCCTTTTTATGCGTCCAGCGGTAAGTCTCTTGTTGTATTCAATGGTGAAATTTATAACTTTAAAGAACTTAGAAATTTACTGCCCCACCAGGAGTGGAAAACCACGTCTGATACAGAAGTGATTACAGAGCTATTAGATCAGCTAGGCGTGGATATCGTTCGTCACTTTAACGGTATTTTTGCAATTTCATTTCTTTGTTTAAAAAGCGGAAAAATGTCTCTAATAAGAGATCCCTTAGGTGTTAAACCTCTTTATTACTATAAAAAAGACCAGGCATTGTATTTTGCCTCAGAAATTAAAGCTTTATCTAGCTTTAGTGTTGACCTGGAATTTGCTAATGAAGACATTTTAGAGGCCATGAGCTTTGGTTATGTTCATGAACCTAATACTGGTTTTAAATACATTAAAAAAATTGCACCCGGTGAAATAGTTACATTCGACAACAGACTGTTTCACTCAGATACTTTTGTTTACGAACAAAGTTCTGGTGCATTTAGTAATGAAACGGTCTCATCAGCAATAGAAAGGCAATGTGTTGCAGATGTACCTTTAGGAACTTTTTTTAGTGGTGGGCTTGATTCTACTGTAATCGCTGCTGAGGTAAATACAGACTTATTATATATTGATGGTCACATGGATGAAGGCATAAGCGAAGAAGAGCAGGTGGTCAGAAAGTTAGCCACCACTTTGGAGCGAAAGCTTGACGTTGCCAAGCTACCGAGGACCAGCAAATTTGAAGATATTATTGCTGTAGTTGATCAAGTAATTGATGGAATCGAAGAGCCCGTTACGGATTTAACTTATTTGGTTTCTTACGACCTTGCAAAAATTGCTAAAAACAAGGGATTTACGGTCATGCTCTCTGGAATGGGCGCAGACGAATTGTTTGGCGGGTATTTAAGATATTATATTACTAAGTTCAGTTGGATATTTAATCCGGCACTTGCTGTTTACTCCACTATGGCTTCTTTGTTTAAATTTGGCTCAAAACACAAACTGGACAGAATTAAATATTATCTTAAAGAGAGAAATTTTCTTGGTAGGTATACGAGGCTCGTGGGGTATTTCTCCTCTGAGGAATTAAAATCGCTATTTGGTAGCGAGCAACACAAACAGTTAGAGTCACAAATGCATAATCGCATAGATGCTCTCATTCCAAATCCAGCGAAGAAAAATCCATTCTTATGTATGAGATACCTAGAGATGCGAGGCTTTTTAGCACATAACTTGCTGGTAGCAGATAAGTCATCTATGAGGGCTTCAATCGAAATGCGGGTACCATTTCTTGACTTGGAAGTAACTAATAAGTGGTTTGATGAATCAATGGCGAGTGCGGGTTGGTGGAGTTTAGGTAAAAAGCCTCTGTTACAACTTTTGCAAAAAAAAATAAACTATAAATGGTCTCCGTTTACTAAAACTGGATTTAATCCATCTATCCCTGCGTTTTTTGAAGGGCTTGAAGCGACGGATATAGAACGACTGATGATAAACTCCAAAGTGACTGCAATTTTGAAAGAAGATGGATTAAGTCTTGTTTTGAAGTCTTGTTTTGAAGGTGGAGCAATAAACTACCACAAAGTGTGGCAAATGATTTTTATTACCAGGTGGGTAGAGTATTGGCAAAAAAAACAAGAAGAAAAACAGGTTTAATAATAGATGACTCGTGCAAGGAAACAACGCAAAACATTGGGTTCATTGGTACTTAAATTACGCCGCTATGTAACGACTATTTATTTTCTTAAAATTACCCAGATATTTTACCAGATATTATATCGGCTTTTACCGCAACCTTCGTTGCGGAACGCTTCAATCTATAAACCGGTTAAGATTGATAAGATAAATTGGCCTTCATACCTCTCAATATCATCTACAGATGGTCAGGTATTTAAATTTCTTGGAATTGAAGGTGACCTGAACGATGGATGGGAGCAAGACAATAAAAGTAGGCTTTGGAGTTACAATCTTCACTACTTGCCAGATTTAGCTGTTTTTTCATCGGCTATTAGTGACAGAAAAAAGGAGTCGCTGCTTCAACAGTGGTTGCAACAATGCTCTTCTCCCTCCGGAATTGGCTGGGAGTCATATCCGATATCTTTGCGACTAGTTAATATACTGAAGTTTTGTAGCAACAGTAAAAACCTAAAATTGAGTGAAGAATTGTGTAAAAGTTTGGGAATGCAAGTCGAGTATTTATTTCATCGACTCGAGTATCACATTCTTGGTAACCACTTATTTGTCAATGCGAAGGCGTTGATTTTTTATGGATTGCTTAGTGAAAGTGAAAGAGCTTCTGAAAAATACCTCCGTAAAGGAATAGCTATCATTGAACGAGAACTATCCGAGCAGTTTCTGGAAGATGGAGGCCATTTTGAATTAAGCACTATGTACCAGGCTCTGTTATTATGGGATGTATTAGATCTAATTTACCTGATCAATATAGAGCAACGTTTATCTTTGCAAAATGTAAAGAAGCAGTTAAGTAAAATTGCAATAAAAGGACTTAATTGGTTGTCTGTGATGTCTCATCCAGACGGTGAAATTAGTTTCTTTAATGATGCGGCTTTTGATATTGCGCCAAACATTAAGGAATTGCTGGCCTATGCTGACCAGTGTGGGTTGAATGTTCCAACATTAAAACCACAAACTTTGGTGACACTATCTGACTCAGGGTATTCACGTATTGAACAACACTGTCATTCGCTTTTATTCGATCATGGGTCTATAGGTCCTGATTATTTGCCTGGCCATGCTCACGCTGATTCGTTGTGTTTTGAATGGTCAGTCAAGGACCAAAGAGTATTAGTCAATTCAGGGACGTCAGTATATGAAGCCGGGAAACTTAGAGCATTTCAGCGGAGCACCAGGGCTCACAATACAGTTGAGGTCAACCATTTAAGTTCTTCAGATGTATGGGGGGCATTTCGGGTTGCCGACAGAGCCAGAACAACGTTGATTAAACGAGATTTGGACGGAGAAAGTGTTACCTTACAAGCGCGTCATGACGGGTATCAAAACTTAATTCACGACCGAATGATCCGATCAACTCCTGACAGTATTAAAATCATTGATTCGTTGTTAGGTCAATTCGAAACTGCAACTGCAATTTTCTATTTACATCCTGCAATACAAATCGTCAAAAAGGAAACAAACAAGATTGTCCTGGAAGTTGCGGAGGGACAAAAAATATTGGTGACATCGTCGGGCACTATTGAAATTAAAGATGCAACCTGGTTTCCAATATTTGGCGAGTCACATGCTAATAAAGCTCTTTTGATGAATTTTGAAACTGAGACTGTAAATACGCAATTTACATTATTAGGGTGAACAAAACTTGGGTTTTAATACGTGAAAATATTAGTATTGTCTTTTTATTATGCGCCAGATTTGTGTGCTGGCTCCTTTCGCTGTACAGCATTGGTTGAGAGGTTAAAAAAATATCAGGGTGTTGAAATTGATATTCTAACAACTATGCCAAATCGCTACGCTTCATTTGAAGTTCCCGCTAAAGAGCATGAGGTGGATGGAAATGCAATAATTAAGCGCATCAAAATTCCATCTCATAACAGTGGAATGATTGATCAGATTAGGTCATTTTACGTTTACTACCGTGAGGTTCTTAGGTTAATCAAAGGACGAGATTATGACGTGGTGTTTGCCACCAGTTCCAGATTGTTTACTGCATTTCTTGGAGCTCAAATTGCGAGGCAAAAGAGCGTTAGACTATATTTAGATATTAGAGATATATTTGTTGATACTATCGAGGATGTGATTAAGTCCAGGTTTGTTGTTTTGTTGAGGCCATTGTTGAGATTTATTGAAAACTACACTTTTTCTAAAGCAAATCATATTAATCTGGTGTCTAAAGGATTCGAAAAGTATTTCACTCAGCGTTTTCCAAAGCCCGCTTATAGTTATTTTTCAAATGGTATTGACTCTGTTTTCATTGAAAACATTTCTCGCTTTAAAAATACCGAGTCAAATGAAATGCCGACGGTCCTTTATGCTGGCAATTTAGGAGAGTCTCAGGGATTACACTACATAATTCCGGGTATGGCTTTACTAATGCCCGAGTTCCTATTTAAGGTAGTGGGAGATGGTGGCCGTAAAATGCAATTACAGGATTCGATCCAAAATTTGCCAAATGTCCAATTGCTGGCGCCAGTATCAAGAGAAGAACTGCTGGAGCATTATACCAATAGCGACGTTTTATTTATGCATCTAAATGACCGTCCTGCTTTTGAAAAAGTTTTGCCTTCAAAAGTATTCGAATATGCAGCAACAGGTAAACCTGTTTTGGCAGGTGTAGGTGGTTATGCCGCAGATTTTATTCACGATGAAGTTGACAATGCTTGCGTTTTCCCACCGTGTGATGCACAGCAAGGTGCAGAGTCACTTCGCGCTCTATCTTTGATAAATACAGACAGAAGCGAGTTTATTAAAAAGTATAGTCGCGAATTTATAATGAAAAATATGGCAGACTCTATCATGAGTTAAATAGCATATTTGAATTGTACAATTATGATTTTTTCACCATCCATGGTGGATGTTGGAAGTGTTAGTTGCGGAGACAGTAATATTAGTATTTTGATAACCGGTGCGGGTGGATTTGTAGGTCAGGAACTCTGTCAGTACTTTGCTAAAAGCGATATCGACTTTGTAGGTGTTACGCGAAGTCCATCGCAACACTATCATCGCACAGTTGGAACATTCTGTAGTGCAACTGACTGGCGGGAACATTTAAAGGGAGTAACAACAGTTTTTCATTTGGCCGGAAGAGCCCACATGAAAGACAACTCCTCGGAAGATGCTCGGCGTGAGTTTAATACTATCAATGTTGAGGCTACAAAAAAGTTACTTGTTGATTGCGCCGTGCGCGGAGTAAAGCATTTTATTTATGTAAGCAGTATAAAAGTTCTGGGTGAGACAAGTGCACCGGGCATGCCAATAAACGAAGACGTTACGCCGTGTCCGGAAGACCCCTATGGGGTCAGCAAGTTGATGGCGGAAGGTATCGTAAAACATTTTTGTAGACAGCATGATATTAGGTTTACAATTGTCAGGCCCACTTTAATTGTTGGTAAGGGCGCTAAGGCTAACCTTAGCGCGCTCAAAAGCGTATTGGTAAAAGGGTTTCCACTACCATTGTTTTCCTCAACGAATCAGAGGAGCCTAATTCATATTAGAAACATGATTACGTTTCTGAGCGCGATTGTAACAAATGAAGCTTCATATGATCAGACCTTTAACCTGGCTGAAGATAAATTTTTTAGCACTGCTGAAATTATTAAATTAATAAAAATGCAGGTGAATTCTCGCTCTATTTTGTTTCCTGCCCCTGAGTTGTTATGGCGCTTTTTGTTTCGCTGTTACGGTAAGCCTCAATTGGTTGACAAATTGTTGTGTGACCTTGCTGTTTCAAATCAAAAAGCAAAGTCATTAATAGGATGGCAGCCTGAAAGTAAGTATTGGCTCGATACAGTAATTTGATGTGGACGTTATGAATGAAATAAATCTATTAGTTGTTGCTCATCCAGATGATGAGGTATTAGGTTTTGGGGCAACCGGAGCAAAGTTGGTTAAAAATGGTCAGGTTGTTCAGCCCGTTATTCTCTGTGGACAAGTTGATGTTAGGCATAAAAGGCCCAACGATGAAGAGTTGTACACAGACATGATTAATGCCAATAGTCTATTGGGTTTTTCTAAACCCGTTTTAGGGAGTTTCCCAAACTTACGGATGAACACAGTTGCACATGTTGAAATGGTACAATTTATTGAGCAACAAATTAGAACGTTTTCGCCAACAAGAATCTTCACCCATCATCCCGCAGATTTGAACGATGACCACCGGCAAATAAGTAAGGCATGTATGGTAGCCTGCCGATATTTTCAGAGAAGGTCTGATATCAAAGCTCCTGAGATGTTGGCATTTATGGAAATCCAATCTGCTACTGATTGGTCTTTTGAGAGCGAGGGGGACCGTTTCAATGCGAATCTCTTCATTGAAATCGAGCAGGAAATCGATATTAAAATTCAGGCACTACAATGTTATCGAAATGTAATGCGTGATTATCCACATCCCAGGAGTGTGGAAGCTATTAAAGGGCTGGCTGCATATCGAGGTGCTCAAATTGGGCAAATGTATTCTGAAGCTTTTCAGGTTGTTTTTCAAAGAGGTTTAACTGGTGTATAAACAAATAGGGAAAAGGTGTTTAGACCTATTAATCGTATTAAGTGCGTTTTTTGTTTTAAGCCCTTTGTTACTTTTGATTGCTGTGTTGATCAAAGTATTTGACCCGGGCCCCGTGATATTTGTGCAGGAAAGAATAGGAAGATGCGGGGAGCGATTCCGCTTTTATAAATTTCGGAGTATGCCGGTAAATACTGGAAATTTGCCGTCTGATCAAATTGGTGAAGTACAACTGACTTGGGTTGGGAGATTAATAAGAAGGACTAATTTAGATGAATTACCACAGCTCTATAACATACTAAAAGGTGATATGAGTGTAGTTGGGCCTCGTCCTCCTATACCTGGGCAATTGGAATTGATTGAATTAAGACGTGCAAACGGTTCATTGCAATGTTTGCCCGGTTTAACTGGATTAGCACAAGTAAATTCATTTGATGGAATGAGCATCGCTCAAAAAGCAGCATTTGACGGTAATTATGCCAACAACGTCAGTTTGAGTATTGACTTCAAGATTATTTTTGAAACACTCAACTATTTAGTGAAACCACCACCGACCTATTGATGAGGATGTTATGAAATTTGGATTTGTAACTTGCGTAAAATTGGGTCTTTCGTGTATGGAAGCTATTTACGAGGGAGGGAAGTCACTTGAACTCGCTATTACACTCACCGATGATATGGCCAAGAATAAATCAGGGCGTGTTTATTTGGATGATTTTTGTCATAAGCATGCTATCCACTTGGCGAAAACAACTCACATAAACAATAGCGAATGTATCAAATTGATAAATGATTTTGATATAGATTGGTTGTTTATTATTGGATGGTCACAAATAGCGGGTACAGAAATACTAAATGCACCAAACAAAGGGGTTATCGGAATTCATCCTACCTTATTGCCTGAGGGTAGAGGGCGCGCGGCAATTCCATGGGCAATCCTAAAAGGACTGGAACGGACTGGTGTTACTATGTTTAAACTTGACCAGGGCGTTGATACCGGTGAAATCATTGCGCAGGAGCTGATTCCTTTATCGGACAAGACAGACGCCTTTGCTTTGTACAACGCGGTGAATGAAAAACATATAAGCATTATTCGCGATTCTATAATGGCCTTGAGTAACAATGATATAGAGTTGCATATACAAGATGAATCAAAAGCGACTTATTGGCCAGGTCGGAAACCCGAAGATGGTGAAATAAACCTGGAAGGCTCAGTGATTGAGGCGGAGAAATTAGTCAGAGCAGTTACTAAGCCATACCCCGGCGCATTTTACTTTAATCGTCATGGACAAAAAGTAATCGTTTGGAAGGCCAGAATGATAAGTCATGCAAAAGCCGCTGAAAATGTTATTCACTTTAAGGACGGAGCGTTGGAGTTGCTCGAATACGAGTAAGTTATCACTCACTAGCGACAGTTTTAATAGAGTAGACATGGTGAAAGGGGCGTTGGCCGTCAATCGAAATAATTCCGCAAGTAGATTATACAATGAGATTTGTGTTTAAGTTTTTTGAAATTCCACGTATTTGGAAGCGAGTGATAACCTTATCATGTGATGTGATGTTTATTGTGTCATCGTACTTTCTTGCGTTTGTTATTAGAATTGGTGAGCAGGACATTAGTCTTTGGATAACTAATGATCATATCCTGGTTGTAGGTATCACCTGTATGGTTTCAATTTTTGTCTGGATACGACTTGGACTGTACAGATCTGTCATCAGGTATATAGATGTTAAGGCATTATCAAATCTTACGCTGGGAAGCTTGGTATCCGCGGTAACTCTGCTAGTTAGCAGCTATGTTCTAAATGCGAATATGCCCCGTTCCATACCGTTCATTTACTTTACCTTAATATTAATTCTTACCGCTGGTTCACGCTTGTTTATTAGAGGGTTGATACATTCTCAGCACAATTCGGCGAGAGAAAAAGTGATTATATATGGTGCGGGGTCTTCAGGCCGACAGTTATGTTTGTCGTTGATTCATGGCAAAGAATACACTCCTGTTGCGTTCGTTGACTGTGATCAACATATACAAAATACAACAGTCGCAGATGTTAAAATTTATGGACCTGAAAAAATCGCGAAACTAGTTGAAGAGTACAATGTTCATAAAATTCTATTGGCAATCCCAAGTGCAACTGAACAACAAAAGAAGAATATCATCAAGTCTGTTGAGTCACTAAAAGTTAGAATATTGACTATACCGGGTAGCGCAGATTTAGTAAGTGGAAAAGTTAGTGTTACACATTTAAGAGATATAGGGATAAAAGATCTACTGGGAAGAGATGCTGTGCCTCCGGAAAACCGTTTATTAGAGAAGTGCATTCGCGAAAAATGCGTAATGGTGACGGGGGGCGGGGGCTCAATTGGCTCTGAGTTATGCAGGCAAATCATCAAACTTGAACCGAAAACACTTATTATTTTTGAAACCTCAGAATACAACTTGTATGCCATCGAAAGTGAGTTGGCAGAGTTAAACGTGGACGTTGAAGTTGTGCCAATACTCGGCTCAGTTTTGGATAAAAATCTCATTGAAGAAGCAATTACTGAGTTTTCTATTGAAACTATCTATCATGCTGCCGCATATAAACACGTGCCTTTGGTCGAAATGAATGTTGAGCAAGGCATTAAAAATAATATCACAGGCACCAAAATCGTAGCAGAACTTGCGGCTAAGTACAGTGTCAGCCATTTTGTACTTATTTCAACTGATAAAGCAGTTAGGCCCACAAATGTGATGGGGGCCACAAAAAGAACTGCAGAATTAATTGTGCAAGACTTTGCTTCTCAAGATACAAAAACTATCTTTTGCATGGTCAGATTTGGCAATGTGCTGGGATCTTCAGGATCGGTAGTTCCGAGATTTAAAAAACAGATTTCTGAGGGGGGCCCCGTTACTGTTACGCATCCAGAAATAACAAGATATTTTATGACTATTCCAGAAGCTGCAAGTTTAGTCATTCAAGCCGGTGCAATGGCAAAAGGTGGGGAAGTTTTTGTTTTAGATATGGGGCAACCAGTCAAAATCCGAGATCTTGCAGAAAATATGATTAATTTGATGGGGTTAAGGGTGCGTTCTGACACAAATCCTGGTGGAGATATAGAAATTCAGTACACGGGGTTGCGTCCTGGCGAAAAACTGTATGAGGAGTTATTAATTGGTAGTAATGTCGAAGGGACAAGTCATGCGCGTATCATGAAAGCTAAAGAGTTATGCTTGACTAAAAAAGAATTAGAAATTTTCCTGGATTCAATACAATCAAGTATACAGAATAAAGATATGGCGTCGCTTCGTGAAGTGTTGATGACAGGTAAACTGGGTTATAGTCCGGTATCTGAGATCAATGATGTTTTATATAAGAGAAAAGGACGTAATGAACTCCTGAAGAACAAAGACAAAAACGTTTGCACTCTTAAAAGTGAGCAAAGGGGTTAAGCGCTTTTTGTACTTCCGCTTGGCTTAGCAATTTGTGCCTGTATGAATTAAATATTGTTGAACAACAGAATTTAGCAAAGTGAAAGCTATAGAGACTAATAATAATATAAAGAGCTTTTGGTTTTATGCTTGTGCAACATTGACCAATTTTGTCTGTAGCTATGCAATATTGTATGTTTTGACTAATTATTTATCGAAAACACACTACGCTGACTACGGTCTATACAACTCTATTTTTTCTTTGTGTCTAATCGTATTCAATTTTGGCATAAAAGAATCTGTTTTCAAGTTAGCCAGCAAGCGAGAATTTAGTGAATTAAAAAATACTCTAAATTGGTTTGTTAATTGGCAATGTATTGTATTTACTGCAATTTTAATTCTCTGCTGGTGGGATTATACACTGGCAGTGGTTGCGATGACCTTTGTTGTTCTTTCCTGGTTATTCGTGGCTGCGGCCTACTTTAGGGGAATCTCTAACTATCTAAAAGACGCTTTCTGTTTACCTGTTCAGCGATTGCTTTGGCTGTTGAGTCTTGTTGCAATGCTTTTTCTTTTGCCATCAATTTCTTTTGTCCATATTTTTGTAGCAAGTTTTATCGCAACCTTGTTTACCTTATTGATGATGGTAAGAGGGGAGCGTTATATGTATCAATTTAAATCCAGGTTCAAACCACCAACGCTTGTATATAAATTCTTTCTTATAGAAGCTGCAATTCTGACTTATACCAGAGTCGATGTGCCATTATTAAAGGGGGTGGGTATCGAGAGTTACGCAATTGCAGAGTATTACATTTCTGTTCAAATCTTTGATGCAGCGGTTTTAGTTTTAACTCCAATTAGTTATTTCTTTTTTAATAGCATTGCTGAAAAACTCAAGTTACAAATGTCGGGGCAGTATTCTCTGATGATTAAGTATTCGGCTTGTTTATTAAGCTTGGTAATAATAGGGCAAATTTCGTGGCATTTTCTTGGAGATTTGTTTTTAGCCTGTTTTGCCAGTCAGTATCTGGAATCTGGAGAGAATATCTCGCTTTTTATTTGGGCGTTGTACCCTCTGGTTGTAAACCTTATTTTGTCTTCTTATCTTATTTTACGCGACGCTGAAACCTCTTATGGAATTGCCTGCTCTGTTGGATTGCTATGTTACCTTCTTGTAGCCTGGGTTTTGATTCCTGATTTTGGTACACGAGGAGCCATATATAGTCGCTTAATTGTTGAATCATTGTTGACAATCTTTCTGGCAGCATTAATTTTTATAAAAAGGGAGGATGCGTGTCAGTAGTAATTGTTTACGATCATTTTATTGCTCGAGGAGGTGCTGAAAATGTCTCTCTATCTCTTTGTAATGAACTTGGAGAGGCACATATTGAAAGTGCCTATGTTGACAATAAACTATTTGAAATGGAGTTAAAAAATGAGCAATTGAAACCAGGTAAGTTTCGTCCTGGTGAAGGGCCATTAAATTCTTTCAGGTTATTACTATTTTACTTATTAAATTATTGTTTGCCTAATACCCGGGCTGCAATGATATCTGGTTTGTTTGCTCCACTATGTTTACTGAGGCGGCAGAAGCCCGGACGGAAAATTGTATACTTCCATATGTTTCCGGTGTTTCTTGAATGGTCTTTTGCAGAGCTTCGCTCGCGGTACGGAGTTTTTTTAGCATTGTTAGCTTTGGGCTTTATAACGACTTATCGTATTTTACTCTGTAAGTCAGTGGAGCGAGCTGACATGGTTTTTAGCAATTCAAGACAAGCACAGCAGAAATTCCATCAAGCGGGTATTCGTACATCTTTACTTTATCCACCAGTTAAGACTGGAAACATTGCTGAAATCCACCGCGACGGGTTTTTTCTATCTACTGCCAGACTTGAAGAAACCAAAAGGGTACGATTGATTGCAGACACATTTGTATCTTTACCTGATAAGGAGGTGGTATTTGTCGGGGGAGGGTCATTGTTGGATGAATTTAAACGTATATACGCTGCGTATAAGAACATTCGATTTGTCGGGTGGGTACCCTTAGAAGATGTACAACAATTTTATGCAAAGGCTCAATGTTTAATTTATGTACCTGAAAATGAAGCGTTTGGTATTGCTCCAATTGAAGCCCTGGCATCGGGAATTCCAGTAATTGGTGTAGCAGAAGCAGGACTATTGGAAACGATTGTTGATGATCGACTTGGTACTTTGATTCCTTTACCGTTAACTAGGCATAAGTTGGCGCAAGTCATATGCCGGTACCACAACAAGGTAGGTAACCTTGAAGAAATCCGGTACAGAAGAAAATATGCATTACAGTTTGATGAGACCGTGTTTTACAGCGAAATAACAGCTGCATTAGGAGACGTTTATGAAAAAGCTCCTGATGTATGACTATTTACAGGCAAGAGGGGGAGCTGAAGCCCTGTCTTTGGAGTTATGTAACAATATAACAGAGACGGATTTGTTAGTCAGTTATATTGATTTACACAACTTTCCTGACGTAACTATCGCTAATGGGGAAATTAAGTCGTTGGGTCTCCCCGCTCGACACCCTGTTTTGCAGGCAATTTGGGGCATTAGAGCGTTTTCAAACCTAAAACATGATATTAATCAGTATCACAAAGTTATGTTCAGTGGTAGTTATGCTCCTCTGGCAGTAGCTAACAGAAATATTGGCCAAAATTTCATGTATTGTCACACGCCTCCGAGATTCGTTTACGACCTGAAGCAGCATTACCTGGCAGAAATTCCAGTTTGGCAACAACCCGCTTTTAATGCGTTAGTAAATTGGTTTCAACCGAAATTCGAGTTAGCAATAGAGCGTATGGATGTAATAATTGCGAACTCAGAAAATGTGAGAGGTAGACTCCAGCGATTTTTACAAAAGGACGCTGTGGTTGTGTATCCACCTATTAAAACATCCGAATTTCAGTGGCAGGAAGACGGAGATTACTATCTTTCAACAGCGAGATTGGAGCCATATAAAAGGGTTGACCTAATTGTCAAAGCGTTTATGCAAATGCCTGATAAAAAACTGGTTGTGGCATCCGGCGGTAGTCAATTGCGTGAGTTGCAAAATATGGCCAAAGAAAGTCGTAATATTTCATTTACAGGCTGGACAAGCGCAGAAAAGTTAAAGGCTTTGATCGGTAGGTCTTTGGCGACAATATACATTCCAATGGATGAAGATTTTGGCATGTCGCCCGTTGAATCAATGGCTGCTGGCAAACCAGTGTTTGGCGTCGCTGAAGGAGGTGTTAAGGAAACTGTTCTTGAAGGCTATAATGGCTTTTTGTTACCGAAGAACCCCACTATTCAGGATCTCAAAACACAGTTGAATAACATTGATGTGTCGGTATTGCGTAAGATGAAAAAAGACTGTATTGAATTTGCTAAAAGGTTTGATTCACAAGTGTTTATTAACAAAATGAAGGGATACTTTAATTAACATGCTTATTGGTCTCCATTATCTTCAGTTTTCAATCGCTAATCTTCGGTATTTCAGTATAATTCTGTGCCTGGGAATATAGAGGTGTACTGTGGATTTTAGACTGGCAATTGTAATCCCGGCTAAAAATGAAGCAAACAGTATTCAAGCTGTTATTGATGGTATTAGAACTTTAAGTATCAAGCCTCATATTATAGTTGTAAATGATGCGAGCACTGACTGTACAGCAGAAATTGTAAGGAATTCTGGTGTAATTTGCCTTAACCATATGGAAAGCCTTGGGGCCTGGCAAGCTACGCAGACAGGCCTTATTTATGCACAGACGCAAGGCTATACCGCTGTTGTTACGATGGATGCTGATGGTCAACATCTTAGCTCTGAGATTGAAAAGTTAGTTGCGGTCGTTAGCGACTTCGAGGCACCAGACGTGGTAATAGGGGCGTGCCAGGGAAGAGCAAGTTTTGCAAAAAAAGTAGTGTGGAATATTTTTCGTAAAATCTCTGGAATAAAGATTGGCGATATCACGTCTGGATTTAGATTGTACAATCGAAGTGCATTGGCACTTTTGATATCTCAACGGGCAAGTTTGCTGGAATATCAGGATGTTGGCGTTCTACTGTTGTTAAAAGCATCAGGGCTAAAGGTTATTGAAGTACAGGTGTCAATGGATAAAAGATATGACGGTAATTCCAGAATTTTTTCTTCTTGGTTTAAAATTCTTTATTATCTGGTCAGTACGCTATTAATAAGCTTCTCGAAAATATTTCATAAGAAATAGTAAGCAGATAACCTGGACCAATTACATGACTTTTTTTAATCCTCAAATCGTCTCTGCCGTTCTGGCATTGAGTATCGCAATGTCTATCTTTTGGCTGATTCGAAGAGATTATTTAATTCAGCGCGATGGTATTAAATGGATTGTGATTGCTCTGGGCGTTTTGCTGTATGGAATAAATCCCGCCCTCAACGATTCTATTGGTAATGCTCTGGGTATAGGTTACCCGCCGATCATCGTTGTGTTGATTGCACTTGCAGTCACATTGATAAAGCTATTGATTGCAGACATAGAAAGGGCAAAATTACAAATGTCAGTCACTCGTCTTATTCAAAAAGTCGCAATACTAGAATCAAGATTGGAAGAAAGTTTGGCAAGTTCACAGGAAAAGCAATAAATGGAAAACTCGCAATTGGATTATAGCTTACACAGTCTGCTTAAGTTTCTTTTAGCTAAAAAGTTGCTTATTGTTTTAATTCCTTTTGGTGTGGTGTTGCTGACAGCATTATGGACATTAACCATATCTAACACTTACCTAAGCGAAACTACACTCTCTCCAACAGAGGAAGCCAGTGGCGGTGGATTGAGTAACTTATCTGGGCAGTTGGGTGGTTTAGCGTCTTTAGCCGGTATTTCTCTGGGTGGCGAATCTACTGATCAGGTCACGGTAGCCCTGGAGATTATTAAGTCTCGACAGTTTATTGCCAACTTTGTCTCAAAATACAATATTAAAAAGGATTTGATGGCGTCGTCTGAATATGATGCTGACAATAACCTGTTGGTGATAGATCCCGATCTCTACGATGAGCAATCGCAAACATGGACTCGCCCGTCTATCAATGGTCGCCCGCCAGAGCCGACTAATCTTGAAGTATATGAGAACTTTTTACAGAGACTGACTGTTGAGCGTGATCCCAATACCGGACTCATAAAGCTGGCGCTGGAGTTTTATTCTCCTCACCTGGCACAGGAATGGTTAACGTTGCTGGTCAATCAGTTAAACAGTGACATGCGCCGCAGAGAGATTCAATCTGCCAAGGAAAACATTGAATACCTGGAAGCCAAAGTGCAGCAAATTGGTGATATCGAAATGAAAACGGTGTTTTATCAGCTCATTCAGGAACAAACCAAGCAGTTAATGTTGGCGGAAGTCAGAACTGATTTTGTGTTTACCATCATCGATCCCCCTTATACGCCTGAACTGAAACATGCTCCGCGTCGTGCTTTGATTTGTATCGCGGCGGCCTTTCTGAGTGGTTTTTTGGTCATCGCCTGGTTTACCCTGATATTCCTTATAACTCCTCGTCGATAAATTGCCTGCTTTCGGGTTTGTATGAATCGGCTTAATCAATTTTTCTCGTCTGGATATGATGTTCAGGCGAGATATGTCTCTGGTCAAAACAGCGAGTCTGAGCGACGGCATTTGTTTGAGAATGTCTTGCTGTTTTTACTGGGTATCTACCTGTTTATTGATACCGTCAATGGTTTATTTGTCAAAACCCTGGGCTTACCTAACTTACTTTCTGCCGGCTACAAGCAGTTTCTGTTTGGCCTGATGCTATTGTTTGCATTCCAGTTTGAACCGCGTCGTTTTTTTTGGTGCCTGGTCTGTACCGCTTTGATCTTCTGTTGGGCTATATTGCGCTTTTTTCTGGTGGACAATGTCTGGTTTTTTCTGGCATTCCAGGAGGCCATAAAAGTAATTTATTTGTTTGTTATGGTATTGGTGATCAGCTCCTTCAGACACCTTTCCCTAAATAAACTCAATCTTATTCTGGTATTTAGTATCGGCATTATTTTGTTGAATGTGTTGTTTGCGTTGGTGGGAATTGGACAATCTACCTATCAAAGCTTTGGGGCTAAGGGATTCTTTTATTCAGGAAACGCGGTATCAGGGGTTATTGTCATTTGCGCTGCGTGGTTGTTGACCACAGCGTTTAAACGATCGTTACTGCAATTTGTTTTGTTAATTCTGTTTTTGTCGGCACTTGCCTTATTGATTGGTACTAAAAGTGGTTTTTTAGGGGTGATAGTGTGTGCCTGCCTGATCATTTTATTTAATCTGGATGCCAGGGCATTGGCGTATGGATTTCTGCTGCTGTCAATTGTGATTGCCGGTATTGTCATTTTGGGCGAGCAACTTCAGGAGCAGCCATTGTTTCAACGGGTGCTGTTTTTTTATGAAAACGGTGGTATTACGCGGGTGATGTTTTCTGGACGTGATCAAAAGTTAATGGAAATTTGGCCTTTGTTTGTGTCTGCGGATATTTGGCAATGGTTATTGGGGCTGGATATGCAGGCGATGCAACGCGCTGGGATATGGCGTGTTGAATTCGACTGGATGGATATGCAAATCAACTTCGGGATCTTGTTATCCCTGACCGTATATAGCGGTTATTTAATATTGTTTACCCGAATGCTGACTCAGCCTAAAAATGCTGTGGTGGTCGCTGCCCTTATTGCCTTTATTGTATTGATCCTGGTATCGGCCATTGCGGGGCATGTGTTGTACAACGGTATGGTGACCCCGCTTTGGGCAATGTTAACTGCGGCCGCCTTTAACCCGGGGCTTAACCGGCAAATGTCTCAAAAAATACAAAACTAAGCCCGGCAGCCAGGGCACCGGTGAAAACACCCGCCAGAATTTCAATGCGGCTATGTCCCATCCGTTCTCTGACTTTCGGTATAGCATCTTGCTCGTTGAGTAGTTGATTAATGGCTTGCGCCTGTTTACCCACCTGTTGTCGCAAACTGTTTGCATCTAGCATGACGATGAACGCCAGCGCTACTGCAACTACCAGCGCCGGGGATTGCAGCCCTTCTTTAAACCAAATAATAAAGACCGCACTACTGACAATCGATGAGTGATTGCTGGGCAGTCCACCATAACCAATCAGGTCAAACGCCAGGCGTTTTGCTTTAATGGTATTGATGGCAAATTTGAGACATCCGGCACACAGCCAGGCAAAAAAAGGCGTAATCAGATAACTTAGATCAATCATGCGCTCGCTCCCATCAGTGCATATGCACAAGCAATAACCCAGGCAATGATCGTCAACTGAATTTGAGTATCTTTAAACAGGGCGTCTGTGGGGGATTCACCTTCTTCGTTTAACTCCACCACATACCAGTACCGGAACAAACCAAACAAAACAAAAGGGATGGTGAACACCATGTCTGGTTGATCTGAAATCACGTAAAGACTATAAAACAACAACGCGCAGGTGGCGGACATTTCAGCATATTTATCAATTAATTGGGTATTGTAAAAGCGCAGCACTGAGCGCGCCTTCTCACCGCTTTTAGCCAGCTCCTGGCGTCGCTTAATGGCAGCAAGATAAAGGGCCAGTGACAGCGTGGTAATAAACATCCAGGAAGATAAGGGGACAGCAAGGGCCACTGCGCCAGCGTAGACTCTTAATACAAAGCCGATGGCGATGGTGAATATATCCAGCACAGGTTGGTATTTGAGATAAAAGGTATAGGCCATATTGAGCAGTAAATAAGCAACAATTACCGTGACTACGGCTGGTTGCCAAAAGTAAGCAAGGGCGACGGACCCATAAAGTAAGGCCATCAATACCTTTGCCTGGCCTGGACTGACAGCTCCAGATGCTAAAGGGCGAGTTTTAGACTTAGTGGGATGTTTCCTGTCGCTTTCAATATCATTGTAGTCGTTTAACACGTAAGTGGCCGATGAGCCTAAGCAAAACAAAAGCATCGCGATTGCAGCTTGTAAAATCGCATCAGTTTGGGTAAAAAGGCCGGAAAAAATTAATGGTGCGATGACAAACGAGTTTTTAATCCACTGTTTGGGACGCATTAATTTCAGCATGGCTAATACTGAGACTTTGTTTTGCATGTTTGTTACTATCACTCTTTTTGTGTTGAAAAATAACTGATGAAAATTGCCGCACTTTATATCATTTTTGCCGTGATCGCGACGGCTGCCAACCTTATCAGCCAGGAGGCAGTGAGCCAAGCCTACGGTGGCAGTTATTCGCTATATTTCAGCATTTTTTGCGGAACACTTATCGGTTTGGTAGTGAAATACTGTCTGGATAAAAAATACATTTTTCAGTTTCAGGCGCAAAACAAATCCAAAGATGCACAAGCTTTCCTGTTATACAGTGGCATGGGGGTTATCACCACATTGATATTCTGGGGAACCGAAATCCTGTTTGACATGATGTACGGCACCAAATTTATGCGCTACCTGGGAGCGGTATTAGGGCTATCCATCGGTTATGTCGTTAAATATCACCTGGATAAAAAATATGTTTTTGTCCAGCCGGCCATGGCAAAGGTTTGATCAAACATGGCGACTATTAGTCAAATTTCAGGGTGGGGTAATTATCCGGAGATAGCCGCTGAAATTCACACACCGGCCAGGCAATCACTTCAGCAAGGAATCGCACTGCCTTCGGGGCATGGTTTTATTCCGAGGGGAGCAGCCCGCAGCTATGGTGATAGTGCTTTGGCCCATCGCGTACTGAGCAGTCGCTGTTTAAACCGATTTATCAGCTTTGATAATGATTCGGGACTGCTCACCTGTGATGCCGGGGTTACGCTGGATGAAATACTCACCACTTTCGTACCCAAAGGCTGGTTTTTGCCAGTCACCCCGGGAACAAAATTTATCACTGTCGGTGGCGCTGTCGCCAGTGACGTGCATGGTAAAAACCACCACCTGGACGGCTGTTTTTCGGAATTTGTTACAGAAATCATCGTGCAAATTGGGGATCAGGTTTATCAGTGTAGTCGTCAGCAGCACGCCGATCTATTTCATGCTACCTGTGGTGGCATGGGGCTTACTGGCCTGATTACTCAGGTGAGTTTTTCTCTAAAGCCCATTAAAAGTGCCTATATCCGCCAAAAGAGCATCAAAACCTCCTGTCTTGCTGAGTCGCTCCGGGTCTTTGACGAATACGTCGAAAGTCAGTATTCGGTTGCCTGGATAGATTGCCTGGCAACGGGGGAAGCGTTAGGGCGCTCAATTATCTCGGTGGGTGAGCATGCAGACCAGGGGGCACTTGAGCCACATCAGGCTCCCAAATTGAGTATACCTTGCCACTTTCCGGACTTTGTCTTAAACCCCTTCAGTGTGCAGGCATTTAATTTTTTGTATTACGGTAAAGAGAAAGCCAGCCCGGAAGAACAGCTGTTGCATTACAATCCGTATTTTTACCCCCTGGACGGCATCGCAAACTGGAATCGAATGTATGGCAGAGGCGGGTTTACCCAATATCAGTTTGCCTTACCTAAAACCGCAGGCCTTGAGGGGTTGAGTGCCATTTTAGATAGGATTGCAAAATCAAAACAAGGCTCTTTTTTGGCAGTGTTAAAGGCGTTTGGAAAGCATAATAATAATCCTCTGTCATTTCCTGTCGAGGGGTACACGTTGGCCCTGGATTTTAAAATTAACGCCAGAATCTGGTCGTTACTGAACCAACTGGACGAGGTGGTTTTACACTATGGTGGGCGTCTTTATTTGACCAAAGACGCGAGAATGACAGAGCGCTTTTTCAAAGCCACTTACCCCCGCTGGCAAGAGTTCAATGCCATTCGGGATAAATATGGAGCAACGCAATTATATTCGTCGTTGCAATCACAACGACTAGGGATATCCAGATGAAAAATATACTGATTTTTGGTGCCACGTCCGCTATCGCTGAAGCATTGGCGAAGCAGTATGCCAATGACGGACATCAGTTAACGCTGTTTGCCCGCAACGAAGACAAATTGGCGTTGATTGAACAGGACTTACGCGTACGGGGAGCTTCCGGGGTCGCCTGTGTTTCCTTTGATGCCGGCGCGGATGATTGTATCGCAAAGTTACAGCGGCAATTGGCGGATATCGCCGATCCTATTGATATTTGTGTTATTGCCCATGGCAGTTTGCCGGATCAAGGTGAATGTCAGGAGGATGTGCAAAAAACCTTATCGGAGATTCAGGTCAATGGTACCAGTGCGATCGGTATTCTGACCCTGGTCGCCAATCGCATGGAGCAGCAAAAAAATGGTGCAATTGCTGTAATTACCAGTGTTGCCGGAATTCGCGGCCGTCAGTCAAACTATGTGTATGGCGCCGCCAAAGGGCTGGTATCGGTGTTTTTGCAAGGACTGGGGCAACGATTGGCGAAATCCGGCGTCCATGTTTTGGATATTAAACCCGGCTTTGTCGATACACCAATGACCGCTCATATTGAAAAAGGCGCACTTTGGGCTCAACCAGAAAAAGTCGCCGAGATTATTTACAAGCGGATCGCTAGAAAAAGCCATGAAAGTCACACGCCATTCTTTTGGTTTTTTATTATGACCATAATCCGGTTCATACCCACAGCCATTTTTAACAAATTAAAATTATGATTTATTCGCGCTATTTACTGTTAGCCATTCCCTTTTTGCTGGTTTTGCTGACGGGCTTAACTCATGGTTTTTTGCCGCCAGATAACATCAATTATTTGACCATGGCTGATACCCAGTTTGGCCAGATATGCCATGTGGGGGGGCAGCCATTCGGGTTGTTTCCATGCGCCTATCCACTGGCAATAAATGCGGTTCATTGGCTGACGGGACTGGATTTGTTTTATGCCAGTAAAATACTAAATCTGGCTTTGCTGGTAGCGACCTTTTATTGTTTTCATCAGGTGGTCAGGTCTGTTAATTTAGCACTGGTGTTGGCATTTAACCCCTTTACCATCCAGTCTGCTATTGAGTCCGGTGCTGAAATTGGCTTTTTGTTTGCTTTTGCCCTGTATTGCCTGATGGTACACCTCATCAAAGAAAAGGACGAAGTGAAAGTTCAGTACTTCCTGGGCGTCCTGATAGCCATTGTCATCGGTTGTTTTTCCCGATACATGTTTGCACCTTTTAGCGTTTTGTTATTTCTGTGTAGTTTTTTACTGCTGAAGCAAAAAAACTGGAAACTGCTACCGGCATTTGTTCTGGCGGCCGCGTTGTTTGTCCTGTATCGCTATTATTTGCGCGACTTTGATATGGAGCGTATTCCTGCCCCTGAATCTCAACTACTGATATTTTTTCAGTTTATCAAAAGTAGTATAAAAGCCGTTGCGTTTATGTTGCCACCCGTCTTAATTGGTTTGTGGTGCTGGAAAAAATCCGGGTATAAACTGGATTACCAACAGCGCTGGAGTTGGTTTTTTGGCGCGGTTGGCCTGGCCTATCTGGTTATGATTTTAACCTTGAGGTCAATGTTCCAGTTTGACTTTTTTGGCATCCGGTTCGTTGGTTTGGGCTATGGTCTAATCCTGGCTGCAGTACTGCTGATGTTGCAAAAAGAAGTGAATAAAGTGCGACTTCCGCTGGTTATTGTGGGCATTGTACTCATGTATCTTGCCGTTACTGAAGCATCAGTGTTCCGTCATCCAATGGTTACTGCCGAGGTAAAACAGGCGTTAAATAATACTATTCGCTTGAAAAAGCAGGACAATAAACCGAAAGATTACGCGTTGGTGGTAACTGATCGCCAGTGGATTCATCCGGAGGTGGCCGTTAAAGGCGTTTTTGATACGTGGCGTGATGGGCATGTGGTTTTTCTACCAGATCTGCCCTATCAGCGGCGCTACGAAATGGATGTGGTGCAGCAGCGTTTGTCAGACAAACCCTGTAAAATTTACTTTGATTTACAGCAGGATATTAACACGTATATCAATCAAAAATATCGCACTGGTTTGTCTGAGTATCAACTGCAATTCTCTGCCACTGCACGGGATTATTTAGTGCGCAAGTATACGGATAACGACAACAACTGCTTTTAGCATATTGTATGGCAATGAGTGTCACTGAGTCTGGCTTGAAGCGGACTCAGTGCAAACCACTCGTGATCTCTTGCCATTTATCAGGGACACTAAAGACTGACTTACTCGTCGAAGAATACGGCCCATTCCGTGTCTGCAAAAGCCGCTTTGAGTTCAGCGTAGTTTTCTATCAGGTTACTTAATGATTCCGGGTTTTGTTTTCGTAACTTCGTTTCAGGTGCCATCGCTTCAACCCCCAGAAAGTTAGTAACACGACGGAATTCCTGTTCCGGATTACTGATCATTTTTTCGTATTCTATTTGCAGCATTGGGTGGTTGGCAAAATCAACCAGGGCATTTGCCTCCCAGTTTTTGGTTTTGTTGAACCCCTCTTCCAGCTCTGCTTTGGTAAAGCTGATGGTTTTTACCTTTACCTTGTCTACTTCACTTTTCTTTGACGCTGTCCAGACATCGGATTGCATCGCGATTTTACGGGAGATATGCATACGCAGCATGTTAGTTCGCTGTAACTGAATAACATGGATACTGGGATCGGCTTTTAATATGTCCCAAATTTTACTCTGTTCTTTATTGTCCATCGGGTGATGGTAGAAAATTTTAAAGCCTGCTGCCTCTATTCCCTGAGGTTGCTTGTTGAACACCATTTTCAAAATTTGTTGTTCGGTCTTGTGGCGCTGATGGGCGAAAATTTCGCCTTCCATGTGGATAGCGGGATGCGAATTCAGGTAAGACAATAAGAGGTTCGATCCGGTTCTGGCCCTGCCTATGACAATGACTTTTTTGAATTGTGATTGACCATTTACTCTTTGCAGAATGCGGTGATGTAGCACGCGAGCGGCTTTTTTAGGCTGCTTAATGGCTTTTTTCAGTATTTCCGGCATCATTTTTTGTAAATCTATCCTGATGGAAGTGGTTGTTGATTGTGAGGAGCAATGTATTCCTCGCCGAGGGGGCCGGATTATGCCACTGAATTGCAATTTGGTACAGTATTTCGCAGCATTGTAAGTGACAGCCTGAGCGGATTAGCCTATAATTTCGCGCCTTTTGCACATGCATTTATTCGGTTATCCGGGCAGCCATCCGGTGGCGGTGCAAAAATGCTAAAATCGGCTTTGATACAGATAGAAGATGTTTAATTTAAGCGCTAAAAAATTAGCCACCAATACAGGGTGGTTATTGATGGAAAAAGTATTAAGGATATTTGCAGCGCTGTTTGTTGGTATCATGGTATCCAGATACCTCGGGCCAGTAAAGTTCGGTCAGCTATCTTACACCATTTCTCTGGTTACTATCCTGGCGATGCTCTGCCACCTGGGGCTGGAAGGATTGACGGTCAGGCATTTTGTCAAATTTCCGGAATCCACACAGGAAACCTTCAGTACTGCAATTTTGCTCAAATTATTCGGAGCGATTTTCGCTTACTCTGTTTTACTGGTTTTTGTGTTTTTAACCGAGCAGGTTAACAGTCCGTCCTTTTGGCTGCTCATCGTCGCCGGCTTGTATATTTTTGCTGAGCCCATTCTGGTGAGTTGTTTCTGGTTTGAATCCCAGGTTCAGGGTAAGTACACCGCAATAGCAAAAACCATCGGTCTGCTCACTGTAGCCATTATTAAACTGGGTTTAATTGCAGCGGGTGCCAGTGTTGTTGTGTTTGGTGCGGCGTTTGCGTTGGAAGCTCTGTTAAGCGCTGTGGCCTTAGTCATTTTGATAATTAAGCGCTCATCCTTGTCCTATTCGGCGAAATTTTATAATGCCGGGTTAGCTAAAACCTTGATGTCACAAGGCTGGATGGTAATGTTTGGCGCTATTTTTGCCGCCATTTATCGCAAAATAGACCAAACCATGTTGATGTGGATGGATTCCGCTGCGGAAGTCGGTATTTATGCCGTTGGGGCTCAGATATCTGAAATTTGGGGATTTATTCCTGTGGCTATCGTGGCCAGTTTGTTTCCGTCCTTGATTAAAATGAAGGATCGCGACGAAAAGTGCTATCAGCAGAGATTACAGCAGATTTTTGATTTCCTGGCCTTGTTATCTATGGGACTGGCTATCGTGCTCAGTGTTATTGCTGAGCCACTGATATTACTTTTGTTTGGTGAGCAATATGCAGGGGCAGGTTATGTGTTGCAAATTCATATCTGGAGCTGTGTGTTCGTGTTTTACCGGGCACTGTTTAGCAAGTGGATCCACATAGAACAGGTACTGATGTTTTCGCTCATTACCCAGGGCATTGGGGCACTGGCGAATGTGGCTTTGAATCTTTGGTTAATTCCCTTATACGGCGCTTTGGGCGCAGCGTGGGCGACTTTGTTGTCTTATGGTAGTGCGTCATTTTTGTGCTTAGTGGTACACAATAAAACCCGAGTTGTATTTTGGATGATGCTGAAAGCATTTTTTGTCTGGCCGAGACTGCCTTGGGTGGCCAGAGGATTTTATCAGTTAATAAGAGCGGAGAAGTAAGGTGTCTGAAGCGAATAAGCAACAGGATGTTGTCAGCAAAGTTACCCAGGGGGGTTATTGTATAGGGTGTGGTGCGTGCGCGCATTTGTCCACCGCTGTATCGATGCAGGCGAATCGCTACGGGCAACTTATCCCGGTGGTAACCGAAGACGGTTTGTCAAATAACGAGAACGATACGATAGCTAAGGTTTGCCCCTCAGGGCCGGCAGGATTAAATGAAGATCAGATTGCTGAACTACATTTTGGCACATTACCCAGGAATTCCCGTATCGGCCACTTCGACAAAGTGTTTGCCGGTAAAGTAACTACGGGTGAGTTCTATCAAAAAGCCAGTTCGGGTGGTATTGGAAAGTGGTTATTAACCCGATTGCTGGAATTGGGTGACGTGGATTATGTTATTCAGGTCACCGAAGAGCAGCGACCCAATGAACGCGGACTGAGTTATTTTTACAAAGTGTTTAGCAAGGCTGAAGAAATTAAAACCGGTTCAAAATCAGCATATTATCCTATTGAATTGAGCGAAGTGCTGGACTTTGTCAGACAAAACCCGGGGCGCTACGCCATTACCGGTATTCCCTGTTTTATTAAGACTATCAGGCGATTGTGTGAGCAAGATTCTGAGCTAAAACAGCGTATAAAGTTTACACTTGGCGTGGTCTGTGGGCATTTAAAAACCAAGGCCTTTGCCGAATTGATCGGATGGCAATTAGGCGTTAAACCTGCTGAATTGGCCACGGTGGATTTTCGTGAAAAACTTCCAGGTAAAAAGGCTAATCAAAAAGGAGTCAGGGCTACCCGACTTGATGGCAGTCAGTCAGACAGCGAGATAGTGCAAAACTTGTTTGGTACCAATTATGGGCATGGCTTGTTTAAATACAACGCATGTGATTTTTGTGATGATGTTCTGGCAGAAACCGCCGATGTTGCTGTGGGAGATGCCTGGTTACCTCAGTATATGCATGGCGGAACCAGTTTGGTTGTTACCCGAAATAAACGTATTACTGAAATTTTAGCGCAATATCGCGATATTGAAGTGCAATTAGATGAACTCACTGATACCGATGCGGCCAACTCTCAGGCAGCTGGATTGAGACATCGAAGAGAATATTTGAGTTACCGGTTGTTACTAAAACAGCAGGCTGGTCTTTGGGCACCACTTAAGCGGGTACTACCTGCAGATGCGCACCTGACCCGGAATCAAAAGCGCATTGTGGTATTGCGCAGTCAGATTTCAGATAAAAGCCATGAACTATTTGCCAAAGCGAAAGAGCTAAATGACCTGTCTTACCTGAAAAAGCACCTGTTACCCCTGATGGAAGAAATGCATGATTTGCGACTCAGCGGCTGGAAGTTTTTATTAGTAAGAGTACTAAGAAGGTTTAGAGTGTATGAAGCGATCGCAAAAATAAAAAAATTTAGAGTTATGTACTAAATTGCATGTTTGACATTGTATCTTCTGTTATTTTGCCATTGAAATTTAAGTATAAGCGCAAAAAGTCCGCGGCGATGTAGTACATAAAATGTTATTTACAGAAAATTATCTTTTAAATGAAAACCTAATGCAGAATTCCAACTCTATCAGTTTCAATATCCCATTTGTTGGAAGCGAAGAAATACAGTTTTTAACGGACGCTATTCATCGCCGAAACTTGTCTGGTGGCGGTGAGTTTACAGAGTTAGCACAAGCGATATTGAAAGAGCAACTTGATGACTGTGGTGATGTATTGCTGACGACCTCCTGCACGCATGCACTAGAAGCTGCTGCCATACTATTAGATTTAGAGCCTGGCGATGAAGTTATAGTACCCTCGTATACTTTTTCCTCAACAGCTCTTGCATTTACAATGCACGGAGCAAGAATAGTTTTTATAGATAGCCGTCAAGATAATTGTAACTTAAATGAGAGTCTTCTTGAAAAACATGTAACTAAAAAAACAAGAGCTATCGTTGTGGTGCATTACGCTGGGGTTGCATGCGAAATGGACACTATTTTAAACATTGCAAAGAAGCACAATTTAGTCGTTATTGAAGACAATGCTCATGGATTGTATGGACGATATAAGGGCAAGCCACTTGGCTCAATTGGACACCTGGCTTGTCATAGTTTTCATGCAACAAAGAATATTACTTGTGGAGAAGGCGGTGCATTGGTTATTAACGATCCACAATATTTGAAAAGAGCTGAAATTGTATTGGAGAAAGGAACAAATCGAAAGCGGTTCATTCAGGGAGATGTCGATAAATATACTTGGGTAGATAAAGGTTCAAGTTATGTACTATCAGATTTATTGGCAGCAATGTTAGTTTCACAACTTAATAAAGCCAGAGAAATTCAGAATCTAAGGAAAGGGGTTTGGAATTTTTACTTCGAGAATCTTGCCGATTGGGCATACAAAAATGGGGTCAAGCTTCCATTTATTCCCGAAGGGGCAGCCCAAGCTTATCATATGTTTTATATGTTATTACCTGATACACACAACCAGACTGCCTTGATGAATCATATGCTAGAGAGAGAAATTCCAACTCATTCTCACTATCAGTCCCTTGATCGATCTGATATGGCTAAGAAATGCTCGGAGAGGCAAGATCATTGCCCTGTGTCGCATTTTATTAGTGAGCGACTTTTGCGCCTTCCGTTTCATGCACAGTTAAATCAATTACAATTAGACACAATTGTTGAAGCGATTCAAAGTTTTAAGGTGAAACATCGGTGAGTTTCAATTATGCGTTTTAACAGCTTAATTGAAAGCTTCGTTCATTAATGAAGGTAGATTAAATGATGGGATATACAGGATAGAATGTTGGGATCAGTGGTATTAATTGTCTATGGCGTGGGTGGTCACAAAGAAGAAGCAGAACGACTGATGGACAAGCTGCATCAAGCCAATGGCAAGCCGCTTAAACTGATTGCGTTGTGTGAAGAAGGCGTTAAGCCTTCTGCAAGTGTCCTGGAAACTTGGTATGTCCCTGAATTCAGGAAAAAAGACGTCAGGCCACTGTTAAGCTTGTTTGATATGCTTCGCTGCTCTGTTTGCGTTTTGCGTCAGTTGCTCAAATTAAGACGTCAATACCGTGTGAGCCTGGCGATCAGTACCGGACCTGGTTTGGCTATTCCTGCCTTTTTTTGGTGCAAGATAATTGGTATTAAAACCTTGTTTGTTGAGAGTTGGTGTCGTTTTTATCAACGCTCTTTTTCCGGTAATGTTTGTCGATTTATGGCTGACCGGTTTTACTATCAAAACAAGTCGATGCAGTCGCTGTATCCCAAGGGAAGATGGAGTGGTCGCCTGTGAAGATTCTGGTAACGGTAGGCACCACCCGCTTTGATTCACTGATTACCGCAGTAGAAACAAGCCAGTTTTTGCAATCACACGAGGTCACAGTGCAATGTGCAAACGGGCAAAAGAGCAAAAACTTTGATTGCACCGAATTTATTGAAGATATCGATGCTGCCTACCAGCAGGCGGATCTGATCATTACGCACGCCGGTGCTGGCAGCGTGTTTCGATTACTGGAAGCGGGGCAACGTATCCTGGTAGTACCAAATCTCGAACGCGAAGACGATCATCAAAAAGAGCTGGCGCAATTTGTAGACGATAGCCAGTATGGCCTTGTTTGTTATGACCTGGCCAGGTTAGATGAGACCCTGCACAGAGCTGCTACTTTCAGTGCCGAACCCTACAAAAAGACAGAATTCCATGCAGCACAAGAGATTGTTGAATGGATAAAAGAACTTGATTAATAAGGATTTAGAATATTTATGAATGTCGTGATTACCGGTGGAGAGCTGTTTAACAAAGGGGCTCAATCCATGACTTTCACAGTGGTTAACGAAATCAGACGACGCATGCCGGAGGCTCAGATCACATTGCTTTCCACACCGGATTTTGTGCGCAGTGAACAGGAAAAACAAACTTATAACTTTGATATTTTGCCATGGGATTTGCGTTTTAAGCTGAGACGTTATGGCATTTTTAAGCCGCTGATTAAAACCAAATACTATTCTACAGAATTAGAACAGCAGGCCTGGCAGCGGTTCAGTTCTGCGGATTTACTGATGGATATCAGTGGCTTTGGTTTATCTTCCGTCTTTGAAGCGCAGCGCATTGCGCAATATTTATTAGATTTGGCTTTGGCAAAACGCAAGAAGGTGCCGGTTGTATTAATGCCGCAATCTTTTGGCCCCTTTAATTTCAGTGGCGTTTCCAAAATCTTATTTAATCTGTTTGCGCCCACCCTGATTAAGTACCCTAAACGCATTTTTGCACGGGAAATGGATGGTATTAAACATCTGCAAAACCTGGCGCCGCTGCAGTCCGTTAGCAAATCCGTTGACTTAGTGTTGCAGTCAGAAGAGATAGACGCTGAGCGAGTCTTTAAGCAGCCACCTGTATTTGATTTTAAAGCGAATGACGCGTCTGTGGCGGTAGTGCCTAATCAAAAGGTAAAGTTGCATGGTTCGGCGAATAGTGTGGAGCAGATGTTTAGCGACTTAATTCAACGCTTGCTGGACAAGGGAAAGACTGTTTACTTGCTGCGGCATTCATTTGAAGATAAAACATTTATTGATACGTTGAAATCACGCTTTGCTGAAAATGACAAAGTGATTTCGCTGGTTGAGGATATGAATGCGCTGCAACTGGAACATATAATAGCGCAAATGCAGTATATTATCGCATCCAGATACCATGCGGTCGTGCATGCTTACCGTCAAAATATTCCTTGTTTAGTGTTAGGTTGGGCAGTGAAATATCAGGAACTAACTGCCCTGGTGAAACAGCAGGAATACTGTGTTGATTTAACGCAAGCTGTCGCCGGTGAGGTAGTGATGAGCAAACTGGAAAAGCTCAATGCGGCATTTACACAAGAAAATCAGGTATTAGCCGGGGAAATGAGCAAAGTCCGACAGCAATACAATGTTTTTGAAGAAGTGCTAAGTTCATGACAGAACATCCTCTGGTAACGGTCGTTATTCCTACCTACGGACGCAATGACGCCCTGCATAACACTATTGACTGCATTCGGTCGCAAACCTACCTAAACTGGGAAGTCATCGTTGTTGATGACAACCCCAGGGAGTCCGAACAACGCAATAAAAATCAGGCATTTTTTGCTGGTTTAGCCGAAGAACACCGTATCCGCTATGTCGCCCACGCAGATAATTTAGGCGCCTGTGCTGCCAGAAATACCGGCGTAGAAAATGCCAGCGGTGATATCATTGCCTTCTATGATGACGATGATGTCTGGTTTGCCAACAAGTTGGAACGGCAACTTGATTTCATGCGTGAACATGAGTTGGACTTTACGTTTTGTTGGATGAATGAACTTTATAACGGTTATCGAAAAGTTATCGAGTTCCGCGGTGAGCCTGATTTGTATAGCGCGTTATTGCGCAAAGGGGATGGTATTTGCACTTCGGCCATAATGGTAAAGAGAGCTGTTGCGCTGCAAAGTCCATTTGATGTGAGCTTGCAGAGTTTTCAGGATTTCGATTACTTACTGGCATTGGCAAAATCCTTCAAGGGGCAGGTTCAGACGGAAATTTTAATGGATTATCAAATCAGCCTGCAGGGAATTTCCAGAAATCCATCGAAAAAAGTGCAGGGTTTGCAGTTTATTATCGACAAATATGGTGCTGAATACGAGAGCATTAACTTTCCGGCGGGCCTCGCCGAACTGCATCAAAAACAAGCGGACTTCAAGTTATTACTGGATCACAGATGGGCTGCGTTGCGCGGCTATTTCAAAGCTATCAAAATTGCACCTGGAGCGTTGAAAAGCTGGATAAAGCTGATTGCCGCTGCAATAACAGGTAAATATGTGTTAACCCGGGTGATATCCAGAAAACAAGCATTACAATGGCAAAAAGCCAGTGAAAAAAGCGCTTCAAATTAAACTCATCAATACGCGAACATCAGGTTCACCATGAAAAAAAATACAAAACAACAAGTGGTCATTCTGTCCAATATGTACCCGAAATCCCATTCTCCCCAGTATGGTATTTTCGTTAAAAATTGCGTGACCGGATTGCGCAATGCCGGATTTGAGGTATTCCTGGGGGTGATCGCAGGTCAGGGACGAAATGTCTTTGAAAAAATCTGGAAATACCTTAAGTACATAGTACAAGGTACCTGGGTGGTATTGTCAAAGCCGCAAGCCACCGTTTACGTGCATTATGTCGCTCAGTCTGCCATTCCTTTTTTGTTAGCCAACCTGCTGGTGAAGCGTAAATTAATCGCGCATATTCACGGGGGAGATATTTTGCAGGAGTTTGAATCCAGGTTTTATTACCGGGTAAAAAACTGGCTGGCAAAAACCTTGTTGCTCAAAGCGGATCTGATTATTGTGCCTTCTAAGTATTTCGCAGAAGTTGCAATGCAGGTATTTCCGCTTGATGAAAGTAAAATATTTGTCAGTCCGTCTGGTGGGGTCAATTTGCAGATTTTTAATCCTGAAAGTAAGCAACAGCATCAATTCAAACATGACGGCGTGCTTAAAATTGGTTCTGTGGGACGGCTGGACCCGGGCAAAGGACTGGAAACGCTCCTGCAAGCCTGTCAGCAATTATCAGAACAAGGCATTCTGTATTCTTTGAATATTGTCGGTGAAGGTGAACTGGCGTCTAAGCTCAATGCAATGGTGACGGAGTTTGGAATTGAACAACGGGTTCGCTTTTCCGGCAACGTGCCACAAGTGCAGTTAAAATCGGTATATTCTGATTTAGATTTCTTTATTTTTCCGACAGAGCGAGATACAGAAAGCCTGGGCCTGGTGGGGCTTGAGGCACTGGCTTGTGGCACTCCTGTTATCGCTGCTGATATCGCAGGACCGAAGGGCTACATAGACGACAGCCACAATGGCTACTTGTTTACCTGCGGGAGTGTCAGCGATCTGGCAGAAAAAATTCAAAGGGCGGCAGGTAACAATAATGAACAATACGCCGAACTGAGTCACAATGCAGTGACATCTTCAAAAGCCTTTGATAGTGAGCAGGTAAACAAAAGTCTGACGCAAAAAATTGCGTCAATTTAGAAGATTTATTAAATACCCTTTTTAAATTAATGCCAGGTTGAAGCGTGAGATAACCTTTCTGACATATTCATCCGGTAAAATTGAGCGTTTTGAGGCGTAAAGCAGAATAGCCATATAGCGCCAGAAATGCTTCTAACGCAATGCGTAGTTACAGATTGGCAAAGTTAATGAATAAAGTAAATGTTTCGACGTTGCTGGGGACTGGGCAACCAGGGGATATCAGGAGAACTGCATGAAAGTCACCGTTTTTGGAATTGGATATGTTGGGTTGGTTCAGGCTGCGGTGCTGGCAGATTTAGGGAATACTGTCACGTGTGTTGATATCGACCAAAATAAGGTCGATGCGTTAAAGCAGGGGATAATCCCGATTTATGAGCCGGGCCTTGAATCTTTGGTGAAAGACAATTTTCGCGGGAAGAGATTGCTGTTTACTACTGATGCCAGTCAGGCTGTAGCCGGGGCTGAAGTCATTTTTATTGCTGTTGGAACACCCATGGACCAGGATGGCTCGGCAGATTTGCAATATGTCCTTAACGTGGCAGACACCATTGGACGCAATCTTACTGATTATTCGGTAATTGTTAATAAATCTACTGTACCGGTGGGAACCGGAGATAAAGTGGAAGAGGCCATCCGCACTCAATTGCAAACACGCAATGCCGATATTGCCTTTGATGTGGTATCCAACCCTGAATTTTTAAAAGAGGGAGCCGCGATCGCAGATTGTTCAAAACCCGATCGCATCATTTTGGGCTCTGATAGTGCAAGAGGCTTGGCTGTTATGCACAATCTTTATGCACCATTCAACCGAAATCACAAAAGAACCATTGTAATGGATCGTCGTAGTGCAGAGTTGACCAAATATGCTGCAAACTGCATGTTGGCCACTAAGATCAGTTTTATGAATGAAATGGCGAATATTGCTGAGCAGGTTGGGGCCGACATTGAAATGGTACGTAATGGCATCGGCTCGGATCCACGCATTGGTTACCACTTTATTTATCCTGGTTGTGGCTATGGCGGCTCCTGTTTTCCTAAGGATGTCAACGCATTAATCAAAACCTCATTGGACTACGGTCACACTCCAGCCATTCTGCAAAGTGTCGAATCGGTCAATGCCAGACAAAAGATAAAACTGGAAGAAATGGTATATCGCCATTACGGTGAAAACCTCACTGGCATGTCAATTGCTGTATGGGGAGGGACGTTTAAACCCAATACTGACGATATCAGAGAAGCGCCAAGCCTGGTGGCGATGAGCGCATTATTGGAAAAAGGAGCAAAGATTCATTTGTTTGATCCGATTGCCAATGAGGCTCTGAAGTCGAAGTTGGGTTCACCGGAAGGACTCTTCACGTTTGAGGACCCAATGGCAGCGTTACAAGGCACCGATGGCCTAATGATTTGTACTGAATGGAAAATGTTCAAAGCCCCTGACTTTAAACAAATTAAGGCAGGCTTAAATCATCCGGTGATATTTGATGGGCGTAACCTATACGACCCGGAATCTATGGCGGCACAGGGTATAGATTATTATGCCATCGGCAGAGGAAAATCAGTTAAAAGGTTCAGTTAATATGACTAAAGTGACTAAAGCGGTAATTCCTGTTGCGGGACTGGGAACCAGAATGTTACCCGCCACAAAGGCGATTCCAAAAGAAATGTTACCCATCGTGGATAAGCCGCTTATTCAGTATGTTGTTAATGAATGTGTTCAGGCTGGAATTAAAGATATTGTTTTGGTAACCCACGCCAGTAAAAACAGCATAGAAAATCACTTCGACACCAGTTTTGAATTAGAAGCGACGTTGGAACAACGGGTTAAGCGACAGTTGTTGGCTGATGTACAGTCCATTTGCCCGCCTGGTGTCACCATTATGCACGTGCGTCAGGGACACGCCAAAGGACTAGGCCATGCCATATTGTGTGCCAGGCCTCTGGTGGGAGATGCCCCCTTTGCTGTGGTACTTCCGGATGTCATCATAGACGATGCCAGCAGTGATTTACGGGTGGATAACCTGGCCGATATGGTTAAACGTTTTGATGAAACTAACGCCAGCCAGATAATGGTAGAAGCCGTACCGCAAGAGCAGGTACACAAGTTTGGTGTGGTTGACCTTAATGGGGTGGATCTGCAGGAGGGTGAAACTGCTAAAATTTCGCAGATGGTAGAAAAACCACCAAAAGGCGAAGAGCCTTCTAATCTGGCTATTGTGGGGCGTTATGTCTTAACCGCTGAAATTTGGCAACAACTTGAGCGTACCGCACCAGGTGCTGGTGGGGAAATACAGCTTACCGATGCCATAGCGGCTCTGATGGAACTGCAAACCGTGGAAGCGTATTTTATGAAGGGCAAAAGCCATGACTGTGGCAGTAAGATGGGTTACATGAAGGCGAATGTGGAATATGCACTCAGGCACCCAGAATTAAAGGATGAGTTTAATACATGGATTAGGTCACTAAATTAATTGAACATTCCGCTAGTAATTGAGTTGAAACCAGAACCTAATCTACGGGAATTAGTAGGTTGATTTTTAAATCAACCTCACTTACTTTTTGTTGCTACTGCAACTACTGAACCCGTAAAGCTTGATATGTACCGTTTCCCTGAAATTAACCATAATACTTTACATAAGCTTTTGATTATATTGACAATAATGGTATAAATTAAACCTTCAGTCGATTCTCTGGCACCGGGCTCAATAACAATATCCTGAAAACCGTTTTCTGCTAACATTGCCCCAAGGGTTTTGTCCGAAAAGTCATAGAGATGCCGGGGAGCACCAAAAGGCATGATGCGTTTTTTTAATAAACGGTTGATATTGAAATAACCCTCAGCAAAGGGAACACGAATTATAATTTTGCCACCGGGCTTAAGGCGTCTTTTACATTCTTCAAGCACGAAAGAAGGGTTTTTAAAGTGTTCTAATGAAGCAATTAAAGCGATAACATCAAATTCCTGTGCTTGCAGCTCCGCCATCGCTAACTCGACGGTAGTATTTATTATTCTTGTGTTGGGAAACGACGTTTTTAATTGCTCAGCTAAACTTTGATCGGGTTCGATACCTGTTACTTTAAAGTCGGTATATCTTTCTAGTATGGTGAGGAAATGGCCGTATCCACTTCCCACTTCTAGTATTGTTGCCCCTTTAGTTTCTGGGAATATATTTTGGAGCAATTTCTGTACTTGTTTGAAAGAGTGTTTGTGTAACCATGCTGAGCTATCTGGAGAATCAGCTGTCACAAAAAAGTCTTCATAGTAATGATGGAGTGTTTCAAAGGAAGGTTGCGGAGATACATACACTAATCCACATTTTCTACATTTTATTACCGAAAACGTGGATTCTTCTACGAACATACAGTCCTCAGGTAAATGTTGAGCACCACATAAATTACAATTGACGTGCTCTAAATCATGAATTTGAATCAAATGATTTGAGCTCAACTTTTGAAAGACAGGTTTTGTAATTGTAACATTTGTATTATCTGACATATCTACTTTAAAAGTCCTGTGTAACCAATTTAGAAATCACTGTGACAAAGGCCTTAGTATACTTTTTTTATAGCCGTCATAAGCATGAAAATACTCCAAAGCTGCCACCCTTGGTTTTTGGTCCCGTCAATTGTTGTTTTAATCATTGCGTTTATGATCTCTAAATTAAAAAACTCTTGCGCCAAATTTGTATCAACACAAATTTTCGACACTAACTCGTTACAATCATAAAGTTTGAAATAAGGTGCCAGATCTAAATGAAGTCCTGTTTTTTGGAAGTTTTTAATAAAGTCAGGGTAAAGATTTGAAAAGGTTTTACGCATGAAAAGTTTCTGCGCCATAGAATTGTATTTGAGATTGTCTGAAAGTGCAAAGCATCCTAGTCTGATCTCAGGTAACATGAAAGGGCTAATTATTTGTACCGGAAAACCTTTAGCAACTCCGTGATGAATGACATTCCACGAATCGGTTAAAGCGCGGGCATCGTATAACAAGCGGTCAGTAAGAGAAAGGGGGTTAGGGCAATTGTGCCAATATGAATCTATCTCTTTATGAAGAGGATGTTTTACCAGTTTAGTAAGCGTGTTTTCAGGGGTGACTCGCAAACGTCTTTGGTGCTTATAGGGATCCATATATTCTGGTGAATGCCATGGGTACCCAGCAAGGCAGTCGTCCGGCCCTTTTCCGTTGACGATAAAGGAACGCTCTTCTGCGACAATGTTTTTGTCCAGCAAATATTCTACAAGATGGCTGGGGTGTGCCAATGGGTAGTTTATCATCTTGATAAGTTCTTCCCCAGCAGAGAAAACGTCTACATCGGTAAAGTCAAATACCGTCAAATCTGCCCCAATATTATCAACAAGTCTTTGACAATTTTCTACTTCATCAGAAGCTCCTTTTCCTCTTGTAATACAGGTATACAAATGCAGTTTATGGGCAGGGTGAATCTGTGCTGATATTAATGCTATTAAAGATGAGTCTAGCCCGGAACTTATATGAAATCCGGTTACTTCTGGAACGATTTCACTTAGTTGCTGTACCAATAACTGTTTAAACCGATTAGGTGAGATTGGTTCGGAGTTTGGCATTGTGTAAGAATGTGAGACGTCACTATTTGCAGAAAACGAAACAGTCTCACCGGGAGCTAGTTTTCGCACATCGCTAAACAGCGTCCTTGATGTCAGCGGAGCTTGATATGCCAGGTAGGATTGCAAATAACAAAGGTCTATTCCAACCGGCCTTTTGTATTTTGCTAATTCCAGAGGGGTATCGCTAAAAAGCAGTTCGTTCTCAAATTTTCTATAATATATAGGAGTGTCAGCTTCGAAAGGACGGCAGATTTGGGGCGGCTCGGTGGTATTATTTTTAATCAGCTTTTTCATCTTTATTCTCGTATATCCGCCGAATGATTGTTGGTCTGGCTTTAATTTCAGCATAAACTTTCGCCAAGTAGATACCTATAATTCCAGTACACATCATCGTAATACCACCAACTGTCCATATCGAAGCGATTAACGAGGCAAACCCTGTTTGTAATCCGAATACTAATTTTTGGAATATAATCCAGCCGATATAAACCCCTGAAATTGCAAAAATGACGCATCCAAGTCCGAAAATAATATACAACGGCTTGTTAGAAAAGGAAGTAATTGCGTTTATTGCTTGTTGCGTACTTCGGCTTAAGTTGTAATCTGATGAACCTTTAAAGCTAATATCTACACAAATTGTTCTTTGATAAAACCCGGTTAATTCACATAGTCCAGCAAAAAATAACTCGTGTTCTTTATGATTAAGCAGTGCGGTAACATACCTTTTAGTCATTAGCCGGGCTATAGTAACATTTGAAGGTATAGAAATGGAGGATAGCTGATTGAACAACCAAGAAAATAGATTGCCTCCAATCCGTTTCATCGTATTTCCGTGAGCGCTGTTGCGAACAGCAACGATGGCGTCCGCATCAGTTTCTTCTGCCTCCTGGATAAATTTATGCAGCCATTCCGGCCGCTGCTCAAGGTCTGAATCAAGTAAAAAGACTTGTTCACCAGAGCTATGGGCTAAGCCAGTCATTATTGCCTTGTGGTGGCCGAAGTTGCGGGATAAATCGATAATTTTGACTCGTGAATCTTTGATATGCAGTGTTTTAGCTAACTCTAAGGATGAGTCTGTACTTCCGTCATTAACCATGACTATTTCGAAGTCATCGCCATATGCTGAAGCCGCTTCAACTGTTCGACTGTAGAACTCTTCGATATATTGAGCCGAATTATACAAGGTTGTTACTATGGATATCGATGTCATAGTGAAAAGTTCTCAATTATGATCTTGGCGAATAAATTTTATAGCACGAGGGCCTACATGGAATATTAAGTCCAATATGCTTACTTTATGAATGAAAGTGTCACCAAATTGCGGATATTCAGGGTATTGATAACGCATCCAATGCAACCTAATATTATTTTCGTCAAATATATCTTCCGATAAATAATCTCTTGCGGCAGGTCCAGAAACATAATCTGTTGCTTCTAGTTTTTTCAAGAGTTCCAATACCCTTTCGGCTTTACGTGTTTTGAGTTGATAATTTCTCGAATCAAGGAATATAGTTTCCAAGTTTAGAACTTCACGCGCAATCCATTTAATCATATACTGGCACAGCTCAGATAAATTTCCCCATTTTTTAGAAAGATAAAAATCCTCTAAAAAAGGTCTGTACAAATTAAAATATGGCGATTTGCGGTAAGCTTGGTAGAGTAATGACCAGTGTTTTCTCTGCCATGATGGGTCTTGCAACACTACATCACAAATCAATCGTTTTTCTTCTCTTCCACATGGAATAGTCAACCACTTGGTCTCGTTTCCCCATTTTATTAGGTTTCTATTGCGCCAGTCATTTTTGGTATATTGCAAATCGTCATGAAAAACAAAATAATCTGAACGACTAATCAAGTCAAAATAGCCTTTCCAGGGCGCATAACCAGACTGCAGTATTGCGACAGTCTTTGACATATTTTATCGACACCCAGGTATTAAAATGGCGAAAAAGTTTACTTATCGCCTCTGTTTCTGTCAAGGTGGTGGGTAGTGTATGTCTTCATCAAATTCAGTTTATACCAGCTGAGTTTTATGTTTCCGTACATTTTAGATGGCCGTTTTACATTAGTGTTTTTAATTTACGAGTTTTAATGGATGAAAGTATTCTCAGACCAAGTTTCAAAATTTTTAATTGTAGGAATAGCCTTAAATTTATTAGCTTTTATTTCATTCACTATATCAACTGAATCAGGTGGTGACCCCATAGTTACCTTTTCGATTATTTATCCAGTTTTATTAATTTTGAACTTTAAACTCAACAATGACTGGACATTCGAGAGCAAACGGATAAAAGCGACAAATTTTGGTCGCTTTTTAGCGGTCCATGTAATTGGATATTTTTGTAACTTAGCTATTTTACATGTTTTGGTCGATCTAATTGGAATAAGACCTTACATAGCAATGACACTATTGATTTTGGGGATGACCGGCTATTATTACCTAGCGATGAAGGTGTTTGTTTTTAAGGGATAAGTATTTCGTGGTTGCTTTCTTAATCAAAATCATAAAATTTGGTTAGAAATAAAACCCTCGTTCTGTTTTGGAAAGAATGCCGCCTCTCGCGCAGGAATAATGCATCACAAAAAAACAGAGAGAGGCTACTTCTGTTTAGCCTCTAACTTCTTGATTCGTTGATTTAAATCATTAATTGTTTCTTGTTGATTTTCAACAATACTCTGTTGTTCTTTCAATACCTTTGTTAATACTGCTACTATATCCATAGATGCAAGTCCTTTGCGGTCATTTGTTGCAACTAGTTCCGGTACATCCTCGGCGATAAACCCGACATAGTCTTCATTACTTTCAGCTTTATAAGTGTAGGTTACAGGTACGAGTGATTTGAGTGCTCTAAATGCCGCCTCTGTAGACAAATGTTTGATGTTCTCCTTTAGCTCTCGACTGGATGCATTTGTCCAAACCCCGCCAGTTGTAAGATGTGCTCCACTTCTCGTATCAATTGCATGCAATGTGTTGTTATTAACACCGACACTATCACCAATAAATAACGAACCACTTTGGTGTATTGTTAACACTTCGCTGCCTGATGCATTGTACCAAGCAAATCGGTCGTCAGCGTCTGCATTAGTGTTGCTAAATTCATGCCTGGAACTTACTAACCATTTAGCAACACTATTTGCGCCAAATGCGATTGTTGCTGCATGTGAAGAAGAACCTGAATTAAGCAACATTACAGCATGATCTGAACTTCTGTTGATATTGATGCTTCCTTGAACACCAAAGAGCGTTGGTGGCGTTTCTGAGCCTACTGTTAAAGAGCCATCATCTGCAATACCAAAGACCGTTGCTGTGTTGGCATTGTTACGCACTGCTACTCGGCCGGAAATTGAATCAGTACCAATACCAACATTACCAGAATTATTAATTAAGAATTTTGAAACGCCAGAAATCTCAGTTTCAAATAATCCTGCTGGAACTCCAGTTGTACCCATGCCAATACCCACTTTGCCGTCGGTGGTTACCATAAATCTGGAGTTTCCACCTGTAGTCTGCACATCAAACTGTCCTCGGGGCAAAAAACTATTATCTATATTTATCCCAAAAAGTCCTGTAGAAGACACCAAGATTGAGTGGTTATTCGGGTCGGAGCGACTCGCCAAATCTAAGATACCATCAGGTGATAAAGTACCTAAACCTATGTCTCCATCTGGCGCAATAAACAGCGAACCATTTGGGGCGTTGGGCTGAATTCTGAATGGCAATGTATTGTTTGAGGCGTCTCTTACAAAAAAGTTGGTCTCATTTCCCCCTATGTCCCAGTTTTGTGCCGTAAAACCACTTGATTGGTCTTGCTCCAACCTAATTGTAGGAGAGTTACCATATTTTATATGTTGGGTGACCAAAGGTGTACTTGTCCCCATACCGATGAAACCATTAGTCGATAAATATAATTGGTTGTTTTTCCCTACGTCTGAAATGACAAATGGGATAGTACCGGCATCAATATTTTGTATGTAAAACTGGTTTTTTCCACCATTACCTGATTCATTGACTGTAATTTCCCAATCACGAGTTGGAAATGTGCTTGTAGAGCTGGAATCGATAAAGCGTATACGCAGATTATTTTCTTTTAATCTTATGGTATCAAAATTGAAGTTTTCTCCAGAATTACAATCAACGCCTACGCAAATGCTTCCTTTAACGACAATATCATCGTTAAACAATTGATCTGAATAAACATTTACCGTTCCAAATGTACTGATCGCGGTAAGAATAATAAGATAAAGTGAAGAGCCAGAAAGTCGCCTTGTATTTCTCTCCATAATTCTACCACTCACTGTACGAATCCTCTTTTATCTGCGAATATTGAACAATTGACCCTGACTCAACAACAAAACTGCCGGAAATAGAAACTGGCGTACCGGCATAAGTGAAATTTTCATCTCCGCGACCATTGTCTAATGTATCTTGAATCAATTGCAACGCGCCAACGTGAGCTGTCACTTGATAATCATATCGACCTGCCGGAAGTCTTTCTGTACTGTCAAGCAGGTTTAGTGAAAGAGATTGTTCCGAAAAGGGCTGACTCAGGCTGAAGCCCTCAGGTCCTGAGATTGTAATTACGCCTCCATGATTTCTTGCACTAAGCAACAGAGAAAGCAAACTACCTGATGCTTGCGTTCTAAATAGCTGTTGTGGCTTGGAGGTTAGGGGATTAGAAAATAATGATTCTGTCTCAATGGCATTTGAATTGAAGATGCATGAAGCCAATATTGACAATAGAACCCCTTTTTTCATTTGTTAATACCTGTATTGGCGCTCGTTAGCGCACGCATTTTTGGACTTGATTATTAATATAAACAGATTTTCAGATTTTGCCATCTACAATTTCGGAAATTTTTCATGTAATTGCTTCACAATCGTTTCTTTGAGTGTTAATTGAGGAAAATGTGGCTTAATACAGCTAAAAATACTTTTTCTAATTTATGCTAGTTGTATATGTGAGAAACGTTATCTGTTTGCTAAGTAAGTGATCTCATTGTTGGTGAGTTACAGCATTGTATCGAAATGGATACTAATTGTGGGAATACCTTTGATGCAAATAAACGTGATATAGAGCATTGATTTTACAAAATTACATAACAACTTATAGTGTTTCTCCGTATTACTGTGTTCTGAACGGTAAACAGGTTGTTCGGATTTTTAACCGCATCTTGAATATATTTTTTGATTGACTTTGAGACCGTACTAACTATCAGACAAGTATCTTATATTTTTAATGAGTTCGTGAATATCAATAGATTAGCATGCTAAGTCTTTTATTAAGTTTTAAAAAAGTTTAAAGGTCAAAATCAAATACAGTTTTCGTATTTATTTGCGTTTACCTCTAATATATTTAAATTCATGGAAAGCAAACCGGAAATGTATCGACACTAAGGAATAAGAGTGCTCGGTCAACAAATCTATCCTTGATCTCTTTTATTTAGTCCAAATTTGCACTTTTTATTGCAAAATCGTAGCGCTTAGCATCGCTATTTCCTATATTACATGCAATACAAATTATTGCCCTCAAATTCGGATTTTCAAGAATGTTACGAATTCATCTGTTTGGAATCATTTTCTTAAGTTTAGTTATTTGTAGTAAAGCTCACGCTGGAGATCCGATATTTACGGCTGCGTTTTCGCCGTCAACAATAGCTCCAGAGGTAACGTCTACACTCACTTTTACTATTGACAACAGTAGTAATGATACTTCGCTCGGAGAAGTGGCGTTTTCTGCGACTTTACCTTCGGGAGTAGTTATTGCAACAGCCCCTAACGCAACGACCGATTGCTTGTTTGCGCAATACACTGCGACAGGGGGGGCGGACGCTATAAGCTTTTCTGGCGCTCGCATTAGTACGAGTGAATCATGTACATTTGTATTAAACGTAACCAGTTCTGCTGCCGGGACGCACTCATTGACGACGGGAGCGTTGTCTTCAAACGCAGGCACACACACTACTGCGAGTGCAGATTTGACAGTGAGTGCATCATTGCCAAGTTTTACTATGGCTGCATCACCAGGGACGGTAGCCCCGAATGGTGTTACAACTTTAACCTACACTATTGATAATTCTTTAAATGGTTCAAATGCAACATTTATTGATTTTTCTGACTATCTACCATCTGGTTTCGAAGTCGCCAGTACAACGAATCTGATTTACGATTGCCCATTGCGCACTATTTCTACATTTGTTTTGGGCTCAATTACTGTAAGCAGTTCGGGACGGAATATCACGGTGAATGACGTAGAACTAAATGCCGGCGCAAGTTGTACGATTCAATGGGATGTAGTAGCGCCTCCGAATGTTGGTGTATATACTTTTCAAACTCGAGATTTAACCTCTTCAGCTGGTACGTCTGGACCAGCAAGCACACAGTTGACTGTGGAATCTTCAGTAAGCTCTGGCTCAGTTCTTGCCATGAGTTTACCGCAGCAGGTAGCGCCCGGTGAGACAGTAATTCTTGATTTCTCAATAGTCAATGCTGACAGAGATAATGAAATTAGTGGCCTCAATTTTACAGTTGATCTAAACGATGCATTGGCTGGTTTTTCGGCTCTATCTTTACCGTCAACCGGATTTTGTGGTGAAGGAGCCATAATTTCAGGTAGTACTAACTTGAGTATAAGTAACGTGAGCCTTGCTCCTGAAGCGAGTTGTGACTTCTCGGTGACAGTCTTGATACCTGCGAATGCAGCTGCAGGTGACTATGCTGTAGGCTCTAGTATTATAAATATGACCCGTGGCATAGCAACCACAGCTACTGCAGCTAGCGCACAATTGCGGGTGCGGAAAGCTCCATTGCTCAGTATGGAATTTCTTTCGTCATCAGCGTCACCTCAAGAAGATGTATCATTACGCATTACTATATCTAACACTGATACTGTAAATTCGGCTTCTAATATTAACTTTTCAGTATTAACGGCCGATGTAATTCCAGGGTTTATTGTAACCACCTTTCCTTCTGCAAACTATTGTGGTTCTGGGTCTAGTATGACCACAACAACTGAAGGGGCTACTGTAACCGGGTTTACTGTTTTGGCCGCGCAAGTTGGCGCTGGTGCCAGTTGTACATTTGATGTGGTTTTAACTGTCCCGGACACTGTGCAGCCTGGAAGTTATGAATTTTCTACCTCAGATGGTTCTGCGAGTGTAAATAGTCTGAATTTAGGGTTAACTAATGTTTCGGCAAGCTTCTCTGTTGCTTCAGCTCCCACATTAAGCTTTTCAGTAAGCGAAATCAGCGTTGTTCCAGGAGGAACTGTTACGTTAAACTTCGCTTTGGACTATAGCGAAAGTGCTACTGCGGAGGCCACTGGAGTTGGATTTACTGTTGATCTTGATTCAGCGCTGACAGGACTTTCGGCGACTAATTTACCTTCTGATGATTTTTGTGGAGAAGGTGCTTCTGTTACTGGTTCGTCTTCTTTAGTTTTCAGTGGAATGTCACTTTCAGCTGGTGAACGTTGTGAGTTCAATGTATCAGCATTGGTTCCGTCTGGTGCATCCCCCGGTACTGTAACTTTAACTACATCAAGTATTTCTGCCAATGTATCCAGTTCGGCTGTTACATCTGGTGCTATATCAGGAGACTTTATCGTATCTGGGCTAGTGCTGAGTCATCAATTTTTAACTAATCCGACGTTGCCAGGCTCCAATACCGTCGTCAGGTACACATTAAGTAACGATTCGAATGCCCCGGCAGCGACATCCATAGCCTTTACGCACACATTGAGCAACATTGTTTCATCTTTGACCGCTACCGGTGTCTTGCCATCAACGCCCTGTGGTGGTTCAAGCAATATCTCCGGTACAACTAATTTAATGTTAACAGGGGCTGAGTTATTGCCTGGGAACAGTTGTAGTTTTGATGTCTCATTGGCTGTACCTTCGGGAGCAACAGATGGCCTCTATACCAGTGTCACCAGCGCGCCTTCGGCAACAGTAAATAGTTCTTCTGTTGGTTTTAGCGCATCACTTTCCACCCTGGAGATTGAAACACTTACTGTATTATTGAGTACAAGTGAAGATTCCCCGACCTCATTAACATCTATTCCTTTGGCAATTACTTTTAGTAGAGATGTGACGAATTTTGATGTTAGTGATTTGGTGGTTAGTAATGGTTCTGTAAATAACTTTTCAGGGGACGGAAGCGAATACAGCGCTATCATTGTTCCAACAGTTTCCGGGAATGTAACTGTGGATTTGCCTGCCAATGTTGTAGATGATGCCGTTGATAGTTCCGTAAAAAATCCTGCTGCTTCTCAATTATCAATAGAGTTTGATGCCACTCCCGTCGTTGCAACCCCTTCTGTTGTCATTGGTTCCCCCAGTGCTACTCAAACGAATACCGGTCCAATTACTTATGGGATTACTTACACTAATATAGATGAGGTTAATTTAAGCACGGCTTCATTAGAGTTGAATACAACGGGAACAGCGACCGGTGAATTAAGTGTAGCAGATGGAACTACTTCAACACCTGTAGTGTCAGTTTCTAATATTACTGGTGACGGTACTATCGCAATAACTGTGATTGGAGGTGCATCACGAAATGGGGCAAAAACGGACTCTGGGGCGGGACCGTCTGAGACGTTTTCAATAGATAATACTAGTCCAACGGTCAGTATAGTTGATTTTGTGACAAATCCTTTCAACGCTGACTTTACCGTTACCATAACTTTCAGCGAAGATGTAACAGGGTTTACCGTGAGTGACCTGTCTTTTTCGAATGCGACTCTTAGTAACTTTTCTGCGACAAGTGCAAGTGTTTACACTGTTTCAGTGTCACCTATTGCTGATGGTGAGGTCGTTGGTAATCTGGCGGCTGACTCTGCACAAGACGCAGCAGGGAATGGCAATACAGCGGCACCCGGCTTTGCAATGATCTTCGATACTACTGCACCGGTTCCGGTAGTAAGTAGTTCCAATACCTCTGTGAATGGTCCATTTTCAGCAACGTTCACGTTTCAGGAAGCGGTTTCTGGATTTACTGTGGACGACATTGCTGTAACTAATGGGTCTGTAGGAAACTTCAACGCTGTTAGTAGTACTACTTATTCAGCCACAATAACTCCCGATTCCGAAGGGACTATTAGTATTAATGTCGGGGCTGATGCAGCTACAGATGTTGCCGGCAATGCCAGCACAAGTGCAGTTCAGTATGAGGTAGAATATGATGTAACTGCTCCATCATTAACTCTATCTACCGCAGAAAATCTGATCCAAAAAAGCGCACTGGTGACGTTTACCTTTAATGAAGATGTTTCTGGATTTTCTGCTGCTGACATTTTAGTTGGTAACGGATCTGTTTCCAACTTTTCAAGTCAAAGTGACGCTGTGTATACTGCCGTTGTTTCGTCTACAAATGACGGAACGATCACCATAGATGTTGCAGCCAATATCGCGCAGGATGCTGCCGGAAACAACAATACAGCTGCTACTCAGTTGATTATTTCAGCTGATGCGACTGCTCCTACGCTGTCAAATACGCTGCCCGCGGATAATGACTCGGGGATTGCTACCAATAGCCATTTAGTTCTAACATTCAGTGAAAATGTTGCGTTGGATACTTCCTCAACAGGTAATTTGGAAGTAATGGAATTGTCTGAATCTGGTTCGCTGGAGCAAACTTTAAGATTTGAAGTAGTCAGCAGTGTTCTTTCTGGTCCAGGTACAGTATCGATAAACGACAATATACTTGATATTGAGCTAGACAATGACATGTCAGCAGGAACCTATTACGCAGTACAGATTAGCGATGATTTATTACAAGATGTTGCCGGTAATCATTACACCGGAATAGCAGACAATACTGTATTTAATTTCACCACACGCCCGGCCGTAGTACTTTCTTCGAACCAAGTTACTTTAACAGAAGAAACCAGTGAGCAAGCAATGGTTTCTGTTGCTCTGATAAACTCACTGAATCAACCGTTTAATGCTCCTCAGGACGTGACGGTATTGTTTTCGTTCTCTGGTTCACAGGCGGTTGCGAGTTCGGACTATACCATAGAAGGTTTGACTGGCGATGGTATCACTATAGCTACAGGAGCCAGTAGTAACAGTTTTACGGTAACTGCAATAAATGACAGTGTGGATGATGATAACGAAACTTTGCAAATTGCTGTTGATTCTATTTCTACCAACAATGCTGATGTAGTTGAAGAGCAAGTCATTACAATTGAAATTGTTGAAAATTCTGTACCTAACATGACTGGTGTGCCGTCGACGTTCACGCTTTCTGAGGATGTTAAGGGCAGGTTAGATTTTTCAGATACGAGCATTACTGATGAAGAAAACGACTCACTAACACTAACATTTTCTGTTGATACAGGGCGAATTGTTTCACCCAAAGGGACAACGGGGAATGTTACTGTTACACCTATAACCGCGAAATCCGTAAGGTTGAATGGGTTGGCCACCGCGCTGAACAGCTATTTAGATTCACCTGAAGCAATTGCGATAGTGCCGCCCAAAAACCATAATAGCTCTATGACGCTTTCACTGGTGTTAGAGGATGGTACTGAACAGGCGGAGGCACAAGTAGTGCCGATTACAATTACTCCTGTCAATGACCATCCTAGATTAACAAATGGTTCGATCGCTGAATTTGAAATGTCCGGTGGAACGCTACATTCAGGATTAGTTTACTCTGAGACTCATGTTGATAGAACTATGACTGTTACTTTAGATGCTGGAAACCTGAATAACCTAGATCTTAACACATTAGGTGGTAGTACCGATGAAGCGCTGTACTCTGATTCAGAAGCATCTACAAATCTAGTTACCGTTTCCTTTGATCAAAAAGTTAATCTGGAATCATTGGTATATTTCTTTAATGTTGGTAGCGCACCAGAGTCAATTACTTTTACGCCAACAGGTGCAAGAGGGCAGGCCGTTACCATCACTTCTAGTGACTTTACAGTTGATGAAGCGGGGATTTTAGTGAACCTGACAGGTTGGTTGGGAATCACTAGTTTTTCAATTACGAGTAATTCCGGTGCTTTTGCGCCAGGTCTCGATACTATAGTTTACTCTTTACCACCGGAAAATTTTAGTTTTCGTGAAGAGCAAACTGATTATTTGGATTTTTCGTCATTATCATTAACCGATGATGATAGTGATTCTGCGATAGTCAGCATTTCTGTAGACTCAGGAACACTTTCACTTCCTGCAGGTCGAACTTCAAATAATGTTTCATCTTTGACAAATACGCTATCAATTTCAATAGAAAATAATGTTATTCAGATCGCTGGTAGTGTCACTCAAATTAACAACTATTTGGCTAATGCAACCTCGATTCAGTATACACCTGGAGCTGATGTAGATGGTGTTAATGCTGCTTCTGTATACGTTTCTGTGGATGACGAGGACGGCAGTGGTCAAGTTGAATTGCAATCCATTAGTATTGATATTTCGTCGGTGAATGATGCACCAGTTGTTTCTAATCTTAACGGAGATACTATAAGTTTTATTCAGGCTGGTGGTGCAGTAAATATTGATTTAGAGGGAGACGCAATAGCGACTGATGTAGATAACGACAATTTTGACGGTGGTAGTCTGATTGTTGCCATCACTGCCGGTGGCAATTCAGCCGAAGATTTACTCTCTGTAGATGATTCGATATTTCTGAGTAGTCTAAATAGCGGTGCAACTGTTTCCGTTTCCGACACTGTCATTGGTACGCTCGAATATGCCATTGGTGAGGGCAATGATTTTGTTGTTAATTTTAATTCTGAGGCCACGGCAACTCGAGTATCTAAACTGATTAATGGTATTACGTTCGAAAATACCAATGAAAATTCTCCGGCTACGGGTAATCGCACGCTTTCTATAACGCTGAATGACGGAGATGATGATTCTGTTGCAGTTGAAGTGACGGTAGGTATTACGACATTGGATGAAGATACTAAAGTTGAGTGGATTTCAATAGATACCAACTTTACACCTTTAAATAGCTCATCTTCAAATGCTGTTAATCACTATGTTCTGATGCTGGAAGATACTGGGGGCGATGGTATTGATACAGTAATTACCAGCATATCTTTCTCGCTAGGTGGAACAATAGACTTTACTAATTTAACTTATCTATTGGAGTACATACCAATAAATAGTGTTACGAGTGATAATCCGGCCGGGGTTCCAGAGACGCAAGCCGGTGTTTATAACAACGGTAAAGTTACATTTTCAAACACTATTCAAATAGACAATAATTCACGTTATTCAAGTTTGTCTTTGCAAATTTATCTGAATGAAACTACAGATTTAATTGATCACTCTACTTTGAATGTATCACTTGACACTACACAAGATATTCAAGTTTCTGAAGTTAGTTCCAGAATTGGAACAACAGGAATTCTAAGTACTTCAGATTTGCCACTCCAATTAGAAATCACTGCCACTCAATTGGTATATACAACTGAGCCTGCAGGTTCAATATCTGGCTTTGCGTTGTCAACGCAACCGGAAGTTGAGGCACAAGACGATTTTGGAAATCTGGATAGCGATTTTGTCGGGACAATTCAATTACAAGAACATTCACAGGGGAGGCTGGTTAACTATTCGAAAACTGCTGTTGGTGGTGTGGTGTCATTTAGCAATGTTACATATTACGCATCAGTTGATAACGAAGGTTTTTGGTTACAGGCTAGTGTAAGTGGTGGATCATCAATTTCCGATGTAACTTCTAACTTAGTAAACTCTGATGTTATTGCGACACGGATAAGGTTTGCAACACAGCCCAGTCCAACAACAATTAATGCTAAAACAGACGTATTGTTTACCACTGAACCTGTGTTACACGCGGAAGACGTACACGGCGTCACAGATACTGACTTTGCGTCCAGTGTAGTCTTAAGTACTATCAATGGAGTCGGTAGTGCAATAATGACGGCACTCGCAGATAGTGATATCAGCACTTCAACCGTAACCAAATCGTTCAGTTCTGGTGTGGCCAATTTTGAAGGTTTGAGTATTAATTATCAAACTACTGGAGTTGGAAATGAATCTTTTAATCTTCACGCCAGCACTAACGGACTTGCGCCAGCTACAAGCGTTGCTATTAGTGTAAATGACCTGCCAACGATTGCAGGATTGCCCTCTGAAATTGTTGTTGTTGAAGATGAAGTAAGCGCCCTTGATTTGAGTGGAATAGAACTGAGTGATACTGATGGAAATGAGTTAATTTTAACACTTTCGGTCGGTACAGGTCAGTTAGTTGTGGCGAATGGCAATGGCGTTAGCAACAACGTTACAATTACCGGAAGTGGAACAGCTATTCTGCAATTGCAGGGAACTGTAATTGATTTGTTGTCTTTATTGAGTAGTGCCTCAGAAGTCTATTATATCAGTGCATTAAATGACGATACTGACGCTACATTAACAATTCTGGCAAATGACGGTGATGCAGATAGCGCAGCTAGTTCGGTAAGTCTGTCTATCAGTGCTGTAAACGATGCTCCGACAATATTAGGAGGAGTGGATACTACAATAAATCAAGACGAATCATTTGAATTGACCGTTAGTGCATATGATGTTGATGGAGATAATTTAACATTTGGTGTGCAAAATTTGCCGGGGTGGGCGACATTTGATACGCAGTTAGGCAGACTCAATGGCCAGCCAACTAATAGCGATGTTGGAACTTATTCGGATATTGTGATTACGGTTTCAGATGGTGCATTGACGGCCAATACTGAGAGTTTTGAATTATCAGTATTAAATGTAAATGATCCACCAGTGATTTCAGGAACACCTGCCACTGTAGTAACTGAAGGTATTCTGTACAGTTTTGTTCCAATAAGTAATGATCCTGATGGTGATGCACTGTCATTTTCTATAATAAATTTACCCACTTGGGCCAGTTTTAATGAGGAAACTGGTGAGATTTCAGGTTTACCCGGCGATAACGATGTTGGTATTTTCGCTGGTATAGCCATTTCGGTGTCAGATGGGATTCTTTCTGTTACTTTGGATAGTTTTTCGATTCAGGTTCTTGCTGTAAATGATGCCCCTGTTATTTCAGGAGTGCCTGATACGACTGTTATTCAAGGTGAACAATACATCTTTACCCCAGATGTGCAGGATGTAGACAGTGAAAATTTGATGTTTAGCATTGATAACCAGCCCTTTTGGACAAGCTTTGACATTCTGTCGGGCACGTTATCTGGTACCCCAACAGCAAACGATATCGGTGAGTACAGTGACATCCGGATCAATGTTAGTGACGGTGAGTTTACTGTCAGCTTACCTGTTTTTTCAATAAATGTAGTTTCTTCTAATTCAGCACCAGTGATCTCGGGGCAACCTGCATCGGTGATTACAGCTGGTAATGCATATCAATTTTTGCCAGTTGCAACTGATGTTGACGGTGATGTTTTAATATTCAATATTGACGGTTTACCTTCATGGGCCTCATTCGATAGTGATACAGGTGCGCTTTCTGGTACACCCAGTGAAGCCGATATTGGTACATATCCAGCGATTGAAATAAGTGTTTCAGATGGGCAATTTTCTGCCAGCCTCGATGCATTTGATATAGTTGTTTTGACTGGTAACACCATTCCTGTAGTCTCGCCACAGCAAGTATCCACTAATGAAGACACAAATATTCAGATTCAACTTGTTGGAAACGACGCAGATGGTAATGAGTTAACGTATCGAATTGAACAGTCCACAGTTTTTGGAATATTAGAACTGACAGATGACATTGTATCTTATACACCAAATCATGACATTTCAGAGGTTCAGGACCAATTTTCGTTCATTGCAAATGACGGAATTTCGGACTCAGAAAGCGCTACAGTGACTATCACAATTGTTCCTGTTAACGATGCGCCAGAAATAGCAGGTACTCCTGTGAAGCAAATAAAAGTGGAAAAGTCCTATCAATTCGTACCAGTTGTGACAGATATTGATAGTGACGAGTTTACTTTTACTGTAACAAATCGTCCTGATTGGGCCCAGTTTGATCAATCAACTGGACAATTAATTGGCACACCTCAATCAGGGGATGCAGGAACCTATAGTAGCATTTTAATAAGTGTTAGTGATGGGGAGTTGGAAGCGAGACTGTCAGAGTTTGATATTGTCGTAGTAAACAATAGTACTCCCGATTTATCTGGTTCCCCAGATGTAGTAGCACAGACAGGAGCGAATTATATGTTTCAACCTGTTGCCATTGACAGAGATGCTGATCATCTGACATTTACTGTCACTAATTTACCATCTTGGGCGCAATTTGATGCCAATAGTGGATTGCTTAGCGGTATTCCAGATGCTGCACACATTGGTATGTTTGACAACATTACAATTTCCGTAACCGATGGTGTGAATACTGCGTCTTTGCCGACATTTAGTATTCGGGTGTGTGATATATGTGACAATTCTCCTCCTTCAATTACAGGGACGCCTGAGGCTTCGGTTTTCGCAAATGCAACCTATCAATTCATGCCAAATGCAGTAGACATAGATCAGGACGAGCTACAATTCTCTATCAAAAACGCGCCACCTTGGGCTACTTTTAGTGTCGATTCTGGAAGATTAGAAGGAGTGCCAGAAGAATCCGATGTTGGCCTCTATAGTAATATCATAATCAGAGTCAGTGATGGTGTGGATACTGTCGCTATGAGCGCATTTACCATTGAAGTATTAAGCGCGAATTCTATCCCAGTGATTTCTGGAAATCCGCCACTAACAGTGTTTAAAGGTGAAGTCTATGAGTTTACACCAACAGTCGTTGATGTTGATGATGACCAATTGACTTTTAGCATTCAAAATAAACCAAACTGGACATCTTTTAATCCGAAAACAGGAAAGCTTAGAGGAACTCCACAAGGAACTAATGTTGGTTTATACAGCAATATTAAGATTAGTGTGGCTGACAGTATTAATGGCTCGGTTAGCCTTCCACCTTTCAATGTAGAAGTTATCGATAAAAATTCTGCACCGACAATTTCAGGCACGCCTAAAACTAGAATTACTGTGGATAAGCGGTACAGTTTTTCTCCCTCCAGTAGTGATATAGATGGTGACCCATTGAGCTTTAGTGTATTGAGTTTGCCACAATGGTTATCTTTTAATAGTGATACAGGTGCTCTTCAGGGGACGCCAACCACCAATGAAATTGGCATATATGAAAGCATTGAGATTCGAGTGTCGGATGGTACTGAGGAAGTGGCATTGAGTTCATTCGATATCACTGTTACGGCAGAAAATATTGCTCCTATCGCTAACAATTCAAATGTTTCGCTTCAGGAAGACAAGTCGATTGATATTATCGCAGTTGTAACGGATGAAAATCAGGATGAACTCACCATCAGTGTGTTATCCGGTCCTTCAAATGGAGATCTAACATCTACAGAATTTGGATGGAGTTACGTACCTTTTGAAGATTTTAATGGCTCTGATTCATTTACATATATTGCAAGTGATGGAGAACTAGAGTCTGATGTCGGCAGGGTGGATATCTCCGTTTCAGCAATCAATGATCACCCTATTGCAGTAAATGATGACATTGTTTTAGACCAGGTAGAGTCAGGAGTTTATAGCCTGAATGTCCTGCGAAATGATATTGATGTTGATATCGCCACAAATGGCGATGAGATCAGTCTTCAAAGGGTGTCTTCCAGTTATGGCACGGCACTAATTGTTGACGATCAAATTCACTTGGAGGCTGGTGCCAGCTTTATTGGCGATATTAAGCTCACCTATTCAATTCGGGACACTCTTGCAAGAAATTCAACGGCCCATGTTAATTTGACAATTGTCGGAGTGGCGGAAGTCAATGCCCCTACTATTGAATTACCTGACAATATTGAGATTAATGCTACTGGATTGCTCACTAAAGTGACTCCAGGAATTGCTTCTGCATTTGATGCTGAAGGGCGACAGTTACCGGTAACTCTGTTGTCTGAAACACTTAATCTTACTCCCGGACTGCATAAATTATATTGGCAAGCGGAGGATAGCTTTGGCTCTACCACCACAGCCATACAAGAAGTTAGAATTCATCCAATATTATCAGTTGTCGCAGCTGAATCAGTTGCTGAAGGCACGGATGTGGAGTTTAGATTTCTTCTAAATGGTGAGGCACCTGCGTATCCTTACGTAGTTGGTTATGCAATTGATGGCACAGCGGAAAATGGGGGAATAGATCATACAGGTCAATCAGGTAATATGGTGTTTACTGATGGCCAAGACGTTGTATTGAAATTTTCTGTTTTAGAAGATGGTGAAATCGAAGGCGATGAGAGTATTGTATTAACATTGGACGACGGGCTAAATGTGGGGGCAAGAGGGACTGCAACTGTAATTATTACCGAAGAAAATATCGCCCCTGAAATATCTCTATTTTTGCAACAGGAAGGGGTTGTTACCTCTGTTATCGCCCAGAATTTTGGTAACGCTGTAGTTGCAACACAAGTCTACGAACCCAATCCACAGGACTCTCTCAGTTATGAGTGGACATCAGACACCTTGTCGAATGTGTCATCTGATGAAACATTTTTTGAGTTTAACCCGTCGCAAGTAGATGCAGGGTTACATACTGTCTCTTTGTATGTGTATGATGATGGCGAACCCATACTGGACGCTAATGAAACCTTGCTAATTGAAGTGGTTGTATCTCTGGACACACTCAGTGATTCTGAAGATGCAGATGGCGACCTTATCCCTGATGCTCAAGAAGGTTATCAGGACTCTGACGGAGACGGAATTCCTGATTATCTGGATGCTATTGATGAGTGTAATGTAATCGCCGCGATGGCTGAAAATCAGAATGAATTTTTGGTGGAGTCGGACCCAACTGCCTGTATGCGTCTTGGAGAAATTGCCTCTCAAAACGAATCGAATGGTGTCCAGTTGCTTTTGGACCAGCCGCAAGAGAGAAAATCAAGGATCAATCTTTTCGGGGAAAGAGTCGTCCTGTTAGCCCCTGAATTGCCAGAAGATATTGGCTATGAGAATGATGGGGGCATATTTGACTTTATTAGCTATGATATGTCGGTTGTGGGCGGCTCTTCTCGGGTAGTGTTGCCACAAACAAACGCTATTATGGATAGTGCTAGTTTTAGAAAATATAATTTAAAAACTCTTCGATGGAGTAGCTTCTTAACCGATGACGTAAATAAAGTTTCATCATCGCCTGGCGCGCAAGGAAACTGCCCTCCCCCCGGTGATAAGGGATGGCAACCAGGTGTTACTGCTGGTCATTGGTGTGTGCAGTTGAGGATAGAGGATGGTGGCCCCAATGATGCAGATGGCTTTGTGAACGGGAGCGTATCTTTAACTGGAGGTGTATCAGTATTCGTGAGTGATAATCAAAACCCAGTGGCACAGTCAGACAGTGTTAATATTCAGTGGAATTCTGAAACTGACATTGCAGTACTTGATAATGACAGTGATCCTGATGGCGATGAACTTACAGTTACAAATGCGAGTGCAAATACGGGATCTGTTGAAATTATTGACGAGCGAATAATCAGATATACAGCATTGTCAGGATACTATGGTAAAGATACAGTCAATTACGCTATTTCAGATAACGCAGGTGGTAGAGCAAACGCTAAAGCACTAATCCAGATTAATGGTAACAGAGCCCCGGGAGCGGTTGATGATTTTGCAGAAACCGATAGCGCAACTGCTATTGAAATTGATGTTATTGCTAACGACAACGATATTGATGGGGATCAAATGTTGATTGTTGCAGTTCAGGCTGAAGTTGGAATGGTTTCGATCAGTGAAAATAACACGCTGATATATACACCGAGACTTAATTTTACAGGCGAAGATTCAGTCATCTACTCAGTGATTGACAGCGCTGGGGCTAGTGATAGTGCAATAGTCCATATTTTGGTTAGTGGAAACAGTGCGCCAATTGCAAATAATGATATAGCCATGACTGATTACGAAACGGCGACAATCTTAAATGTTTTGGACAATGACGAAGATCTGGATGGTGATACGCTGTTTATCGTTTTTGCAAATGCAGATAGGGGCACAGTTATAGTCAATAATGATAGTTCGTTGACCTATTCGCCACCACAAGGGTTTAGTGGCATTGATACTGTGTTGTATGGAATATCGGATGGTCAACAGGAGGCCACAGGTATTGTCACTATCACCGTAGCTGAAGATACTATTGAAACTGTCAAGGTTGAATCTAAATCTGGTGGTAGTTCAACTCCCTTATCACTTTTATTATTGTCTTTTGCTATGTTGCTCAGAGCCAATACTTATCGCAAATTGCGACGGTAATTTGTCATTTACTGTGTTGTGGATGGGACGCCATCCACGATAAAGTTACTGAGTTTATGTGCGCAAAAAGGTTTTTTTACTTTTACTTTACAGTCTTCGTTACTTGCATTTTTTCGTGTGTCGCTTTTTCTGAAGAAGTTACATTGAGAGATGATATTGAATCCAATGAATTTGGGTATGTGGATAGTAATTTGTGTTCCACTTGTCATGTTGTTCAGTTTGAAGGTTTCAAAAATGTTGGCATGTATCAATCGTTTAGAGCGGCATCATCTGATTGGCTGAACAATGAAAAATTGAAAGAACTACCGTTTTTTCATTCATTATCGAATCGTTACTATAATCTTTTTTCTCGGGGAGAGAAGGTATACTTTCAGCGTTACCAACTAGACGATAACAATGAAAAACTCAATGAAATTGTAATACAAATTGATTATTTACTTGGCTCAGGTAATAAAACCACCAGTTTGTTGTTTAGGACGGATAACGATGAACTTTTTCAACTCCCTATTAATTGGTATTCAGAAACCGGCAGTTGGGAAATGGCGCCAGGTTTTGAGACTGCACAACACTATGGAATAAGCCGGAGAGTTCAAAGGGAGTGTATGTTTTGCCATAATGCTTATCCACAAAATATGTCCCATGATGGATTTTTAGATAGAGATACATTTCCCGAAAACTTAAAGCAAGGAATAGATTGCCAACGTTGTCATGGCCCCGGGCTGAATCATTTGCTTGCAGTTAAATCACCTGGTGCAAATATTAAGACCATTCGAGATACTATAGTTAATCCGGGTAAGTTAGATAATGCAAGACGTGACTCTGTTTGTTTGCAGTGCCATTTATTGCCCTCAGTATCAATGATGGGAACGCGCCGGTTTAATAGAAGTGATTATTCTTTCAGGCCCGGTGAAATATTGTCAGATTATTTGATTCATGTTCAGGTGGAAGAGTTAGGCCGTTCTGTTGAAGAAAGATTTGAGATAAACCATCACGGCTTTAGACTGCAGCAAAGTACCTGTTTTAGCCAGTCCAAAGGGGATTTGACCTGTATTAGCTGTCACAATCCTCATTCTAAACCCAGTAAACTAGATTTTTATGAGAAAATAGATACTGTCTGTGCGAGCTGCCATACAGATGTACAGAACCAGCATAACATTGCGGGCTTTAAATTGAATGCAAAAAGATGCGTCTCTTGTCACATGCCTCAAAAAAGAGCGCAAGACGTTCCTCATGTACTAATGACCGACCATAAAATTGGTGTGTATTCAGATCTAAGCTCCCTTACTAGGGAAGTGGTAAAAGACTCTCCGATTCTAACTGATTTAACTCTTTTTGATGACGGCCTATCACTTACACAGCTAGAAACTGATATCTATCGTCTAGTTACAATTCTACTTGCATCGCCATCTTATGAATATGCCGCACATCTGAAGTCCAGGTTATTAAATACTCACTATTCACATGTCAAACCATACATTGTGCTTGCAGAGACATTCATTCAAACAAAGCACTATGATGAAGCTCTTGAAGTCTTAAATTACATAGAAAAAAACTTTGGAACTATGACTAAAGTATCTGAGCTATTTGCTATGCTATTTGTTGCTACCGATCATGGAGAAAAAGCGGAGAAGGCTTACCAAACGCTGTTGAAAATAGATAAGGGAAGCGCTGAAACCTATTTTAACTATGGATTGTTAATGTACAAGCGAGAAGAGTTCAAAGAAGCTCTTAAATATTTCTACAGATCTGCAGAGTTAAGAGGCAATTTCGCTTTACCTCTAATGTATATTGGACTATCACTGGAGGCATTGGAACAACATCAAGAAGCAATTGATGCTTATATACAATCCACTTCGATTGACCCATTGTTGGAGAGAAGTTATGTTCGATTGATTCAACTCCTTCACCATATGGACAATAAAGTTGAAGCACTTCGCTATTACAAAGTGGCGTTGGAAAACCTGGGCGAAACTGTCGCACTTCTTAGCTTGTCAGGTGACCCTGACTATTATTACATACAAAAACATCAAAACATTAAGCGAGTAATCAATTGAGAAAGTTAATCAGAAGTGGGAAAAATGGTTTTATCACAATGGCACTGGGCTTTACGATTTCAACTTTCTTTTTTAATAAGGCACAGGCAAGTGAGTCTTTTCAAATTGAGCAAATTTTAGGACACATAGAAGCGCTTGAAAATGTGAGAGATCCCAAGTGTTATGCAACTGCATCACGATTAGAGGACTTTATTTATGGTACACCGTTAGATTATGAAGCCAGATTTAGTAAAAACCTGTTGCAAAAAGACTGGATAAAAGAAGTTTGGGCTTCGGCCAGCAACTTCGCCGATTCGCGTGGTGCACCCGAGGTTAAGTCTGAAGATGTTAGCATGGCAATACGGAACATAATTGATTGGTCTGAAACTGAAAAAAAGCATTGGCGAATAACGTTAAAAAATGGCAAAAAATTATTAATTCATGCTGATGACAAACGTCAGTATAGTACTATTGCATACTCATTGAGATCATTACTTGCTGTACAGCAAGAAATGTTAATTGACAATACCGGAGGTAAATTGCTTCCACTGAGCATGTCTGCAACAGATTTGTTGGTCGAAGCGTTGGATTTTTACTTGTTGAGTGTCTTACAAATTTTAGATTATGACGCGCGAACTAATAATCGTTATGAAATATCAAAAGTCGCATTGGAAACTGTTTGGAATTCTTTGCTGCATATGACGGAACAAAGACCAGATAACTTCCCAAGCAAGACTGAGAAAAAAACTGATTATAAACCAAAAATAATCAAACCTATTATGCTGACCGAAATGGTAGAGCAAAAGTTGCGTTCTTATAATCAATATAACTCTCTGAATAATAAATTGTTTGTTAGGAATCTTCAGGTGTTTTTTGCTCGCAATAGATGGCCGGAAAGCAGTGTTGAAGCCACACAGTTTCGGCAGACTTTTACCGAAGATTTAATTCGGTTCAGTGCTGAGTTATATAAAGGTGCTCAAGAAATAGCATTGCGGAATGAACGAAATGTTATTTTAGAGGAAGATGTACATCAGTTTGCTCAGTCTTTGTTGCCACATGAAATAAATGAGTATGAGGATGCTATTTTTTACCCAAACTTGCCATCTGATAAACAGGTGACAATAGAAGCATACGACATGGATGCCTTTAGAGATAGCGGAATTCACTGGCTTTATTTGAGGTATGCATTGAGTGACAACAGCTTCCCTATTTATCTGGAACCCGACCCATTTGCCGCTGAATTGATTGTGGAGAATATCGCTCAATATGGGGTATTAGTGCTAAGGACAACGGGTGATATTGGGCGTGCCTCAGAGAATCATCGAATTAAGCTGTCTCACTTTTCAGACGCTGTTAATGAAGTTCACTATTTGGCAAGAGAAAACAACACCACCCCAATTGTACCAACAGTGTCAGAACAGTTGTTAAGTGCTCCTGAGTCGGGTTATAAGGAGAGGAAGAGCTTGTTGTTTAATGATATTAGCACACAATCAAATGTAGATTATATGCATCGCTCAGCCGATTGGCTCAGCCGATTGTTGCGCAGTTACCTGGTTGATAGGGACGGTAAAGGTACTATTGTTATTCCACCGGCATTTGGTGGTGCTGGTATCGCTGCTGGTGATTTAAATAATGATGGGTTTGATGATCTATTAATATTGGGAGGCCTTGGAAACCAAATATTTATAAATGATGGTGAGGGAGGGTTCCGTGATGAGACCGCAAAGGCTGGCATCGCCTGGATAAGAGAGCAAGATAATAGACCTGGGGAGCCTAGGCAGCCGATTATAGCGGATTTAGATAATGATGGCTGGCAGGATATTGTTATCACTTATGTAAATGATGTGCACAGGGTCTATAAAAATTCTGGAGATGGTACATTTGAGGATAAAACGGTGATAGCTAAATTAGGAGGGCAAGACTTGGTTGGTGGGCCTGCGACTGTCTTTGACTATGATGGTGATGGGCTTTTAGACTTGTACATCACATACTTTGGCAATTACTTGAAGGGGGTACTTCCAACCTTAAAAAGAAGGAATACCAATGGTTCTCCGAATATGCTGTTTCGGAACATGGGGAACTTCAAGTTTTTAAATGTTACTGACGGGAGTGGTCTTGCTAATACTGGTTGGGGACAAGCTGTAACTCACACAGATTTTAATGGTGACGGAAAACAAGATCTTATTGTTGGAAACGACTTTGGTGTTAATTCGTATTATCAAAATCTTGGAAATGGCAAGTTTATAGATGTTGCAGAAAAATTAGGTACCAATAAGCCTTCTTATACAATGGGAATAGGTTTGGGGGATTTGAATCAAGATAAAATCTCAGATATTTATATTTCCAATATTGTCACAATGAATAAAGATGAAAAATACGTGCTTCCATCATCTGATACTGAAATGAAATTTAATCCTAACAAACTAGCAAAAATGCGAGTAGTGGAAGCAAATGATCTTTTTATTTCCAGGAAAAATAAAGACTTAAGTTTTGAATTGAGTGATAAAGTTGGTAGAGGCTATTCTTCCACCGGGTGGTCATGGGATGCTGATTTTTTTGACTTTGATAATGATGGTGATGATGAGCTCTATGTTTTGAATGGAATGAATGATTACAACGTTTATAGTCGGGAAAATCCTTATTATCAAGAGCCTATTAATGGTACTGACGTTGATGTTCTTTTTCCGCCATCAAATAAGGAAAAGAACGTATTTTTTAATAATGAAAATGGAATTTTGAAAAATATTAGTGAAGAAAGTGGGTTAGATTTTAGTAGTAATGGCCGCAGTGCTACCTATCTGGACATAGATAATGACGGTGACTTGGATGTGGTGACAGGAGATTACCACGGAAAAACTCGAGTTTTTGAAAATAACAGTAATGAACTTGGTAATCATTGGTTAAAAGTTAAGTTAATTGGTTCACCAGAAATGGGAGTCAACAGAGATGCTGTTGGAGCAAAAGTTATTGTATTTAGTTCGGATGGCTGGTCGCGTACCAGAGAACTGAGCAGCACCATTGGTTATATGTCAGTGCACTCGAAGGTTTTGCACTTTGGACTTGGGAAGAACAATGTGGTGACCGTTAAGGTTGTTTGGCCAAACGGCCAACTTGATGAGTTTGGCGAGATTGAAGCAAATCAGGTTTTAGAGATTCGATTAAATGAATCATCAAAAGTTCACTGAACCAGGTACAACGGTTGAGCTCAGAATAAAAAAGGTTTTTTGGAATAAGACGCTATTAAGGTTGATAGTGTCGGCTTTTTACTTTTCTCTAATTGCGAGTTCACTTGCTCAACCCCGGTCATATGCCGGTAGCGAGGCTGAATCGCACGAGCGGTTAAAAAGATTTCATCAATTGTCGAAAGAACTAAAGTTAGATCTGTCTGATGGTGCATATTTAAATTCACTGATCTTTTCTGATTCTTTATATTTGTTGAAACATGCGACGAACCCTATCGGTTGGCAGCAATGGTCGGTTAATGCTTTAGAGCAAGCTAAATCAAACAATAAGTTAATTTTTATTTCTGTAGGTTTCATGGCTTGTTATTGGTGCCAGGAAATGGAAAGATTTAGCTTTCGTGACGAAAATGTAGCAAAAATTCTAAATGAGAATTATGTCGCTATAAAAATAGATAGGGAGGTTTTACCAGCAATTGACGCGTTTCTCACGCGAGCCCTGACACAGCTAAAAGGAACTTCTGGATGGCCCATTAATGCGGTCCTAACACCTGATGCCGATCTTATCTTCATAGACTCTTATTTGGAGAGAGAAGATCTGTTGAACGTGATTTTAGGAATGGCAAATGAATGGAAAAATAGCCCTCAAAACTTGATTAGAAAAGGAAAACTATTTAATAGTATTTTAACAGTAGTTCCCGAATCCAACACTACGGCTGAGTTAGGGTCGCAAGACTATGATTTTTTGAATAGCCAGCTATTGATGCAATTAGATTATAAGTATGGAGGGTTGAAAGGCAGTCCAAAATTTCCAGAGCCAGCAATGCTCATGTTTCTTGTGAAATCCTTACTAACAAAGAATGAAGCTAAATTGATGGAAGTGCTAATCAAGCAACTGGATAATATGAGTAGCAGGGGCCTATATGACCCAATTTATGGAGGTTTTCATCGTTATGTTAGTGACGAAAGCTGGTCAATCCCCCATTATGAAAAAATGCTTTATACGCAAGCACTATTACTGGAAGTTTATAGCCTGGCTTATCGGCTGAAACCTGATCCCGTATACAAAAATGTAGTACAAGGTATCGTAAATTTTTTAATGACTTTCTTACAAAACGAGGAAGGTAGTTATTTTGGCTCTCTGGATGCAGTTTATGACTCAATTGAGGGAGGGTTTTATCTATACTCTGAACGAGAATTATCAAAATTAACTTCCTTGCCTATCAATGCTTCCTTTCTAAAACTATATCAGAAGGATAACTTTTTTGGTTTTCATGTAATCCAACCTTTCCCTGAGTCATTTGATTTATTGCGAAAAGAGTTGTCTACGTTGCGTGTGAAAGAAGACCTTACAGTGGATAAAAAAATTATAACCTCTTGGAATGCATTACTAATTTCCGGGTTCGCATCCGCGTACCTGTCTTTTGGCGACGAAGTTTATAAAACTCTTGCTCTTGAAACGGCGCAAGCTTTGGAAAAACAGCTACTTTCAGGCAGACAATTATATAGAGTGAATTATAGAGGAAACTTATCTACTGAGGCGACACTTGAAGATTATGCTTATTTAATCAGAGCCTATCTGGATATTTACGATATTTATAATGACGATCATTGGCTGAAATTATCAGAAAAATTAATTAATGAGAGTGTGCATCAACTATATAAACCTGATTTAGGTTTTACTTTCTCTGGAAATCAACAATTGATTTCAATGACGGAAAAGTTGCAAGATGGCGAACTTTTGAATCCATGGGCTGTTATGCTCGAAAACCTAAAGAGATTTAAGCTGAGGAGAAAAAACGACAAGTATATTGAGATTCGGTCACACTTAGAGGAAATCTTAAGAGCAGGGTTACGTCGCGGAGTAATGGGGCAGTTTTACAACGCTTTGACATTGTCAAAAAAGTTGTCCCTATTGTCACCAGTACAGTTCTTTGCAAATGGAAATGGAAGGGTGCAATTAAAATCGCAGGTTGATGGTAGTTATTTACTAATTTTTAATATGAAATATGGATGGCATATTAATTCCAATGTTCCATTAACCAAAGAACTCATCCCTACAAGTGTTACTGCCCCAGAATTGCCCGGTATTCATGTCTATTATCCGGATGCTGCAATTACCGTGTTTGGTGAATCTAATAAGGAAATTTCGGTATTTGAAGACACATTTACCCTAATATTGAAGAGTGCGTCGGGTCAAGTTTCATTGGAACTTCAGGCCTGTTCTACCACTGAAAATGTGTGCTTATTACCCGAAACCATAGACTTTTACTTACCTGAGAATTGATTTAAGTCACAGATATTCAATAAAACAATGCGCGCCTGATGGCGCGCACCGCTCATCTACACCTTGATCAGTGTTTCGAGACGCTGATAGGCTTTTTTACCAATACCTTTGACATTCTGAATGTCTTCAGTGATCAGAAACTCGCCGTGTTGATCACGGTAGTCTACGATCGCCTGTGCTTTTTTCTGCCCAATACCTGGCAACGATTGCAACTGCTCAACAGTGGCAGTGTTTAGGTTGATTAGTTGTTCCTGCGGCATTACAGCAGCCGTATGGGTTTCAGACTCGATTGCTGCAAGGGTTGGATTGCTTAACATGGCACCGGTTAACAGTAGTGCGCTGGTGGTTTTCTTGAACATATCTTTCATGCTTTTCTCCTTAAGATTAAATTCCGTGTTGAAAACTGCTCGTTCAGTCTTCGGAGAAAATTACACGCCTTTTTGGCTTCAGGTGCAACTGTACTAAAGTACAGTTTTTCAGCAAACGACTAGCATAAAAAAGGCCAGCGACGCATTAGATGCGAGCTGGCCTTCGAATGTGTGTTGCCGGTTAAACTCTGTCTAAAACCGCCTGCGTGAAATCAGTAGTACCATGGCTACCACCCAGATCACGCGTCGTACGATCTCCGGTTTCAATCACTTCTTTCAGAGCATTGCGCAGTTTCTCTGCCTTATCACCCATTTCCAGATAATCTAACATCTGGGCTGCCGCTAACATGACAGACGTGGGGTTTGCCAGGTTTTTGCCGGCAATATCAGGCGCTGAACCGTGTACCGCTTCAAAAATCGCACAATCCTGCCCAATATTGGCACCCGGTGCCATACCCAGACCGCCTACCAGACCAGCGCACAGGTCAGACAAAATGTCACCAAACAGGTTAGTGGTGACCATAACGTCAAACTGATGAGGATTCATCACTAATTGCATGCAGGTATTGTCTACGATCATCTCAGCAGACTCGATATCCGGATATTGCTCACCGATTTCCCGCGCAACTTTCAGAAACAGGCCTGAAGTGGATTTAAGTATGTTGGCTTTGTGTACAGCGGTGACTTTTTTGCGACCTTCCCGACGTGCCAGTTCATAGGCAAAGTGCACGATTTGTTCAGCGCCTTTACGGGTGATCTTGCTCATGGCTTCGGCTTCTGAACCATCTGCAGAAACTATCTGGCCCAGACCTGAATACATGCCTTCGGTATTCTCGCGAATCGTAATAATGTCAATGTCTTCATAACGTGCTTTGGTGCCTTTAAAAGAGCGCACCGGACGGACATTGGCATACAAATTAAATTGTTTGCGCAAGCTCACATTGATCGATGTAAAGCCTTCACCCACAGGTGTGGTTAACGGACCTTTCAGTGTGACTTTGTTTTTGGCGATCAGATCCAGTGTTTCCTGAGGCAGCAATTCGCCGTGGTTCTCTAATGCCATCAGACCGGCATCTGCGTAGTCGTAGGTAAAATCACAGCCTAATTTTTCTAACACCTGAATGGTGGCATCTACGATATCCGGACCAATACCGTCACCGCGAATAACAGTAATTCGTTGCGTCATCTAAATTTTCCCGATTAATTAAGGTTAAGCTACTTGAAGTGTAGACTTAAAACTGACGAAATTTGAAAAGAATAAATCTGCGCCTTTATACCACTTTTTTGAGTATTTAGCCATTTTCGAACACGCACTTATTGGATATAGGCCAGTATGTGTGGGAATTTTTCATCGTTTCTTCGATAACTGTTGCATATTCAGCGGCGTCAAGGCGAAGTCGGGTACAATAATGTTGTAAATATTCGTCAGAATCATAATCCGGGATTTCGCCTTTGAAGAATATTGAAGATGCCAGATTGAGGCTGAGGTTTAACAAGGTATGGGCCAGTGTGCGGGGTGCTGTAGGGGGAAATGGCTGTTTTACCGGAATATCCCGCAGTGCGTCGCGCAGTTCTTTATCCTGTGCCCAGCAGGCCGCCAATTTGTATGCGTGATGCCACAATAGTTGCGCTTCTTTCAATTTTATTCTGTGATTATCCCGCTTGGCTTCACTGTCGACAAACTGCCAGTTTTGTTTCAGTTTCAGCTCGGCATGTGTGAACAATCCGGATGCCGCAAAATAAACCCAGCAGCTGGCCTGTTCGGGCAACATACGGGGATGATACTGCGCTATCGCAGAAGCAAAAGACGCCCAGAGTTTAACAAACTGATAAATGACATCTTGCAGCGGAAAATGATGTTGCGTCAGGCGGGTTATCAGTGCTCGTTCAACCAGCACACTGTGGCTGCGTTCAAAGCCATTCATCAGCAAACCGTGTTTCACACTTTTAATTTTTATGTTTTCTCTGGATTGTTGGGTTGCGGTCATTTGAATATGATCGGCAAAGCTGGCTTCGTTCTGAATTAAACTGATGAGTTTATCCACCTCAATATCCTGTTGGTTGAGGTGTTCGATAATACCGACCAGTGACTCGGGCGGGCGGTCTGGTCGAAATCCTTTGGGATACAATTTACGGCTATCCGGACTTTTATTCAGGGCCTGCACCTCCGTCCACTGAGGTCCCCACCATTTTTCTACCAGTTTAATGTGATTCAGGTTAATTGGTGGCGCGACTTTCTGGATCTGAGCTTCGCTGATGACGCTGATATCATCGCTGTAGCGCTTTTCCGCTGCATTGTAGGCCAGGGTATAGAATTCGCTTTGGTGTTTTCCCAGATACAAAGCATGCTGATGTCCGCTGATGGTTAACGCGCTGCCAGGTAAAAATATCCCCGGATAATCCAGCAAAGGCTCCAGTTGTCCCAGCCCGATACTGTGACTGTTTTGCACCATCTTTTGCAACGCATGGGTATAACTCAATCCGGGTTTATGGGATTTTCGGGTTATTAAGGTGGCAAAGTAAAGCGCCAGGATCAGGAAATTAGAATGTGGGCTGGTGGTATTTCTGGCCTGCATAAAGCCACTTAATTTGGGCAGTTCACTGGCGCTGATACTGGTTAACAGCGAAACCCATATCTGACGCTGAAAGTGATTTAAAACCCGAATTGTCTGTGCCTTGACCTGATTGTTCTGAGCGGCAGAGGCGTTTGTATGTGCATCATCAATCTGAGCCTTAGCGGTAATCGTCCAGGTAATGATGCCACACAAAATTTGTTGTGCGGTGGTGAGGTTCAGATTATTCCTGAGCACCAGCAGCGCTGCAAAAGTAATGCTGTTAAACTGAAAATTAAAAAAATACGGCAGGTTAGGTTTATTAAAGTGTAATTGTGCCAGCAGGGGATTGGGTGATGCGATCAATGATTCCAGAATCTGCTCAGCCAGTTGCTCGGTCAGCTCAATGTGTTGCGCTGATACTGTTTGCGTGTCAAACCGGGTGTTAAGGCGGATCAGCTTTTTATAAAGTGCAGAAATAACCTGAGATATTGGTTCAGCGGGTGTCGCGGTGCCTGTAGTGTCAGCCTCAGTACTCATTCTCAAATTGTTTTTCTGCTTTTTCCCCTAAGGCTACCAATTTATCATTTTTAAACAAGAGCGGTGTACATTCATCTTGCGAGGTAATGCCATCCGCCCGCTTGTGCTGGGTGCGATAATACATGACCTGAATCTTATCGGCGCCCGACATCTTAGCCTCGCTGATGTCAGGTCCACCCAGCATAGTCAGGATTTCTTTATGAGATATACCATTTTCCAGCCCGGAATCTGATATTTTTTCTATCTGCACCTTATTAAAATCCTGACGATCTTCCCAATCCATTTTTTCAGGCTTGTCAGGATAATACATTACTACCCCTGTAAAAAAGGCGGTATAAACCGCTAAGCTCACAGCGACACCTTTAATGATCTTGTTTGCCATGTATTACCATTAACTTACTATTTGGTTGAGATTTTAAACAAAAATGACAATAAAATGAACGCTGTTAATCGTACATTTCGTACCGTTAAACCCGATGCTTTATGATTCCGCAATCACCTGATAACAGGGAACATAGGGATCGCCACCGGGGATCTTCATCCGGTGTTGCTGTACAAAAGAGATCAGCAATTTATCTATCATCGCCATCAGATCTTTGTCACCATTGAGCTTAAAAGGCCCGTGCTTTTCTATTTCTGCAACACCTTCAGCTTTTACATTACCGGCAACGATACCGGAAAACGCGCGTCTGAGTGCGGCTGCCAGTGACGCTTTTGGCTGGTCATAGTGCAAATCCAGCGATGCCATGTTAGCGTGATTAGGTACAAAAGGTTGTTGGAAATCAGGCTCTATTTTTAACGCCCAGTTGAAATGATAAGAGTCACCGATATTTTTGCGAAACTCCTTTACATTGGCTTGTTGCTCTTTGATATAACGGGCAACTTCCACCGGATCATCGACTATGATTCGATACAAGGATTGTGCTTCCGGGCCTAAAGTACGGGCGACAAAATTGTCAATGGCTTCAAAATAACCGGCACTTTCTTTCGGACCTGTCAGGACGATTGGCAACACCTGTTGCTTGTTTTTCTCATGTAACATGATGCCCAGTAGGTAAAGTAACTCCTCGGAAGTTCCAACGCCGCCGGGAAAGATGACTATCGCATGCGCCATACGAACAAAGGCTTCGAGACGTTTTTCGATATCTGGCATTATCACCAGTTCGTCAACAATCGGGTTAGGAGGCTCTGCAGCGATAATACTGGGCTCGGTTAAACCCAGGTACCGGCCCGTTGTGATACGCTGTTTTGCGTGACCGATGGTAGCCCCCTTCATAGGGCCTTTCATGGCACCAGGGCCACAACCGGTACAAATGTTTTGGCCGCGCAGGCCTAACTGATAACCGACTTCTTTAGTGTATTTGTACTCAATATCGCCGATAGAGTGACCACCCCAACACACCACCATGTTGGGCTCGTTGGTCGAGGGAAGTGCTCTGGCATTGCGCAACATATCAAATACCGCGTGGGTAACATGGGATGAGTCAGTAAAATCTAATTCATGACTTTCCAGCTTAACACCCATGTATAGCAAATCGCGTAGTACGGCGAACAAATGTTCGTGGACACCCTGAATAAGGTGGCCATCAACAAAGGCCAATTGGGGGGGATTAATCAGTTCTATTTTTACCCCCCGCTCACGACGGATCAGGTTTACTTCAAAATCTTTGTAGGGTTCAAACATTTGTTTAAAATCGTCAATTTCAGCACCGCTGTTAAGCACGGCCAGACAGCAGTTTCTGAACAGGGTGTGCAACTCCCGGTTATTGGTAAAATTAAGACGATCAACTTCTAATTGGGACAATTGGCTCATAGGGCCAAGTGCATTTAACTGAACTGAATTCATTTTTATCCTTCGATGATGATACAGCGATTTCGACCACTATTTTTGGCTTCATAAAGTGCTTTATCGGCACGTTCAAAAGCGGTAACAATGGAGTCACCTGAGACGAAATCGGTGGCGCCGATAGACGCCGTGATTGTGACCGCCCGCTCCCTGAATTTAAACGGGATTTTTTGGATTTGCTTGCGAATAGTTTCGAGCGGTTTTCTGATTTGGTCTAATGGGGTTTGTGGTAATAACACGACAAACTCTTCACCTCCCCACCGGGCAAAGAAATCCGTTGTGCGTAAGCACTTACTTATATTTTTGGCGATAACCTGCAATGTTTTATCACCTGCAGAGTGGCCAAAGTGGTCGTTGATATTTTTAAAATGATCTATGTCTACAACTGCCAGGCAAAGTGGATGTTGATGCCGCTTCCAGCGTCGATACTCGAGTTCAACACGTTCGTTGTAAGCATTGCGGTTGGGCACCTGAGTAAGAGAATCCCGATAGCTGTGATATTTTTGCTCCAGTAATCGTTGCTTGTAGGATTCGGTTTCCCGTTCCAGCGTTGTAAGTTGAGACTTCAGGCCAGACAATAATTCCATCAATGACACCTGCTCATCTTTGTCGCAGGCTTCTCTTTTGGTCAGCGTTGAGGCCATTTTATCCAACATTTCGTTGGCCTGTTGTTTCAAAATCGCCAGATCCAGAGCGTTGTGTACTTCAATGCCGAAGTCATCGATTTGCGCCCGTAACTGTCGCGAATGATCCAGTTTTATCTGATATTGCTCCTGGGAGGCTTTAATGGACGACTCCACTTTTTGGCCGACACCGGTCAGGGACTTTTGTAAACCCACCACATAACGCTCTGCTTGTTTTCGCTCTTGCAGGAGTTCGTCGGTTAAGGTGCGCAATATCACCAGGCAACACTGCATTAATTCCTGACGACTCAGACCGCTGTTCAGTTGTATTGCTATGTCTCTCAGAGTTTGATCATCTGGCGTGGTAGACAGTAGCTGATTGATAAGCTCTTTAAATTCCAGACAAATTTTGTCGTGTAATTGCCGGGTGATCTCATCATCGGTCAGAACACTGGTATCGGTTTCATCAGATTGTTTATCCACCAGGTCATTGAACAGATCGATGCCCTGTCTTAATCGCGCAGAAATAAATTCGATATTCAGACTATTGCCATTAATCTCACTGATGTAGTCGTTGACTAACTGCTTAAACTCAACGTCAGTTGCGTCGCTATTGAGCAAGTGATTAGCAAATATCTCTAACTGGCTGATCGTATCATGATTGAAGGCGCGCAGAGCATCGGCGTGTTTTAAAACCGGGCCGGTTAATTCACTGATCGTATTTTCCGCGTATAACCAGTTGGCAGACGATTTTAAATGATTGCGCAAGGTGTGAAGCTTGGTATCTATTTCAGGAAAGCCTCCGTCGTACACCTTGGTAAGTCGGATTATAAATTCGCTTAAGTTAGCGACCTGATGTTTCAGCAGCTTGATTTGCTTTTGCTGGTTTTCCACTCTTTTTCCCGTAATACTTCAGGGGCACCTTTGCACAGTTGAACTAAACCGGATGGGTTTACATTGGTGTTCTGCAGCATTGCTGTCGCTTTTTACGCAACAAATATCCCTGATTACTTATTGTTAGCACAATTTCTTATATCTTGACAGGTATAGCCTGGTGATTATGTGACGAATTATTGCCGTACCAAGCGAAAATTGCCGATTTGCTCTAAGCAGGTACTGCGAAATGGATTGATATCCAATCCACCACGGCGTGTGTAACGGGCTAATACAGACAGCGTCGTGGGGTTACAGGTTGTCATCAGATCACAAAAGATTCGCTCGACACACTGTTCGTGGAATTCATTGTGTTCACGGAACGATACAATGTATTGCAGCAAAGTGGCTTCGTCTATCCTGGGGCCCTTGTAATGGATGTATAAGCTACCCCAATCCGGTTGGTTGGTAATTAAACAGTTCGACTTTAACAGGTGGCTGACCAGCTTTTCCTCGATAATTTGCTCAGGGTCTGAGCGCAGTAACCCACTATCTGGTTGGTAAGTGGTAATCTCCACATCCAGATGGTCAATGCATTTTCCGTCTAATTCTACCACCGGTAAGTTGTTCGAAGCGAGATCGTTAAGTGTAACCGACACTTCGCATCCCGCCGTTGCGCTTAAATCTTTTTGCAGCAATGCAAGAACCTGTTCCTGTGATTCAAAACGACTTTGGTTAAAGCTATTGAGATACAACTTAAAGGACTTTGATTCGATAATGTTAGGGGAGGTGACCGGCACACGACATTCCAGTAGTGCCACCAAAGGCTTGCCTTTGGTATTTAACCAGGAAAATTCATAACCGTTCCACAAGTCTTCACCGTGAAATGGCAATGTTGTCTCAATGCCCAAAGGGATGCGGTTCAGGCTGCGCGCTACCGGTTGTAACAGCGTGGGATCGTAGCAATCCGGATAGTCAACGCTTTTGCCCAATGACAGGCTGTTGAGTGAATCTTGGTAGGGATTTTCTTTCATTATTTGTTAATCTTGCCACTAATTCGCTAATTTTAAGATTGTGACCCGGGAATGACAACAGACATCAACGATTCTTTCGATAAATTTGTTAACCGATGGCTGAGATATCAGGCGCAGGAAAACATCCATTTACTGCTCGACAGTGATGCGCAATGGCCTTCTCCGGCCGAAGATGGACAACCGGATGAATCAGGCAAAGTCCGGTGGCAACCTGTTCGGCAAAATCAAAACCACGATTTACAGGCGCTGGTAGATGGGTTGGGGTTACAACCGGATAAGCAGTTGGAAAGCTATTACACGCGTTATTACGGTGACAACCTGAATGCCCGAACAACTCGCGGAGATCTGCAATTACTGGTGCCCTGGAATCAGGATGATTTTATAAGGTTGCAGGAAAACCTGATAGCACACGTTATGATGAAGCGTCGCTTAAGGCAGGCTGAAACCTTGTTTTTTGCGGTTACTGATGAAGAAGATTTTATTTTATCTGTGCTTAACGACACCGGCGAGGTTGCCCTGGAGCAGGTGGGCAAGGAGCCTCAGGAAATACTGGCCAATAGCCTGGCAGAATTTCTGGATACGCTGCAGCCCGTGGCTTATGAGGCTCAGTGAGATAGTTCCAGTTGCGCGATTCGCTGTTCCATCGCAGCAATGCGGTTTTCCAGTTGGCTGATACGTTCAGCATCGGAGAGTGGGGCTGTCACAGTCTGAGCTTTTGGGGTCGCCTTAATCTCAGAAATGGCCTCCGGGTTTTGTTTACAATATTGCACCGCCCTGATTATTTCGGAATAGGGCGTGTTGCCAGGTAAACGGGATTTCAACATACCGGTGGAGACCGTCTTACCTTCGCGGATAAGTTGTTGGCAAATAGCAATGACTTCTGGGGACATGATCCTACTCTGTGTAACGTACCTGAATTAAAGCACAATATTATCACTAAAGTATTTTTGCGTAATGCGATTACAGTAGTCTTTAGATATTTTTACCGGACCTGCTTTGCTGGTGGCTTGTAATCGCTCCGGATGACGTCCCATACCGGACAATATGCAATACCATGACGGCCGCAAATACACTAACTCAGATTCTACTTTCTTCAGTGCGGCTTCAAAGTCTTCCCCTCTGTCCCAGGCTTTGATCAAAAACTTCAGGTTCTCAGACACCTGAATTTCTTCTCTGGCATCAATCCAGTACTGACTGTCTTTGCGGGTATTCAATAGGTAATGTAGGGATACGTAGTCTTTGACGCCGTCAAACAGGCGGTTCATTTCGCTATTGTAATGGCGAATATCGACATTGGAAAAGTTACCGGTTTCCAGGATTTCCGATAGGTTTTGTATCGCAAATTGAACCAGCATCAACGCCGTTGCTTCCAGCGGCTCAATAAATCCCTGAGACAATCCAATGGCAATGCAGTTCCCGGACCAGTGTTCGCTGACGCGACCCACTTTCATGTTCAGGTGCCTGACCTGCACATCTGCATCAGGCGCTAAGCCCAATTCTGCTTTTAATTCGTGTTCTGCATGCAGCGCAGTAGTGTGACGGGAACTGTAAACATAGCCATTTCCCCAACGGCTGGTTAATGGAATTTGCCACATCCAGCCATTTTTCAGTGCTTTCGAACGGGTTTGGGTTTTAAATTTGTGAGGCGTATCAGGTGGAGTCTGAATAGCCACGGCGGCATCGTTAAACAGGGTGTCCTGATAGCTGGTAAATTCCCGCTTTAAGGTTTTTTGCGTTAACAGTGACTTAAATCCGGAACAGTCAATAAACAGGTTACCGGTTAATTTTAGCCCGGTGTCTGTCATGACACTTTTAATCTGTCCGGATGGATCTGTTCCAACACTGGTGACATTAGCAATATGATGTTTGACGCCGTTGGCTTTGGCTTTGTCCCGTAAAAAGTGTCCGAGTTTGGTGGCATCAAAGTGGTAGGCATAGTCCACATAAGTGTCTTGCGGATTTATCAATTTGGGGCTTTTAAATTGCTCTGCAATGTATGCGGCTGTGAAATAGTTGTCCGGATTGGCGTCAGCGTCAAAGCCTCTGCGGCGAAGGCCACAGTTGTAGAAAAACATTTCAGCGGGCTTTTTATCAAATGCGTTGAAAAAAGGGTGAAAATAGCTTTCATACCCTGATTCGTGACTCCAGTCATCAAAGCGAATTCCCGATTTATAGGTGGCATCTGTGGCCTGCATCCATTGCGCTTCATCAATGTTTAAGGCCTCGAAATACTGTTTTAAATAAGGTGTTGAACCTTCGCCAACGCCCACTGTGCCTATGTCCTGAGACTCCACCAGGGAAATATTGACATTGCTGGACAGTTTGTGTGAAAGGTACAGGGCTGTCATCCAGCCTGCGGTACCACCACCTACGATGAGAATTGAATTTGCCATACTAATCACTGAGGTGCGTTGACTCACGCACCACTAACTCCGGTTCAAAATATTGATTGTGAATATCTTCTTTATCGCCTTTGCGCTTGTTTTTTATAGTGCGAATTAACAGTGAAGTCGCTTTGCGGGCAATTAAGCTGGTGGGCTGGGCTGCTGTCGTCAGCTTGGGCCAGGTTTGGCGGGAAAACGGGTTATCCTCGAAACCGGCGATAGCAACGTCTTTTGGTACATCAAAACTCATCAGGCGCGCTGCGAATAATGCTCCAGCGGCGATTTCATCGTTACAGGCAAAGATGGCCGTCGGGGGATTGTTCAGACTCAGTAAGGTTTTTGCCCCTTCTACGCCGGCCTCAAACGAATAGTGACCGTCGATAATTAATTGTTCTTCCACCGCTAACTGGTGTTTCAGCAGTGCGGTTTTATAACCCTGTAAGCGCTCATCGGTAGACTGGTGATCTTTGTCTCCGGTGATAAAGGCGATGCGCTGATGAGCCAGGGTAATCAGGTGCTCTGTGATCTTTTCACTGGCACTGCGGTCATTAACCAGTACGCAAGGGCCGGTAGTTTGTTTGTCACCTGCGCCGGACAAGATTCTCACATAATTCATATTGATTTCGTCCAGAGCCGCCAGTACTTCCGGCATTTCAGACAAAGGGGGAGACAACACCAGACCGGCCAACTGAGAGCGACGAACCATGTCTTTGACCTCAGAGACAATGTTCTCATCAGATGCATTGCAGGGGTGAATGATAAGTTCAAAGCCATTGCTCAGGCATTCCTTGAGGATACCGTTTTGCATATCAATGACATAATAGGCATTTGGGTTATCGTAAATATACCCTATGGCAAATGACTGCGTGGCGGCCAGGTTACGGGCCGAGCTATTCGGTCGGTAACTCAATTCATCTATCGCGGCCTGTACCTTGAGTTCGGTGTCGGGTTTAACCGAGTCTTCTTTATTGATGACTCGCGACACGGTTTTGATTGATACGCCGGCTAATTTTGCGACGTCTTTTATTGTTGCTTTCAAAAAATCCCCTGAAACGGCTGATATTGCTCAGTTTTAACGCACTCTTGTGAATGGATTGTAACGACTTAGCTAAAAAAAAAGCAATTAAATGGTTGCATTGCAAAATTTGTTAGATTAATGTTACGGGAAATTGACAACGTTGTCATTTCATTTTTTAACCTGAAATAATGAAAACCTGACGACCGAGTCAAAATTTTTTGAAGTAAAATGACAACGTTGTCAAAACGGCAAACTGAGGAAAATGGGAACATGAACACAACAAATCTTACCAGGCTGTCTCGTGGCATTAAGGTCGCTCTCGCTTCAGGTGCACTGAGTCTTTTGGCTCAACCTGCACTGGCACAAGAGGAGACTGCTGATAATGTCGAAACTATCGAAGTAACCGGTATTCGTGGCAGTCAAAAAGCCAACATCAATGCGAAGCGTTTTTCTAACGCCATCGTGGATGCCATCAACGCAGAAGATATCGGCAAGTTTCCGGATAAAAACGTGGCTGAATCTTTGTCGCGCATTCCGGGGATCACCATTGACCGTGATTTCGGTGAAGGGCAGGGGGTAACGATTCGTGGTATTCAACCTGATAAAAACCTGACATTGCTGAATGGCCAGGCAGTAGGTACTGCACAGTGGTTTGTATTAGATTCAGCAGGTCGTAACTTTAACTTTGAAATGCTGGCGTCTGAAATGGTGGCAGGTCTGGAAGTCTACAAGTCAGCGCAGGCCGATATTGATGAAGGCGCAATCGGTGGTACGGTGATTTTACGGACGCGCAAGCCGTTAGATCTTGAATCAGGTACCATGCAGGCCTCTGTTGAAGCCCAATACAATGATTTGTCAGAAGACACTGACCCGTCTTTATCCGGCCTTTACAGCTGGAAAAACGAGGACGAAACCTTTGGTGTGTTAGTGTCTGCTTCTTTCCAGGAGCGCAATGTACGTCGTGAAACGAATGAAGACTTTGGTTGGTTTGGCCCGTCTGTTGCCCGTATTGAAGAGGCTTTAGAAGCTCCCGCCGGAGCATCGCAAAAAGGTGCGGTTGCCTGGGGTATGGGGTCAGCATTATTCCAGCAGGAACGTGAACGCATCGGTTATGATATTACGGCGCAGTGGGCCCCCAGTGATGATCTGGACATGACACTGCATTATCTTAGCTCGACATTAAAAGCGTCCAATGTGAACTCTAACCTGATCGGTATCCCGTTCCGTGGTGTGTTCGCGATGGGCGATAACCCCAATCCTGGTACAGTCAACAGCGATGCAGTGATTGACAGTATTCAGGTTTTCGGTGTTGACAACCGTCCAGGTTGGGCGCGCCATATGGCTTACGATAATATCTTCCGCGATGGTTCAGAAGCCTCCACTGAGTTGCTTGATTTTGAAGGTAACTACAATACTGAGTCAGGTAAGTTGCATTGGCAAATCGGTCGCACAGTGGGTGAAGGTATCAACAACGACTTCTTCACAGAGTTTTGGGTAGACCACACCGATCCACGTGCTGCCTTTAACTACTACAACCCGGACAGCACCAATCCTTATATTGATTTCGTAGGCCCCAGCCCCTGGTTACAAAACCCTGGCGACGAAATGTGGTTAGGCGGCATCTTCGACCAAAGTAACGTGTCTGAAGACGAAGAAACATATCTGCAGTTGGATTACACCCACGACGTCAGTTGGGGCGCAGTCAACAGCATTAAATCGGGTCTTAAAATTCGCAATCGCTCGTTTGAACAGAATCGTTACCGGACTACACTAAACAACCTGGCCCCAGTTGGTGAGGGTAGCCTTGGCCCGGCCAGCCAATTCTGGTCAGGTGATATGGTTGATGTATCGCACAGTAATACTAATGGTGTTGCGGCTTCTTACTTCATGCCAGACAAAGACGCTATGTACAACGCAATGTATGCTGTGGCAGAGTGTGTGGGTGGTGAAACCGAACTTTGCCGCACCGACAACGTGTTCCTGAGCGAAGCTTCTTATGCCATTGACGAAGACATCACTGCCCTGTACACCATGGCTAATTTCGAAGATGAGAACATTCGCGGTAACATCGGTTTGCGTTATGTTACTACTGATCAGGATTCGCAAGGTTATGATCTTGCCACTGGCACACCCACTTCCGAATCTGATGATTATTCAGCCTGGTTGCCCAGCGTCAACGTATCTTATGATTTAACCAGTGACGTGGTATTACGTGCTGCTGCTGGTAAAACCATTGCACGTCCTTCACCGTTTCAATTGTCAGCGTCTTACAACCTGACACCGGAAACCAGTTCAGGTAGTGCCGGTAACCCGAATCTGAAAGCCGAGCGCGCAACCAGCTTTGAAATTGGTGCCGAATGGTATTTCACTGATGCGTCTGTCTTTGCTGTAACGGCATTCACCAAGGACCGCTCTGACATTATTGTTGATAAGATCATCGCCAAAGAAGTGAATGGGGTTCTGATCAATCAGTTGAATACCCCAATCAATACGGGTACGGCAACGGTTGAAGGTATTGAAATTCAATTGCAACACGCCTGGGACAACGGTTTTGGTGGTTACTTCAATGTTACCTATAACGATGTCAGTGAATTAAAAGACGGTGATACTCTGATTGACTTGCCTTACAACTCAAAAGAGTCTTATAACCTGGGTGTGTACTATGAAAACGATTTGTACAGTGCGCGTCTGAACTATACGCATCGCTCCGAGTATTTCCTGGCCTTAACTGAGTTTGGTAATCGTTATCGCGACGAACAATCGCAGTTGGATGCGCAGTTTAGCTGGAACGTGACCGAGGATATTACGCTGAAGTTTGAGGCGTTGAATATCACTGATGAGATCTGGGAAAACTACTACGAGCGCGCCACTGACGGACATCGCGTAGGTGGTACCCAAAGCTCTAACGGCAGACGCTTCTTTGCCGGAGCCAGCTTTAAGTTTTAATAAAGTGTGTGTATGTCAATTACCCGTTTTGTACGCTTAATCGGGTAATATCTACAAGGATGTAGAAAACTGGCATAGTGTGTTACTGGCTCTGTTGCTGATGTCGCAGAGCCAGCTTTTACAAACATTCTGAAAGTAAGGTGTTGGTTAATGAGATTGCTAAGTAAAACGTTGATTGTCATGAGTATTTGGGCGATAGCTTCAAGTGCTGCAACTGCCAGAGCAATGTCATTAGCCGATTTATCTGAAAATTTACAGGTGCAATACCAGGTACTGTCTAACCTGGATGACACCGATTGTGAAACCTTGTTCAAAGGCCCCTGTTTTACCGGGCAAATTCGCCTGTCATTACCCCAGCGGAATTCAGTTGCGCCCTTTGCTCTGTATTTCAGTCATATTGCACCTATAAAGTGGGATGATCATGAGCAATTGGATATTCAGCATATCAATGGTGATTTACATCAGATCCGCTTTACCGGCACGGAGTTCAGTCAGTTAGCAGAACAGACCATTGGTTTTAAAGCTGCCTTCTGGCATGCGTCACACTCCGACGTTATGCCCAATTATTTTGTGGTGTCGGAAACCGGTGAGGCCTTGCTGGTAAAGTCTACTGAACCAGAATCAGACACTGAAACCGGATTGCAACGCTTATCTCATTTGGTACCTCACATCAAACCTGAGCAATATCGTCGCCATGCTGATGACAAATTAGCCTTGGCGGATGCAAACTGGCACTACCGGCATTACCAGGCCATGTTGGGCAATAACCCGCAACCTGATGCTACGCCCCGAATAATCCCGGCGATGAAACAGGCGAACTGGTCTTCACAAGGGCTAGTGTCTTTGCAAGACGGTGTGGCGATAAGTTGGGGGAGCTTTGTTGAGAATAGCCTGCTAACTGAGTTATTGGCGCAGGCGGGGGTAAGCGCTAACGCAGAGGCAACCCAACTGGTGCTTAACAAAGATGATAATTTATTGCCGTCTCAGTACCGACTGAGCTTGTTTGAGAATAAAATCTTGTTGTCCGCTGCTGATGAAACGGCGTTGCAGTACGGGTTTGTCAGTTTGTTTCAGTTACTTGCATTGCACGGTTTGCAATTGCCATTGGGTGCGATTGACGATGCACCACGTTATCACTATCGCGGAGTGCACGTTGATTTGTCACGCAATTTTTTGGGTAAAAAAACGCTGTATCAGCTGTTAGAGCAGATGTTTCTGTTGAAACTGAATAAGCTACATTTACATCTGGCCGACGATGAGGGCTGGAGACTGCAAATTCCTGGACTACCGGAATTAACTGACGTAGGCGCATTCAGGTGTTTTGACCCGGCGGAAGATCAGTGTTTGTTGCCGCAACTGGGCAGTGGTCCACACCGTGAAAATACGGTGAATGGTTATCTGACGGTACAGGACTATCAACAATTACTGGAATATGCCCACGCTCGGCATATCGAAATTATCCCCTCCTTTGATTTACCAGGCCATGCCAGAGCCGCGGTTAAAGCAATGGAGTCTCGCTACCGGAAATTCAAAGCCAGTGAAGATATTGCCGCTGCAGAAGAGTTTTTGCTGTCGGATTTTGGTGACGATACTAAATACAGCTCGGTGCAGTTTTATCACGACAATACCGTGAATCCTTGTATTGACTCGACCTATCATTTTATTGATACCGTCATCGGTAAAGTAAAGCAGTTGCATCAGCAAGTGAATGCGCCTTTAACAACCTACCATATTGGCGCTGATGAAACCGCGGGTGCCTGGATAAATTCGCCCGCTTGCCGTCAGCTGATTGCCGAACGTGAAGATTTAACTGGCGTACAGGATATCAAGCCAATGTTTCTGGCAAGAGTGATTGATATCGTCGCGCAGCACGGTTTAAAGGCCGCTGGCTGGAGCGACGGAATGCATAAGGTTATCGATTCGCAGGCACAACAAGGCCATCAGGTGAATGTCTGGGATACTTTATTCTGGGGTGGGCACAAGATAACCAATGAGTTTAGTGAAAAAGGCTGGACCACGGTGTTGTCAAACCCGGATGTGCTGTACTTCGATTTCCCCTATGCGAATCACCCGCAGGAAACCGGCTATTACTGGGCATCAAAGAATACCGATGAATTCAAGGTATTCCAGTTTATGCCGGAGAATCTGGCCGCCAACGCCAGTCAGTGGTTGGATCGTATGGGTCAACCTTATCAGGCTGTCAATGAATTCAAAAACAGTTCCCGCGTTGCCGGAATGCAAAGTCAAATCTGGACTGAGGCAGTGCGTACACCGGGAACTTTTAACTATTTGATGTATCCAAGATTACAGGCTTTTGCTGAACGTGCATGGCACCAGGCTGGCTGGGAGATGCCGGCACAATATCAACAGTCATTCGAGTTTCAGGAAACCGCAACGTTTCGCCAACTGCAACTTCAGGACTGGGTGGGATTTAGTGCGACACTAACAAACTATTTCAGCAGTCCATTGTTAGCGAATGTGCCCTTCAGATTGGGCCCTCCGGGAATACAGGTTGAAGGCGAACAGGTGAAGGTCAATACGGCCTGGCCGGGGCTGGAAGTCCAGTGTCGTTGGCAGGGTGAGGAATGGTTGCCAGTGAATAACACGATACCGTTAAAGCAGGGCGAATCTCAGATTGAATGCCAGACGGTAATGCCTGAAATCCAAAAGCGCAGCCGCATTGCGAGCTTGCCTTTAGCATCGGGAAACTGATGTTTTTATGACCAAAAATGACAGCGTTGTCATGTTTGTGTGCGCTATCTAAGCGATAAACAGCAGCAGGAGAGAAAAATTGATTACCGAAGAAACTCTGTTTTTGGGTGTTGATGGCGGTGGCAGCAAGTGCCGTGTCGTCCTACAAGATGCTCAGGGCAGAACATTGGGAGAGGGATTATCCGGAGCTGCTAATTTGTTGCGCGGAGTGAAAGCCTCACAAAATGCAGTCATGACTGCCTATTATCAGGCCCGTGAGCAGGCGGGACTGGAAAGAAAGGATGACCATCGGGTCATTGCCGGCCTGGGGCTGGCCGGGGCGAATATTGAACACCTGAAGCAGGCGTTTTTGAGTCAATGGCAAGTAGACTTTGCCGGGGTATATTTAACCACCGATTTAGAGATTGCCTGCCTTGGCGCACACAAAGGCGAGCCTGGCGGGGTAGTGATCATAGGTACCGGAAGTTGTGGATTAGTGATTGCCGAGCAGCAAAATTATGCGCTGGGAGGGCATGGCTTTTTATTGGGTGATAAGGGCAGCGGTGCCTGGTATGGCCTGAAAGCGATGCAACACTGTCTGGAAGCGATTGATGGTTTGCAACCCAAAGGTGAACTCGCGTCTGCCGTGATGGCATTGACCGGTTGCCAGGATGAATCTGATCTAATCACCCGTTACGCCAATGCTATGCCAAAAGAGTTTGCGGTGTTGGCGCCACTGGTCTTCAAACAAGCGCAGTTGGGTGAACCGGCAGCCAAAAAGTTATTGCAGGAAGGTGTCGGCTATATTGAAAGTCTCTGTTTAAAATTACTGGACAAAGGCCCTTGCCGGTTCAGTCTGATCGGCGGGTTATCGCCTCTGGTTGCCCAGCAGTTGTCGGCTGATCTGCAGCAGCGTCTGTCACCGGCGTTAAACGATCCGGAAGTCGGCGCGATTCTGTACGCCAAACAAGCCTTGCACCTGTCGAAGCAATACCAGGCTTCAGACACCACAAACACCTATTCTGAAACTTAAAGAGAGCACTTATTATGAGCAGTATCATGGCGCGTGAAGCGTTATCAACACCAGCAATCATTCAGCATCAAATACAAGCGAACCAGCCTGTTATTGAAAACCTGGTACAGGAAATAAAAGCCAGGGACATTAAGATGATCATGATGGTAGGGCGTGGCTCGTCGGATCATGCAGGGGTGTTTGCAAAGTACTTATTTGAAGTGGAATTGGGAATCCCCGTTTGTTTTGCGGCTCCGTCGGTAGGGGGGGTATACAAAAAAACCTTAACCCTGGAAAATACGCTGGCAATTATCATTTCTCAGTCTGGTAAAAGTCCTGATTTGCTGAATCAGACCAGGGCAATCCAGGCGGCAGGCGCCTATTGTGTGGCACTGGTAAATGACGGTTTTTCACCATTGGCCGCGATGGCCGACGCGGTGTTGCAGGTCAGAGCGGAAGAAGAACTGGCCGTGGCCGCCACGAAAAGTTATCTGGCAACCCTGTCTGCCTTGTTGCATTTAACGGCCGTGTGGAAGCAAGATGAGATTTTGCTCAATGATTTACACAAACTGCCTGAAGCCTTGGGTCACGTGTGTGAAGGTCAGGGGCAACTGAAATCCGAGTTTTTACGGGGCTTGCGTCACTGTGTCGTACTGGGTCGAGGATTTGGTTATGCTATTGCCAGAGAAATCGCGCTGAAACTTAAAGAGGTGTGTAGTATTCACGCTGAAGCTTTTAGTAGTGCTGAGTTCATTCACGGACCGGTGACGCTGGTAGAAAACGAACTTGCCGTGATCAGTGTTGATATTCAGGATGAGTCCCATCAGGTGCATCAGGAGCAGGTAAACAATGTCAGTCATCGCGGTGCGAGAATGGCGACTTTGACACACCATGCTTCCGCTTTGTCACCGCGTCTTTTACCTTTGTTGGTTATGTTGCGTTTTTACCTTGACGTTGAACAGGTGGCACAAACTATGGGGATGAATCCTGATGCGCCTCCCGGGCTGAAAAAAGTAACGGAAACTCACTAAACAGGATTGTATCAGATGACAGACAGGCAGTTTACCGTAGACAACGCACTCACCGACAGCGGTTGGTTACAACAGCCGTTGGTTTCGATCAGTGCGGGAAAAATTGTGGCAATTGAGCCTGCACAACAAAAGCAGGCGGAACATTTTACCGGTACGTTATTGCCAGGTTTATTCGATTTACAGGTCAATGGCGGTGGCGGTCAGTTACTGAATCTGTCACCGACATTACAGACCATTGAACAGATGGTGGCCGCTCACCGGCAGTTTGGCACGACGGCGATGTTACCCACCCTGATAACGGATCAATATTCGGTGATGCAAAGCAGTGCAGATGCCGTCGCTGAGGCTCTGGAAAGCGGATTGGAAGAAGTACTGGGGGTGCATTTTGAAGGACCCTTCTTAAACCAAAAGAAGAAAGGTGTGCATCCTGAGCACTTCATCCGGTCCATATCAGATAGGGAGCTGGCGCTGTTTTGTCGAAAAGATCTTGGCAAAGTTCTGGTTACACTGGCACCCGATAATGTCTCTGCGGACGTTATTAAAGATTTGGTGGGGCAGGGTATTCACGTGTGTCTGGGTCACTCCAATGCCACTTATGAACAAACTTGTGCTGCTCTGGAAGCCGGAGCGACGGGATTCACGCACATTTATAATGCAATGTCACCATTGCAATCTCGTGCACCTGGCATGGTAGGCGCGGCATTGGCTGACAAATCGTCCTTTGCCGGGTTGGTGCTGGATCACTACCACGTACATCCTGCCGCCAGCCGATTCGCGATCGATTGCAAAGGCATTGACAAGGTATTTTTAGTGACCGATGCCATGGCACACGTAGGCAGCCAGTCTGACGAACTCCCGTATTTTGATAGTGTCATTCGACGCCAGAACAATAAACTGACAACGCCGGATGGCACGCTTGCGGGCTCCTGTCTGGACATGTGGCAGGCGGTTTTGAATGCCCATCGAGATCTTGGGTTGTCATTGCAAGATGCCGTTATTATGGCCGCAAAAACGCCAGCCAGTTACCTTGGACTTGATAATGTCGTTGGCAGTATCAAACCTGGAAACCGTGCCGATTTTATTTTAATCAATCAGGATCTTGCTATTGATAAAGTGTTTGTAGCAGGCGACATTAGATATAACGGAGCAGGAGCCTAAAAATGACCAGTAATTGTGAAACTCAAAGTATGCCAGAAACAAAAAGTAGCCTTATCCCTATGTTAATCATAGGTACCCTGTTTTTTGTGTTTGGCTTTGTAACCTGGTTAAACGGAGCACTGATCCCCTTTTTGCAAATGGTCTGTCAGTTGTCAGAGACTCAGGCGCTGATGGTGGCTTTTTGCTTCTATGTGGCCTACGTCGTCATGGCTTTACCGATGGCCATGGTGTTGGAAAAAACCGGTTACCGCATGGGCATGGTGATCGGTCTGGGGTTGATTGCACTAGGGGCGTTACTGTTTGTACCGGCGGCACTTTCCAGAGAGTTTGCGCTGTTTTTAGGTGCGCAGTTTATCATGGGCTCTGGTCTGACTATTTTGCAAACCGCTTCCAATCCATACATTGTTAAAATCGGCCCGGAAGAAAGTGCAGCTGCCCGTATCGCTGTTATGGGCTTGTTGAATAAAGCGGCAGGTGTATTGGCTCCGCTATTATTTACCGCTTTGGTATTGGGTGACTTTGCCCACATCACCAGTTCTGCACTGGAGAGTATGAGTGAAGCTGACCGCTTGTCACAGATCGAAATGATGTCTACCGGGCTGGTGACACCTTACATCGGTATGGCAGTGGTATTGGTATTGCTCGCTATCGGGTTAAAGATGTCTTCTTTGCCTGAAATTTCACTTAATGATGCCCAGGAAGAAAGCAGCACAAGCACCGATTCAGTATTGCACTATCCGCAATTGGTTTTAGGGGCTGTGGCTTTGTTTTTCTACGTCGGTGTTGAGGTTATTGCCGGTGATACCATTGGTCTGTACGGTTCTAAACTGGGGATCGCCAATGCCACGTCACTGACCTCTTTGACCATGTTTGGCATGGTAGCTGGTTACCTGGCAGGGCTGGTATTGATCCCCAGGTTTCTTAAGCAACAACAGGCATTGTTGATTTCGGCCATACTGGGATTAGTGCTAACGGCCATGATCTTATTCGCGGATGTTGAACAACAAAACTTTTCATTCCTATGGGCGTGGGCAGGCTTTGAAGGCGTACCAGATGTCATCACCTGCGTGGCACTGTTGGGTTTGGCCAATGCTATGGTTTGGCCGGCACTATGGCCACTGGCGTTGGCGGGGTTAGGTAAACTGACCTCGAAAGGCTCCGCAATCTTAATTATGGGGATTGCCGGCGGCGCGGTAATGCCTTTGGGGTATGGTTTGCTGTCAGACAGTTGGGACAGTCAGTCCGCCTATGTGATCATGCTGCCCTGTTATCTGTTTATCCTGTTTTATGCATTGGTGGGATATCGTCTTCGACAATGGCGATAAGCCACGCATATTCGACAATGGCCGCATAAGCGGCCTTTTTTGTAATTAATAAATTCACTCTTTTTTGGTGATATTCACTAAGTTTTGGTATTTGATTCACTTTTGATTAAGCCAAAATTCATACAATCAAGCTATAACTCTATATAAATCAAAGGTTTGAAAACCTGGTCTGCATATTGAATTCCAGTTTCACAAGCGACGCTACATACCGTGACTGCAGCGTTAATAGAACACACCTTAATGGAGAAATAAAAATGAAAAAGCATTTATTAGCACTGGTTGTTGCCGCCCCTTTAGCCTTTGGACTAGGCGGTTGTGTGATTTCAGTGGACGGTGATGGTTGGGACGGTCATAACGTCGATTGGGAAGACCGCGAATACAAAAACCGTAAAACCATTGCTAACCTTGAGTTGGATCTGGGTACTGAACAGGTCAAGTCACGATTAGGGGTGCCGGACTTTAACGAAACATTACGTCGTGATGGTGAAACTTTCACCGTATTGTTCTATCGCACACAACGCATGCACGGTGACGGAAAAACCACCAAAGACGAATGCACACCGTTAGTGTTCAAAAACGGTCTACTGATAGGTTGGGGTGAAACTGCATTAGACCGAATCTGATTATTTAGTTATCCGCATGTTTTGATGGGAGAGTAGTGCCCCCCATCTCTCCCTGATGACACAATACCAGTTCCATTATGTAATGGCACTGGTATCAAGCTGGCTTAGCCAGCTTTTTCCTTTATTGAGGCCCGTCACGTCGCACTTGTCAGACCACTACCCGAAACTGTGATTTATTGTTAACGCTTTGTTAACAAATGTTGTGTCTTATTGTACATTCAAATAAACCGGTAACAGGAAATGTGATGAATACCAGCGAAGCACAGGCGCTCAATAAAAATATCAAAGCGGTATTTCTGACTGCGGAAGATCTCAAAGTGGCAGGCTCTATCTTATATCAGGCCTATCATGATGATCCGCTTTTTATCGATATTTTTCAGGCTCAAAAAGAAGGTTATGAACAGCGCCTGCGTTCAGCGATTCGGGAGGAGCTCAATGCGTTCTGGATGGCAAAACAACCCATGGTGGGGTTATTTCAAAAAGAACGGTTGCTGGCGGTTGCCTGCCTGACTCATTCTGATTCGGCGTTTGAGCCAGGGCGCTTTTGGCATTGGCGGTTAAAAATGCTGTTAACAGCAGGCTTTTTTTCTACCAGACAAATGATCGAAAAAGACCAGAAAATTCAACAGAATGTGCCCGCAGAACATTATCATTTATTGTCGTTTATTGGTGTTCATCCCGATGAACAGCATCACGGCCTGGGTCATTTACTGATGTCAGCTGTGGAGTCGGTTATGCTGGACAATGCCAACAGCAGCGGCGTTGCTGTCTATGCCACCTTACCTAAGTACATGCACTTCTTTGAAGACACCGGCTACCGCCTGGTAAAAGAACTTGAGGTGGGTCATATCAGCGGACATCTGATGTTCAGAGACCGTCCCGGGCAATAGTCGTCGGGGCTAATTCATGCGATAGGGAGGCACTGTGGCCGACAAGGCGCGAAGCCCTTCCATTTCCAGTATCCCCTGATATTTGTCTTCTCCGTTACCGGAAAACTCAAAAATAAATTGGGTTTTCCAGTCGGGCTTTCCACGCACCAGGCCGAAGCGGGTTTTATCTCTGGCAACACTGATCAACTGCAGTCCTTGTTTTTCACAATAGTTACTCAGATAGCGATTGGCGGCTTCACTGATGGCTCTTATCCGCCAAAATTGCGCGATGACAACCACAATAATTAAGATAAACAGAATATCGACAAGGGATATCATTAATTGCTACGTCCAAATAATTGATTTATACCTTTTGCCAGCAGCTCACTGCGCTCAGGATCCCTGAGGCGTTGCAGCATGATGTCTCTGAGTCCGGGAATTTGTACCAGGTCGGAATACAAGGCGGGCAGTAAATCCAGTCGGGCCGCTTCCTGCATGTACGCAGTTAAAAACGGGTAATCTTCCAGTAACTGCCAGTGGCGACCGGCGATTACAATCAGGGTATCAGCAGTACTCAGAGATTGTTCCAGGATAACCTTCAGGTTAGCGCGAAGCTCTGTTAAACCATCAAAATGAGTTAACGCTCGCAGCAGGTGATTAAAGATTTTTTCTTCTGGCCTGGCGGCTTTTAGCTGCTGAAACAAGAATTGGCTTAATGCTTCGGGCAATGCCGTGTTTTCCATTGATGCCAGCAATGAATGCTGAACCACCTGGTCATAACTGGCAAAGTTTTGCTCGATGTGTTTGGCGTTGTGGTCCAGATTGAGATTAAACACCACGTCACTTAAACCTTCCACTGCAACGATTTGCCAGTCATGCAAGTCAGGCCGGGCGATATAGTTTTTGGCATCGTTATAAAATTGCCCGGGGGGCAGACCCAGCCTTTTTTTTGCGAAACTATTGAAGTCAGCCAGTTGTGCCTGATTAGGGGTAAACAGAAAAGGATTATCGGGTAGCGATTTTTCGCTGTCGTCGTTTAACAGTTCCGTGCCCAGGGCCTCAACCACTATGCTGAGAAACTGGTCGCGCTGTGCAGTAATAACATTGCCTCGTTCATCCAGTGGCAGTTTGATAAACCAGATATAATGTTGGCTGGACAAACTTTTATTCCAGAATAAAATGCCCAGCCACATCATTTGTTGCCTGGGCAACGGTGCCGGTGCGGCTGCCGTTTCGATATTCAAAAATGCCTGGTTGTCCAGCAATCTGAAAGCCCGGCCCATATCTACGATGCGATATTCGGTACCGGCTTCTAATAAAAACTCGCTTATCGTAGTGATTCTGGTCATGTAGCTCTCTGAAATTAATTGCAAATCGCGGTATTATACCCAAACTAAACGCTTTTTACTCAAGTCCCTGGGCGCATCCTGTCGACGGCGTTATTGTGCTGCGTATGCGGCCGGGATCGTTGGCCCCTTTTTCACGCAGGCGACAGCTTCAAAGTCGCAACTGTGAATTAAGCTTACCTGGGTAATGCTAATCTATTTGTTATCGTGTAACTGGAGGTGGTTTCTGACCGGCACAGACTCAAACGCCAAATGCGCTCAACTGGCTCTGTCAAACCAGTTGCAGGAACTGGAGGCGACACTGAAAAAATTCAACCTGTGGCAATACAATAAGTTGTCAGTTGCTCAGGTAACCAATCCTTTTGGCGTCGGCCAGATCAGCTTTTCGCAGTGGCTGCAGTTTATTTATTTGCCAAAAATGCGTTTGCTTATTACATCAGGGCAAACCGTACCAGTGGCCAATATCACTCCCTACGCTGAAGAAGTGTTGGCCGGACATGAGGCAAGGACTGCGCTTTTGCGCATCTTAGCCAGCCTGGATAATCTGTCTGCGAAGTGCCATGAACCTGTCCTCTGAACCTATGTCCTGCCCTGAATTACATATTCCGGAACAGTTGCCCCTGTTGTATCAGGATGAGTGCATGGTCGTGGTGGACAAACCCGCCGGACTCCTGGTGCATCGCAGCATGATTGACCGGCATGAAACCCGGTTTGCCATGCAGATGGTGCGTGATCAGATTGGTCAACATGTATTTCCGGTACATCGCCTGGATAAACCGACGGCCGGCATCCTGGTATTTGCTTTGAATTCAGAAACCGCCCGCTTACTCAGCGAGCAACTGGCGCAACATTTGATGGAAAAGCGCTATCTGGCGGTGGTACGTGGATATATCGCAGAGCAAGGTATCGTTGATCATCCTCTGCAGGAAAAGCTGGATAAGATTGCCGATAAAAAGGCCCGACAGGACAAGCCTGCACAGGAGGCGATATCGGCATTTCGTTGTTTACAACAGGTGGAATTACCCCATTCGGTGGGTAAGTATCCTACCGCCCGTTACAGCCTGGTACTATTGGGGCCGCAGACCGGACGCAAACATCAATTGCGTCGCCATATGTCCCATTTGCGACATCCGATTGTGGGTGATGTGAATTATGGCGACAATAAACACAATCGTTTTTTAAGAGAGTCTTGTAATTTCCCCGGTCTGGCATTATGGTCCCACCAAATTAAATTCAGTCATCCCCATAGCGGTGAACAGATAACACTTAATTGCAGTTTGTCTGACCGTTTTCAGAAATTATGGACGCAATGGGGCTTGGACGAGACAACGATTAATCATTTATGGAGAACCTGGTGGCCAGTGTAAGTATTTTTGTCGGCTCGGTATACGGCAACGCCCAGCATGTTGCTGAACAATGTGAAGAGAAATTGGTTGAGATGGGGCACGATGTCACCCTGTTTGGCGAACCTGAAATTGGCGATTTTAAAGACGCAGAAAATGTGGTGGTCATCACCTCTACAACCGGGCAAGGAGACTTACCACCTAACATCGAATTTTTTGCCCAGGATTTGCGCGATCAGATGCCATTAATGACCGGTAAATCCTTTGCAGTCGCAGCTTTGGGTGATAGCAGTTATGGCGATACCTTTGGCGGTGCTGGTCGCACTATGTTTGACCTCCTCACCGAGCTACAGGGCAGCCCACTGGCGGACTTGTTTATTGTCGATGCCATGGAAACTTTTGAGCCAGAAGCTGAAGTCGTGCCCTGGGTGGAGCAGTTGTTTAAGATTAATTAAAGCCTGTTGAACTGCTATCGAATCCCATAGCAAAAAATCAACAGACTGCAGAAATGGGTGGGGCAGGAGGAAAGTCATTCCGCCCCACATTAAGCGGTGTTTTGGCGGTGTTATTCCGCGCCGCGAAGTAGCGCATTAATGCCGACTTTCGAGCGGGTTTGCGCATCTACTTTTTTCACAATAATGGCGGCATACAGGCTGTACTTGCCATCTTTTGAAGGCAGGTTACCCGGTACCACAACGGCGCCAGCCGGTACGCGACCATAGTGAACTTCGCCGGTTTCACGGTCGTAAATTCTTGTGCTTTGACCTATATAAACACCCATTGAAATCACGGCGCCTTCTTCAACGATCACGCCCTCAACAATCTCAGATCGGGCACCGATAAAGCAATTGTCTTCGATAATGGTGGGGTTGGCCTGCAGTGGCTCCAGTACGCCACCGATTCCCACACCACCAGATAGGTGCACGTTTTTGCCAATCTGTGCACAGGAGCCAACGGTCGCCCAGGTGTCAACCATGGTGCCTTCATCCACAAAGGCGCCGATATTGACGTAGGAGGGCATCAGTACCACATTTTTACCTATGTAACTGCCGGTACGTACTGTGGCCGGAGGTACGACGCGCATACCTTCCTGTTGAAATTGTTCGGCGCTGTAATCGGAGAATTTTAGCGGGACTTTGTCGTAAAAGCGGCTTTCTGCACCGTCCATGACGGCGTTGTCATGCAGTCGGAAAAACAGCAAGACGGCCTTTTTAAGCCATTGATGAACCACCCATTCACCGGCAATTTTTTCGGCTACGCGCGCTTCACCTGAATTCAGTAGGGCGATGGATTGTTGCACGGCCAGTTTAACAGCGTCATCTGCTGTAGCCGGAGTGATATTGGCGCGCTTTTCAAATGCTGCTTCGATGATGGTTTGCAAGTCTGACAAATTGCTCATGCGGTGTTTAGTTCCTGTTGGTTCAATAATTAGTGATTGTCTGACAGTCGCTCAGTGACTTTTCGTTTTAATTCCACCTGTTGCTCATTGCTCAGGCATTTTCCTTCGCCATTGCTGAGAATAAAGAGATCTTCTGCTCGTTCACCGATGGTGGTGATCTTAGCGTGGTGTAACGAGAGATCCTGTTCGACAAAAATGTGCCCCAATTTGGCCAGTAACCCTGGCGCATCTAAGGCTTCTAACTCCATCATGGTAACGTCATCCTGATTACCAAAAAAGCGTACTTTGGTGGGTACTGCGAGTTGTTTAAGCTGCCTGGGGATGCGGCGTTTATTCACGTGTTCTACGCCAGGTTTTTGTAATTGTGTCACAATAGCGTCTTGCAGGCTTTTCAATCTGCTGGGGGAGCTTATGCGTTTTCCGTCCTGTTCCAAAATAATAAAACTGTCAAAGATATAACCATCTTTGGTGGTCATTAGTTGGGCGTCCTGAATCGAGCAGTTGCGACTGTCTAAAACAGAGGCCACCTGTGCAAACAGGCGAGGGCGGTCTGCGCCGTATAACATCAGCTCGGTGCCACTTTTTGCGGTGCCATCGGTTACGGCGACCACCAATGGGTATTGTTCATTGTATTGGTTGTGCAGGACAATATGCGTGTGCCAGGCGATTTGTTCCGGTTTAAAGCGGGCAAAGTAGTCTGGTGGAAAGTTTTCCCAGGCTTTCAGGACCGCTGACTCTTCATAGTCTTCCAGCAGCGATTTCATAGCGCTGGCCTTGTGCTCATCTTCCCGGGACTGCAGGTCCACTTTGTTTTCCAGGCCGTTCTCCAGGGCTTTTTGGGTCATGATGAACAGCTCTCTCAACAGCGAAGACTTCCATTCATTCCACAAGTTACTGTTCGTGGCTCTGATATCCGCCAGGGTCAAGGCGTATAAGTGCTCCAGATGTTCCTGGGTTCTTACTGTCGCAGCAAACTCCTGGATAACTTCCGGATCATAAATATCGCGGCGCTGGGCAACCACCGACATCAACAGGTGGTGTTCTACCAGCCATTTAATCAGATTCTTGTCTTTTTCGGGAATGTCATGCAACTGGCAAAATTGCTCAACATCTTGCGCCCCTAATTTGGAGTGATCACCATTGCGGCCTTTGGCAATATCGTGAAATATTCCGGCTAAAAACAATAATTCAGGTTTATCTGCGTTGCGCATAATGCGGCCACAGCGAGGAAATTCATGATCATTTTCTTTGCGGTTGTAACGGGCCAGGTTTTTAATCAGGCGGTGAGTATGTTCGTCTACTGTGTAGGCGTGAAACAAGTCGAATTGCATCATGCCAACGATGTGGTTCCACTGCGAAATATAACTCTGCATGATGCCGTGTTTATGCATCAGATCCCAGGCCAGCTCAAAGAACTCTGGTTTTTTGACCAACTCTAAAAAGACCGTACGACATTCCGGGTACTGACACAAAAAAATGTCCTGCTCCTGATATACCCGACGTGCATTGCGCAAAAGTCGCAAGGTAGTGGCGTGCAGTCCTGTGATGTCAGAATAGTCAGAAATAATGTGAAAGAAATCCATAATTTTGACCGGACTGTCAAAAACTTTATCGTGTTTGGCGTGGATCAGGCCGCCTAACACATTAAAATCAGCTGAAATGTCAGCGGTAACCTTGAGCTTTTCCCGCAACATTTCATGGCGGAAATGGCCCAGCAGCATCTCATTCAGCTCCCGTACCCGGCGCACTACACGGAAAAAGGCTTTCATCATTTTTTCGACAGAGGCTTTGCCATCATCACCGTAGCCAAGTCGACGGGCCACTTCTGGCTGATAATCGAATAACAAACGGTTTTCACTGCGACCAGCGATAATGTGTAGTACGAAGCGAATACGCCATAATTGGGTGCGACATTCGGTCAGTTCATCTAACTCTTCGCGGGTAAAATAACCGTAATCTACCAGGTCTTTTCCTTTGAGCACGCTAAAATGCTTTTTAGCGACCCAACCAATACATTGGATGTCCCGCAAACATCCGGGGTTCTCTTTAATATTGGGTTCCAGGTTATAACTGGTGCCATTGAATTTGGCATGCCTGATTTGCTGTTCATCGTATTTGGCAGTATAGAACAATTTGCTAGGCCAAAACGCCCTCGACTGCATCTTGTCGTGTAAATCTTCAAAAACGGTTTTGCTACCAGCCAGCACTCTGGATTCAATCAGATTGGTGGCAATGGTGACATCTTCTTTGGCCAGTTTGATGGTTTCTTTTACTGTTCTGACCGATTGACCTATGTCCAGTCCGATGTCCCAGAGTATGGTGATAAATTGTGTCACCTTTTCCTGGATGGTTTTATCTAACGCTTTGTGAGACAGAATAAGCAGGTCAACATCCGAATGTGGTTGCAGGTGACCGCGCCCATATCCGCCCACGGCCACCAGGGCCAGTTGCGGCACATCCTGTAAATCCAACAAGCGCCAGATATGGCTTAAAACGGTATCAACAAAGGCCGCACGCCCTGTCACCAGGGTATTTACATCGGTGGTTTCGAATTCCTTTTCCAACCACTCGTAGGAGTTACTAATACATTCTTTAAATGCCTGAGTATTGCCGGGGCTGGTGATTAACCGCACCTGGCTGAGTAGACTTTGAAATGCCAATGCTGTGTCCCCTGCAATAATATGGTGGCGAATGAGTTAAGCGGCTTTAATGACTCTGTCGATGGTTTCGTCAGAGCGAAGCGTGAGAATTTCGCAACCATCACTGGTTACCAGCAGGGTATGTTCCCACTGTGCACTCAGGCTTCGGTCTTTAGTGACCACGGTCCAGTCATCTGGTAATAGTTTGCTGTAGCGCTTTCCGGCGTTGATCATGGGTTCGATGGTAAAACACATGCCTTCCTTGAGTACTTCTCCGGTTCCCGCTTTGCCGTAGTGCAGGATTTGCGGTTCTTCGTGGAAACTGGCACCTATGCCATGACCACAATATTCCCGCACTACTGAGTAATGGTGTTTTTCTGCGTGTTCCTGAATCACTGCGCCGATGTCACCAATACGTGTACCTGGTTTGACGATTTCGATACCTTTGTACAGACATTCCTGCGTGATGGTGATGAGTCGTTCTGCCAAAATACTGGGTTTGCCCACCACAAACATCTTAGACGTGTCGCCGTGGTAGCCGTCTTTAATTACGGTGACATCGATATTAACAATGTCGCCATCTTTCAGTTTTTTGTCCGACGGGATGCCATGACAAATAACGTGATTCACCGAAGTGCAGATAGATTTTGGAAAAGGCGGGTTGCCATAATTTAACGGTGCAGGAATTCCCCCCTGCACGTTGACTATATAGTCATGACAAATTGTATTAAGTTGGTCTGTGGTCACACCTTTTTTGACGTGCTCACCGATCATTTCCAGGACTTCTGATGCAAGTTTTCCGGCTACTCGCATTTTTTCAATTTCTTCCGGGGTTTTGATAGTTATCGTCAAGATTCTTTCCTGATAGAAGGTTTATTACATTTTAAGCCGGTAAGTTTACCTGGTCTGGCATTAGATGTATAGCCAGGCGGACAGCCAGGTCGCCACCATATCCAGATAAAAGCCTTAAAAACGTTGAGTTAGAGGCTGATAAATGGTATAAAGCGCCGCGCCTGAAACATGTGCTCAAAATCTGAGTTGTGTTCCAGCGTATAATTTTATTTAAAACACACATACATCGACACGATTTTCGGGGTGTCTGGCTTTTCTCACGGGAAACAGGATCGAAAATTGGGATGTATGGAGGCCTAACCCCAATTGAGGAAATTAATTATGGCAAACGTGTCTATGCGTGACATGCTGCAAGCTGGTGTTCACTTCGGTCACCAAACTCGCTACTGGAACCCAAAAATGAAGCCTTTCATTTTTGGCGCTCGTAACAAAGTTCACATCATTAACCTGGAAAAAACAGTTCCTTTGTTCAATGATGCACTGTCTTACTTGTCTTCTGTTTCTGCTCGTAAAGGTAAAATCCTTTTCGTAGGTACTAAGCGCGCTGCTGGCGAAGCTGTAAAAGAAGCTGCATTGAAATGCGACCAATACTACGTAAACAAGCGTTGGTTAGGTGGTATGTTGACTAACTGGAAAACAGTGCGTCAGTCAATCAAGCGTCTGAAAGATCTTGAGCAACAATCTCAGGACGGTACTTTCGACAAGCTGACTAAGAAAGAAGTATTGATGCTGACTCGTGAAATGGAAAAGCTGGAAAGCAGCCTGGGTGGTATCAAAGACATGGGCGGTTTACCAGATTGTCTGTTTGTTATTGACGCTAACCACGAGCACATTGCTATCGCGGAAGCGCGTAGCCTGGGTATCCCTGTGGTTTCTGTTGTTGATACTAACACTGACCCAGACGGTATTGATTACATCATCCCAGGTAACGACGATGCGATCCGTGCGGTTCAGCTATATTTGAACGCTGCTGCTGATGCGACTCTTGAAGGTCGTGAGCAAAATCTTGAAGCAATTGCTGAAAACGACGATTTCGTTGAAGCTGCTGAGTAAGATTTAACACAGCATTCATAAATGCATGTTACAAGTCGTAAGACTTGATGAAAACAGGGGCTATGCCCCTGTTTTAAAATAATCTGGTAAATAGAATTTACCCCATATTTTTAAAATGAGACCGACGTCTGGTCTTGTTTTCTACGATGAAATTTAAAACTTATTCCTGAGGATATACAGATGGCTGTAACTGCTGCTCAAGTAAAAGAACTTCGCGAGCGTACCGGCGCCGGTATGCTGGATTGTAAAAAAGCATTGCAAGCGACTGATGGTGACATCGAAGCGGCGATCGAGAACATGCGCAAATCTGGCCAAGCAAAAGCGGCTAAGAAAGCAGGTCGTATTGCTGCAGAAGGTGTGATCCTGACTTCTGTGAACGCCGGTGTTGCCACTATGATGGAACTGAACTGCGAAACTGACTTCGTAGCGCGTGACGAAAGCTTCCTGGCGTTTGGTAACAAATTGGTAGAATTCGCTGCAGTTAACAAGATCAGTGACGTAGAAACTCTGAATGCATCTGAAATCGACGGTGCTGCGGTTTCTGACCTGCGCGATACTCTGGTTGCAAAAATTGGTGAAAACATCAACGTACGTCGCGTTGTTACTGTTGAAGGTGACAACCTGGGCGCCTATGTTCACGGTGCACGTATCGGTGTTATCGCGGTACTAACTGGCGGTTCAGAAGACTTGTCTAAAGACGTTGCTATGCACGTTGCTGCCAGCAGCCCACAATTCGTTAAGCCTGACGATGTACCAGCTGACGTTGTTGAGAAAGAAAAAGCGATCCAAATCGACATCGCGATGCAAAGCGGCAAGCCTGCTGAAATCGCAGAAAAAATGGTTATGGGCCGCATGAAGAAATTCACTGGCGAAATCAGCCTGACTGGTCAGCCTTTCGTTAAAGATCCTTCCATGAGCGTTGGTCAGTTGCTGAAAGACAACAGTGCAGACGTTATCAACTTCATCCGTTTTGAAGTGGGTGAAGGTATCGAGAAGAAGACCGAAGACTTCGCAGCAGAAGTTCAGGCACAAATGGCGGCTGCTAAGCAGTAAGCTGTTTGTAAATAAATCTGACAAAAGCTTTTGCATTAAAGCATTGTCATATAAACTACAGGCACCTCAAAAGAGGTGCTTTTTTTTAAGTACGTTGTTTTTAAAGCACGATTAACACGTTTGTGGTGCTTTTCAGGTAATGTTTACTGAAATGGTTTTTGTTCCCCAATCCCCTGACAATCATTGAGGATGAGAAGTTTTCATGAGTATCAGCTCTAAGCCAGCCTATCGAAGAATACTGTTAAAATTAAGTGGTGAAGCCCTGATGGGTAATGAGTCCTTTGGCATCGACGCCAAAGTCCTGGACCGCATGGCCGCGGAAATTAAAGAGCTGGTGGAACTGGGTATCCAGGTTGGACTGGTTATCGGTGGTGGTAACCTGTTTCGTGGTGAAGGGCTGGCTAAAGCGGGCATGAACCGGGTGGTAGGCGACCATATGGGTATGTTGGCCACGGTTATGAATGGCCTGGCAATGCGCGACGCCTTACATCGCGCCTTTGTAAATGCCCGACTGATGTCCGCAATTCCCCTCAACGGCGTATGTGATGCTTACAACTGGACTGAGGCCATCAGCCTGTTGAAATCCGGTCGTGTGGTTATCTTTTCTGCCGGTACGGGAAATCCGTTTTTTACCACTGATTCGGCTGCCTGTTTACGCGGCATTGAAATCGAAGCCGATGTAGTATTAAAAGGTACCAAGGTCGATGGCGTCTATAATGACGATCCTAATAAGAATCCCGAAGCGGTTCTGCACAAGCACCTGAATTACAGCGAAGTGCTGGAAAAAGAATTAAAAGTGATGGATCTGGCGGCATTTACCCTGGCGCGAGATCACAATATTCCGATTAAAGTCTTTAACATGAATAAAACCGGCTGTCTGAAAGCTGTGGTGATGGGTGAAGACGAAGGTACGTTGATAGACAACAACTAAAATATTTAAGGTTAAGAAAATGATTGATGAAATTTTTGCAGATGCAAAAGAGCGCATGGAAAAAAGCATTGCCGCGCTAAAGGTAAACTTCAGTAAAATCAGAACCGGTCGTGCCCATCCAAGCTTACTGGATAACGTGATGGTGTCTTACTATGGTGCAGCGACACCGTTGCGCCAACTGGCTAACGTAGTGGTTGAAGATTCGCGCACTCTGGCATTGACCGTGTTTGATAAAAGTGCAATTCAGGCTGTCGAAAAAGGCATTTTGCAATCTGATTTGGGACTGAACCCTATCACTGCCGGTACCACTATGCGAATTCCACTACCACCGTTAACGGAAGAGCGCCGTAAAGACCTCATTAAAGTTGTACGTGGAGAAGCAGAACAGGGCCGTATCAGCATTCGCAACATCCGTCGTGATGCTAATGGCGACGTAAAAGATTTGCTGAAAGAAAAAGAGATCTCCGAAGACGAAGCACGCGCAGCAGAAGACAACATTCAGCAAGCTACTGACCGTTTTGTAAAACAAGTTGATGAGTTGCTGAAAACCAAAGAAGCTGAATTAATGGAAATTTAGAAGCTGGCTTAATGGCAGATCTAAATAAACCAAACGGCATTATGCCGCAGCACGTTGCCATTATTATGGATGGCAACGGGCGTTGGGCCAAACAAAAAGGCAAGCTTAGGACTTTTGGACACAAAGCCGGCGCTGAAGCGGTGCGTTCTGCGGTGGGCTATTGTCTGAAAAACAATATCAAAGCCCTGACGTTGTTTGCCTTTAGCAGTGAAAACTGGCTGCGTCCGGCTGATGAAGTTAAAGCCCTGATGGAGCTATTCGTCTGGGCACTGGGGAGTGAAGCCAAAAAGCTCAATAAGAATAATGTCAAGTTGCAGGTCATTGGTGATTTAAGCCGCTTCGATAAAAAATTATTCGCCAAAATTCAGGAAGCTGAAGCGCTGACTGCTGACAACACAGCAATGGTCCTCAATATTGCTGCCAACTACGGTGGTAAGTGGGATATAGCCAATGCCTGCAAAGCTTTGTATCAGGAAGTTAGCGCGCAAAACGGCGATATCAACCAGATTACCGAAGCGGATCTCAACAAACATATTCAGTTATCGAATTTACCGCAGGTGGATTTGTTGATCCGTACCGGTGGTGAACAACGCATTTCTAATTTTTTAATATGGCAGTTGGCCTACGCTGAATTGTACTTTACCCCTGCCTTGTGGCCTGATTTTGATGACGCAGAGTTTACCAAGGCTGTGACTGAGTTTTGCGGCAGGCAAAGACGGTTTGGTATGACCGGTGAACAAATTGAGAGTCAAAACTAGGAACTCCAGGTTATGTTAAAACAACGAATTATAACCGCCTTGATATTGGCTCCACTCGCGCTTGGGGCAATCCTGTTTTTGCCAATCCGGGGATTTGAACTGGTTTTTGCGGCAGTGATTGCGTTGGGCGCCTGGGAATGGGCTAATCTGACCGGCCTCACCATTCCTTTATTAAAATCGATTTACACCGCTATTGTGGCAGGGCTATGCATTGCTCTGAGTTTTGTGGTGCCGGTGGATGCCGTCTGGGTGCAGGGGGAGTTGGTACCCTTATATAAAAATATTCTTATTGCCGCCGGCGTCTGGTGGGCGTTATCACTCTTTTTGATCATTGCCTACCCGAGGTACAGCCTGGTTTGGCGCTCCAGTGTATTACTGCGAGGCATTTTTGGGTTACTAACACTGATCCCCACCTGGGTCGCCGTGGTGGTCTTGCGCACCAGCCTGTTCGACGTCGATCCGCTATATGGCGCGTCTCTGATTTTTTACGTTTTAGGCATCGTTTGGGCCGCTGATGTGGGCGCCTTTTTTGTGGGCGTTAAATTCGGACGTCACAAGCTCAGACCCAATGTGTCCCCGGGTAAAACTATCGAAGGCTTACTGGGTGGTGTTGGTGCCTCCTTTGCTATCATTGCTTTTGCGGCAATGCATTATCACGTCGACCCATCGCGCATCTGGTTGCATGTCCTGGTGGGCGGTCTTACAGTGGCGGTCAGTGCCCTGGGTGATCTCAATGAAAGCATGTTCAAACGCTGCGCTGGTTGTAAGGATAGCGGGAACCTGTTACCCGGGCATGGCGGTATTCTGGATCGGATCGATAGCTTAACCGCGGCTTTTCCGATTTTCGCCCTGTGTTATGTCATGTGGATGGCCTAAGCTGAACTTCTTGCCATGATCCAGTCAAACGCTAATACGACGCAAAATATCACCGTCTTAGGTGCTACCGGCTCTATCGGGTTAAGCACGCTGGATGTGGTGTCACGCCATCCCGAAAAATACCGGGTATTCGCATTGAGTTGCCATTCCCGGGTAAAAGAGCTGGTGGAACTGGCTAAGATACATCAGCCGAAACACCTGGTGACCAGCAGTAAGGCCGATTATCCGAAATTAAAAGCCTACAGTGAAGAGACGGGATTAGCCTGTCAGGTACATTTGGGAAATGACGCACTTTGCATGATCGCTGCAGACGAAGAAGTCCAGGTGGTCATGGCGGCTATTGTGGGCGCGGCAGGGTTATTGCCTACTCATGCAGCTGTGCAGGCGGGTAAACGCGTGTTGTTAGCGAATAAAGAGTCCTTAGTAATGTCCGGCAATTTATTTATGGATGCAGTACAGCAAAGCGGTGCTGTATTACTGCCGGTAGACAGTGAACACAACGCAATTTTTCAATGTCTGCCACAACAGGGTTTTTGCCAAAAGTCGATTCGCAAGATTTTGTTAACCGGCTCCGGTGGTCCGTTTTTACAACGCGACCTGGCAACGTTTGCCGATATTACGCCGGAACAAGCCTGTAAGCACCCTAACTGGTCTATGGGACAAAAAATATCTGTAGATTCCGCTACCATGATGAATAAGGGCCTGGAGTTTATTGAGGCCTGTTATCTGTTTGGTGTGGCGGGAGATGACATTGAGGTGGTTATTCATCCTCAAAGCATTGTGCATTCGATGGTGCAATATGCCGATGGCTCTGTGTTGGCGCAAATGGGGCAGCCGGACATGCGCACTCCCATTGCGCATACGCTGGCCTGGCCTGAACGTATTGAATCGGGGGTGGCATCGCTGGATTTCTCACAACTGACAGACTTACAGTTTCTCAAGCCTGACTTTGCGCGTTTTCCCTGTCTGCAATTAGCGATAGATTGTGCTTATAAAGGCCAGGCTGCTACGACTGCCCTGAATGCCGCCAACGAAGTTGCTGTGGCCGCTTTCTTGGCCAAAAAAATTCGCTATACCGATATTTTTAAACTGTGTTTAGCGACGGTAGAACAAACCCCTGACAACAAGTTGTCATCACTTGCAGATATCCTTGAGTGTGATAAACATAGTCGTTTGTTTGCGACGAACTATATGGAGACTCTGCTTTAATGTTGGATTTTTTGCAAAACCTGACCGCGTTTATTGTGGCGCTTGGGATTCTGGTGGCAGTTCACGAATGGGGGCATTTTTACGTTGCCCGGCTTTGTGGTGTGAAGGTACTCAGGTTCTCTGTTGGGTTTGGCAAGCCATTGTGGCGAACGCACGACAAGCAGGGCACCGAATACGTGGTGGCCATGATCCCGTTGGGCGGTTACGTGCGCATGCTGGACAGTCGGGTGGATGATGTTAATGAGCAAGATCAGGCCGTTACCTTCAACAGCCAACATGTGCTAAAGCGTATCGCCATTATTGCCGCAGGTCCCCTCACTAATTTTGTATTTGCTATTTTTGCCTTGTACCTGATGTATCTGATGGGCGTTGAAACCGTGCGTCCGGTCATTGGTAATGTTACCTCGGGCAGTATTGCTGCACAGGCGGGGTTGCCCAAAGATGCGCAAATTAATCGCATTGGTGAGCGCGAAGTAAGGGACTGGAATGCGATCAATCTGGAACTGGTGTCTCATATTGGCAAGTCGTCAATGGATATTGGTACCTATACGGCCTCCAATATGACGGAAAAGCGCTATCAGCTTGACCTGTCAAGCTGGCAATTTGATCCCGAAACTCAGTCAGCGATTCGCTCTTTGGGTATCGAACCCTTCAGACCGGCCATTACCACCACTATAGGATTGGTGGCCGAAGATTCGCCGGCAGCGCGAGCCGGAATACAAAAAGATGACAAAATTTTAAGTATTGACGGAACTCCCATCGATAAATGGGAACAAATAGGGGAGTATCTCACCGGGCGCGGTGGTGATACCGTGGGCGTTATGGTGCTCAGAGAGGGGCGGGAAACCCCGGTTATGGTGCAGGTGGGCTTTCGTGAAGATAATCCGAATGTGGGTTATCTGGGCGTGGTACCTCAACAGGAACCTTGGCCTGAGGAGTACATATTTAACCAACAATATGGATTGGTTGCAGCCATGGGGGCTGCTATGGATAATACATGGCGCTTAATGACATTGAGTGTCGAGATGATCGGCAAATTGTTAACCGGTGATGTATCGGTTAAAAATTTAAGTGGCCCTATTTCTATTGCGCAGGGCGCAGGTGCCAGTGCAGGTTATGGCCTGGTGTATTTCCTGAGCTTTTTAGCGCTCATTAGTGTTAATTTAGGGATCATTAATCTGCTTCCGTTACCCGTCCTGGACGGCGGACATTTGCTTTATTACTTCATAGAGCTGGTGACCGGAAAGCCTGTACCAGAATCGGTTCAGGAAATTGGGTTTCGCATAGGTGGCATTTTACTCTTTATGTTGATGGCAGTGGCGATTGTAAACGACATCGGGCGTTTGTAGGACTCACGCTTTTTTTAACAATGCTGAATAAGTTTCAGTCAGGAAGAATATAAATAAATGAAGTTGAATCAGATACTTTTTGCATTGCTTTTTGTGTTTTGCACGGGAGCAGCAAGTGCAAATACAGCCAAAGAATTTGTCATCGATGATATCAAAATTGAAGGGTTACAAAGAGTTGCATTAGGTGCAGCGCTGACCTACATGCCGGTGCAGGTGGGTGACACGATGAACGGTTTCAGAATCGCTCAGGTCATTAAGTCGCTGTATTCCTCTACTCACTTTGAGAGCATAAAAGTCTTGCGGGATGGCAATACTCTGGTGGTCAGGGTAAAAGAGAGACCCACTATCAGTAATATCATTTTTGAAGGTAACGATGATATTAAAGATGAGCAATTGCAGGAAAGTCTGGATGGCAGCAACATTCGCATCGGTGAACCTTTAGACCGTACTGTATTGACTGGTCTTGAAAGTGGCCTTAAAGATTTCTATTACAGCGTGGGTAAATACAACGCCGATGTATCTGCGATTGTCACGCCGCTACCTCGTAACCGTGTGGATTTAAAGTTTTTATTTGAAGAAGGCGACGCTGCAAAAATTGCGCAAATCAATATTGTGGGCAATGAGTTATTCAGTGACGCTGAATTACTGGAAGGTTTTGAGTTGGGTTTTGATGCCCCCTGGTGGGACTTTCTGGCAGAGACCCGCTATCAGAAGCAAACCCTGGAAGGGGATATGGAAACACTGCGCAGTCATTATCTGGACAGAGGCTATCTGCAGTTCAATGTCAATTCCACTCAGGTGTCGATGACGCCGGATAAAAAGGGTATTTATGTTGCCATCAACGTCACCGAAGGGGAACAGTTCAATATCTCTGAAATTGAAGTCACCGGTGAATTATTAGGACATGGCGATACCATTCGCGCTTTATTGCCGCTGAAAAGTGACACCCTGTACAACCAGGCTCTGGTGACATACACCGAAGAATTCATCAGCAAGTATTTGGGGCGTTTTGGCTACGCCTATCCCTCAGTAACGACTATCCCGGACATTAATGAAGACGACAAAACGGTAAAACTGACGATAGCGGTTGATCCGGGCAAGCGTATTTATGTGCGCCGCATTAACTTTGTGGGCAACGACATCACTAAGGACGAAGTGTTGCGCCGTGAGGTCACACAGATGGAAGGTAGCTTCCTGTCTAACCAGGCGTTGGAAGTGTCTAAAGCGAATATTTCCCGACGACTGACCTTTGTGGATGAAGTGGAATTCGAAACCGTGCGTATTCCAGGTGAAGACGATAAGGTTGACGTTGACTTCAGCTTAAAAGAACAGCCGTCCGGATCGTTTAATGCCGGTATCGGTTTTGGTGACCGTACTGGTCTGAGTCTGCAGGCAGGTGTATCACAGGATAACTTCCTGGGTACCGGTAAACAGGTAGGCTTTAACATCAATACCAACCGTTACCAAAAGCAGGCTGCGATAACTTACAATGATCCCTATTTTACTATCGATGGTATCAGCCTGGGGGGCACCTTATCTTACAGCGAACTGGACGCTGGTGATTTTGGTCTGGTGCAATACAACACCAAAACCTATCGTGTTGGTGGTACTTTTGGTTTCCCAATCAATGAATACAACCGTTTGCGTTTTGGGTTAACCTATGAAAATGAAGAACTGGCGCAACGCGATACCTATGAGCAAACAGCCCGTTTTTACAATTTGTTTGTGGACGAGAATAACCCGGATGCGCCGATTAATTACGATTCCTTTGTATTGTCCGCAGCCTGGATTCGGAGCACCCTGAACCGTGGTTTGTATCCGACAGCGGGTTCTAATCAGACCTTGTCACTGACCGCCACAACGCCGAATTCCGATGCCAATTATTTCAAGGCTGAGTTCAATACGCGTTTCTACTTCCCAATATCTGATGATCAACGTTGGACGGTATTAACCCGCCTGCGTTTAGGGTATGGTAACGGTTACGGCACGATTAACGGTAGTGACCAGATCCTGCCCTTTACACAGAACTTTACAGCCGGTGGTTCGGGGACGTTACGCGGTTTTGAAAACAATACCGTCGGCCCAAGAGCAGTACAAAGAAGTATCACCACTGACAGTGGACCAGATGGCAGTTCAGTGGGTAATGGTGAATTATCCGATACCCTTTTTGTAACCGAGCGTTCCATTGGTGGTAATGCCATTGCTGTCGGTGGGGTAGAGCTGATTGTCCCTACGCCATTTATCGGTGAAGAATACGACTCCCAGGTGCGTTCCAGTATCTTCCTGGATGTGGGTACCGTTTGGGATACTGAATTTGACTACGATGAATTTAGAAATTTAAACATGAACTCCGTCAGTGCTGATCGCCTGCTGGATTTCGCTGACCCCAGTCTGTATCGGGCTTCCTATGGCTTGTCTGTACAGTGGTTGTCACCCATGGGACCAATGGTATTTAGCTTCTCGCGCGCATTGAAAGAGCAAAGCGGTGATGAAGTGAAGTTCTTCTCGTTCAACATTGGTCAAACATTTTAATCATATTTAAAATTGCAAAGATAATTAGCATAAGAATTTAAGGAGTAATCTGTGAAAGCATTAAAACTAACCGCCGTTGCAATGACCTTAGCTGCCTCAGTAGCCAGTGGCAGTGCCTATGCACAACAAAAAATTGGTGCCGCCAATGTACAGGCGATTTTTCAAAGTCTTCCTCAGGCGGCCACGATCCAGCAAAGTATCAATGCTGAGTTCAAGGACCGTATCGAAGAAGTCAATCGCATGGAAAAAGATCTGCAATATTATTTGGAAAAGCAAAAGCGTGATACGGCGACAATGAGCCAGCAGGAAATCACTGAGTTAGAACAAAAAATTACCAGCTTAAGAGATGAGTATGTTGGCAAAGCACAACCGTTGCAACGCGAGCTGGAGCGTCGTTCTAACGAAGAGCGCAACCGTTTATTGGGAATGATTCAGCAGGGCATCAACAAGGTAGCCGAAGCTGAAAATTACGATGTGATTTTAAATGCCGGTGCGATTGCCTTCATTGATGATCAGTACAATGTGTCACAAAAAGTGATTGAAGAAGTTAGTAAAAACGCTAATTAATTGAGAACTCACCCATGCTCAGCTACACATTGGCCGAGTTGGCGGAGATTATTGGTGCCGAGGTACGAGGTGACGCAACTGTTAGCGTCACTTCTATCGGCACGCTAGCTACCGCCACTGAAGGTCAAATCTCATTTCTGGCTAACGCCAAATATCGCTCTCAATTATCCGAAACTAAAGCCACCGCCGTAATCCTCAGTGAAGAAGACGCAAAATATTGCCAGACCAATGCGTTGGTCATGAAAAACGCTTACCTTGGCTTTGCCAAAGTGGCACAGGCGCTGGATACTACGCCCGATGCCGCGGATGGCATACATGAATCCGCCGTGATCGCTGCCGATGCAGTCCTGGCGGATTCTGTGTCAGTTGGTGCCAACGCGGTTATCGAATCAGGTGCCGAAATAGGCGTCGATGTGCAAATAGGCCCGGGGTGTTTTATAGGTAAAGGCGCGCGTATCGGTAATGGCACCAAGTTGTGGGCAAACGTGACGGTATATCACGACTGTATCATTGGTGAACATTGCCTGATTCAAAGTTCCGCAGTTATCGGTTCCGATGGTTTTGGCTATGCTAATGATGCCGGTAAATGGGTGAAGATCCCTCAACTGGGTCGGGCCGTGTTGGGTAATCGGGTAGAAATAGGTGCCAATTCCTGTGTCGACCGCGGCGCCCTGGAAGATACCATTTTGCATGATGGCGTTATCATAGATAACCTGTGCCAGATTGCTCATAACGTCGAAATAGGGGAAAATAGCGCAGTGGCAGGTTGTACTGTGATTGCCGGAAGTACCACGATTGGAAAACATTGTATTATTGCCGGTATGGTTGGCATTAACGGGCATATCAGCATCACCGATGGCGTTACCTTAACCGGATTCTCCATGGTCACCAAAGCCATTAAAGAACCCGGAGTCTATTCCTCAGGTATTCCTGCAATGCCGAATAAAGACTGGCGTAAAAGTATGGTGGGTTTGCGTAATCTCGAGAAGTTATCGCAACGGGTAAAAGAAATAGAAAAATATCAGAAATAGGGCATCCTATTTTACAGCACATGATTTGCTAACTGCCGCAGTGCTGCTCTATGATAAAAGTCAGAACAGGAGATGAGTGGTTTGACTGACGTGATTGAACGTGTAGAAATCGAAGAAATAATGGCTTTACTGCCGCATCGCTACCCGATGCTGCTGGTAGACAGAGTAACGGAACTGGAAGTCGGGAAGCGTATTAAAGCCTATAAAAATATCACCTTTAACGAACCCTGTTTTATGGGCCATTTTCCAGGAAAACCTATTTTTCCGGGCGTTATGATTCTGGAAGCGTTAGCACAAGCCGCCGGGATTTTAGGCTTCAAGAGCGCCGGCAATACCGATGATTTATATCTGTATGCGGGCATCGACAAAGCGCGCTTTAAACTGCCTGTGACACCCGGTGACAGACTGGATTTTGACGTGGATTTTATTAAAGAACGCCGGGGAATCTGGAAGTTTCAGGGTTATGCCAGTGTCAGTGGTCAGGAAGCCTGTAGCGCTGAATTTATGTGTGCAATGAGGAAGATGTAGAACGTGATCCATCCTACCGCTGTCATCGACCCTAAAGCGACGTTGGGGAACAATGTATCAATTGGCCCTTTTTCCGTTATCGGCCCGAATGTGGTTATCGGCGATGATTGTATTGTCAATTCGCATGTGGTGATCAAAGGCCCCAGCAAAATTGGTAAAGGCAATCATTTTTTCCAGTTTGCCAGTATCGGTGAAGATTGCCAGGACAAAAAGTACGCCGGTGAGCCGACAGAGCTGTTGATTGGTGACAATAACGTTTTTCGCGAAAGCGTCACCGTGCATCGCGGTACCATACAGGATGAGGGCAAAACAGTTATCGGAAACGGCAATCTGTTTATGGCTTATGCGCATGTTGCCCACGATGTTCGCATCGGCAATCACACAATCTGTGCCAATAGCTGTACGCTGGCGGGGCACGTACATGTGGCTGATTACGCGATTCTGGGCGGTATGACAGCGATCCATCAGTTTTGTAAAATTGGTGCTCACGCCTTTGTCGGTGGCGGCGCTATTATTTTGCGGGATTTACCTCCGTTTGTGATGTTAGGTAATGATGGCAAACCGCACGGCATCAATTCGGAAGGACTCAAGCGCCGAGGTTTCAGCCCGGAGAGTATCCGGGCTATAAAAAATGCGTACCGCGTTATATATCGACAGGGCAACAAAGCGGCAGAGGCCGTAGAGATTATTCGGGATATGGTGCAGGAAAACCCGGAAGTGCAGTTAATGTCTGAATTTCTGGAAGCCTCAGAGCGCGGTATCATACGTTAACCGCAACGCCTCAACGCTGTTCTAAGCGAATATTATGACAAATAAAACCATCAGAGTGGGTATTGTTGCCGGAGAGACCTCCGGCGATATTTTGGCCGCAGGATTGATTGCTGAATTTCGCAAACAATACCCTGACGCTATTTTCGAAGGCATTGCCGGCCCCAGAATGCAGGCCGTTGGATGCCAGTCCTTATTTGATATGGAAGAGCTTTCAGTAATGGGACTGGTGGAAGTGTTATCCCGTATCCGTCGACTGTTACATATCCGCAAAAGTGTTTTGCAGTACTTTACGGAAAATCCGCCGGATGTGTTTATCGGTGTAGATGCGCCGGACTTCAATTTAACCCTGGAAATGAAGCTCAAACAGCAGGGGATCAAAACCATACATTATGTCAGCCCTACGGTGTGGGCATGGCGTGAAAGCCGGGTTCACAAAATTGCCCGGGCTACCAATAATGTGTTTTGTATTTTCCCATTTGAACCTGCTGTGTATCAAAAGTTTCAAATACCGGCCGAGTTTGTCGGTCATACCCTGGCCGATCAGATCCCGCTTCAGGTAGACAGAAAGTCAGCCCGGGAATACCTGAATGTGGATGCCAATCAAAAGGTGCTGGCAGTGTTACCGGGTAGTCGCGCTGGTGAAGTCAGGAGCCTGTTAGACACCTTTATACTCAGTGCTGAAAAAGTAGCGCAGCAACATCTGGATTTGTTGGTGTTGATCCCGGTGGTGAATAAACAGCGCAAATCTGAAATTGACGAACGCCTGAACGAGCTTAAACCCAAAGTCAAAGTGCGCACTGTGTTTGGTCATTCTCAACAGGTTATGATTGCTTCAAACGCTGTGCTATTAGCATCGGGAACTGCCACGTTGGAGGCACTGCTGTGCAAGAGACCCATGGTAGTGGCCTATAAATTAAAAGCCATGACCTATCAGATGATGCGCTTTATGTATAAACAACAGTATTTTGCCTTGCCCAATATACTGGCTGGTAAAGCGCTGGTGCCTGAATTACTGCAGGCCGATGTCAATCCCACGCTGATTTCTGAGAAGTTGTTGACGATGCTGGAAGGGGATGCGCCGGAATTACAGGAAGAGTATCTGAAAATCCACCAATCCTTGCGTTGCAATGCCGATCAAACGGCTGCGCAATCGGTGGCAAAATTACTGAAACTGGAGGTTTAGTCTTGCTGATAGCGGGTGTTGATGAAGTGGGCCGAGGGCCACTGGTAGGCAATGTGGTCACCGCCGCAGTTATATTAGATCCGGCCCGACCTATTGCCGGACTCACTGATTCCAAAAAACTTTCTGAAACTAAAAGAAATAAACTATTTCCCCTGATCAAAGAGCAGGCGCTCTGTTGGGCAATTGGCGAAGCTACACCGCAAGAAATCGACGAAATTAATATCTATCAGGCCACCATGTTAGCGATGTCCAGGGCGGTGGCGGCATTAACCACTGCGCCGGATTTTGTTAAAGTAGACGGCAATAAAGTTCCCGCCTGGCAGTGGCCTGCAGAGGCGATTGTTAAAGGAGATTTAACGGTACCGGAAATTTCAGCCGCTTCGATTCTGGCCAAAGTCACCCGTGATCGGCAGATGGCAGAACTGGATCAGCAATATCCAGAGTTTGGCTTTGCCCAACACAAAGGCTATCCTACTAAACTGCATCTGGAAAAGTTAGCGCAATTCGGTCCTATTTTTGCTCACCGTCGCAGCTTTAAGCCGGTGGCGCTACTATTAGAACAATGACACTGGAAATATAATGACACAGGAAAGTAACGCGTCTTTCATTCATCTCAGAGTACACAGCGATTTTTCGATGTGCGATGGTTTGAATAAAATTCCTAAGATCATTGGCCGGGTTGCAGAACTCGGTATGCCGGCAGTGGCCATTACCGATCAAATGAATATGTGCGGCCTGGTTAAATATTATTATCAGGCACATGGCAATGGCGTTAAACCCATTATCGGTTGTGACTTTTGGTTGCAAAATCCGCTGTTGGGTGAGGATATCTTCCGTACCACCTTGTTAGCCAGCAACAACGCCGGTTATAAAAATATCACACTTTTGATTTCACGAGCCTACCAACGCGGTGCCGTGAAGGACAAAGCGGTGATTGATGCTCACTGGTTGGCAGAACACGCCGAAGGTATTATCGTGCTGTCTGGCGCAAAAGACGGTGAATTGGGTTTTGCACTGCAAAAGCAAAATCACAAACAGATTAATCAGTTGCTGGATTTTTATCTGCAACACTTTCCCGAGCATTTTTTCATTGAACTGCAACGCACCGGGCGCCCCGGAGAAGAAGATTATTTGCATGCAGCGGTAGCATTAGCTGAGCAGCGGGAACTGCCAGTAGTGGCGACAAATGAAGTGGTGTTCCTCAAAGAGACTGAGTTCCCCGCCCATGACATTCGAGTCAGTATTCACGACGGTTACACACTGGAAGATCCTCGTCGTCCCAAGCGTTTTAGTGAACAACAGTATTTGCGCAGTGCTGAAGAAATGCAGGCATTGTTTAGCGATATTCCGGAAGCCATAGAAAATACTGTAGAGATTGCCAAACGCTGTAATGTTACGGTGCAACTGGGAACCTACTTCCTGCCTAAGTTCCCTACCGGTGGATTGTCGGACGCAGATTATTTGGTAAAAGTATCTGAAGAAGGCCTGGAAGAGCGATTAGTGTTCTTGTTTCCGGACCCTGAAGAGCGTGCTCAGAAACGCCCCGAATACGATGAGCGTCTGCAAATAGAATTGCAGGTTATTAACCAGATGGGTTTTCCCGGTTACTTCCTTATCGTAATGGAGTTTATTCAGTGGAGTAAGGATCACGATATTCCGGTGGGACCAGGGCGGGGTTCCGGTGCGGGGTCGTTGGTGGCCTACGCACTCAAAATTACCGATCTCGACCCGCTGGAATTTGATCTGCTATTCGAGCGATTCCTGAACCCTGAACGGGTATCAATGCCGGATTTTGACGTTGATTTTTGTATGGATCGACGTGACGAAGTCATTGACCACGTTGCTGATATGTACGGCCGTGACGCCGTATCCCAGATTATTACTTTTGGTACTATGGCTGCAAAAGCAGTAGTACGGGATGTGGGCCGGGTATTGGGTCATCCCTACGGCTTTGTCGATCGCATCTCCAAACTGATCCCCGGTGATCCCGGTATGACCCTGGCAAAAGCTTTTGAGGTGGAGCCCCGTCTGCAGGAAGCCTACGACGAAGATGAAGACGTCAAAGATCTGATTGATATGTGCCGCATCCTGGAAGGGGTGGTGCGAAATGCCGGTAAACACGCCGGGGGAGTGGTTATCTCTCCCACTAAAATTACCGATTTTGCGCCGCTCTATTGTGACGAGGAAGGTAAATTTCCGGTCACCCAATTTGATAAGAACGATGTAGAAACTGCAGGGCTGGTAAAGTTCGACTTCCTGGGATTACGTACCCTGACCATTATCCAGTGGGCGCTGGACATGGTGAAAGAGCGCTCCGGTGATGTGGTAGACATCTCTGCAATTCCGCTAGAAGATAAAGAAAGTTTCGCGATGTTGATGCGGGCTGAAACGACGGCGGTATTCCAGCTGGAATCCCGCGGTATGAAAGATCTCATCAACCGTCTTCAACCGGATACCTTTGAAGATATTATCGCACTGGTAGCACTGTTCAGACCCGGACCATTGCAGTCCGGCATGGTAGACAACTTTATCGACCGAAAACACGGTCGCGAAGAAATATCTTATCCTGACGCTCAGTATCAGCACGAATGTTTGAAAGAAATTTTGCAGCCCACCTACGGCATTATCCTGTATCAGGAGCAGGTAATGCAGATAGCTCAGGAAATGTCTGGCTATAGTCTCGGTGGTGCTGACTTGTTGCGCCGGGCCATGGGTAAGAAAAAACCTGAAGAAATGGCCAAGCAGCGTGCCTCATTTGAGGATGGCGCCAAAGAAAACGGTATCGATCCCGAACTGGCGATGAAGATTTTCGACCTGGTGGAGAAATTCGCCGGGTACGGCTTTAATAAATCACACTCAGCTGCGTATGCTTTGGTGTCCTATCAAACTCTTTGGTTAAAAGCCCATTATCCGTCTGAGTTTATGGCGGCGGTAATGTCGGCGGATATGGATAACACTGACAAAATTGTAACCCTGGTGGATGAATGTAATCGCATGGGCATTAAAATTTCACCGCCCGATGTGAACTCCGGAAAATACAAATTTACGGTAAATCAGGAAGGTACCATTATTTATGGTATCGGTGCGGTAAAAGGTGTCGGGGAAGGTCCCATTGAAGCCCTGATTAAGGCGCGTGAAGAAAAGGGCTATTTCACGGATATTTTTGATTTTTGTGCCAAGGTAGATCTTAAAAAGCTCAATAAACGAGTAATGGAAAAGCTGATCTTATCCGGTGCCATGGATGAACTTGGTCCTCACCGGGCGTCGTTAATGGCCACGTTACCCGAAGCAATGGCTGCTGCTGAGCAACACGCAAAAGCTGAATCTTACGGTCAGGCAGATATGTTTGGCTTGCTCACCAGTGAGCCGGAAGAAGTCAACAACGCGTTTGTGATGGTGCCGGAATGGCCGGAAAAACAGTGGTTAGATGGGGAAAAAGAGACTTTAGGTCTATATTTAACAGGCCACCCTATTAACCAGTACCGGGAAGAGTTACAGCACTATTGCCGTGGACGACTGGTGGATGCCAAACCGGGAGACAGGGACTCTGTTTCAAAAGTTGTGGGACTGGTGATCGGCGTTCGTGTTATGGTAAACAAAAAGGGCCGACGCTGGGCTATCGTTACGCTGGATGATCAAAGTGCCAGAATGGATGCGCGATTCTTCCCGGATATGTTCGAAGAATACGAAGAAATGTTACAAACGGACAAAGTTTTGGTGCTTTCCGGACAGGTCAGCTTTGATGATTTCTCCGGGGGCAATACAATCACGGTCCGTCATGCTCAGGATATTATTCAGGCGCGTGAAAAACAGTTAAAGCATCTGTTATTAGAAGTGGATGCGCAATGGTGTCAAAACAACGGTATTGTGCAGTTGCAAAGGGTATTCGAACCCTTCCGCGGTGGGATCTGTCCGGTACAGCTCCGGTATTTCCACGAAGATGCAACGGCGTGCATATCTTTGGGCGCTGAGTGGTACTTATCACCACAAGATGAGTTATTATACGAAGTAAGAAACCTGTTGGGTGCGGATAAAGTGGAAATGATCTTTCACTAAATCATTGGCTAACAAAACGGTGCCGTACACAATAATACATTTAATGAAGTAATAATTAGGTATTTGAATGAGCTTACACTTCCTTGATTTTGAGCAACCCATTGCTGAACTTGAGGCAAAAATAGAAGAGCTAAAGTCCGTGAATCAGGGCGGCGAATTTGACGTCAGCCTGGAAGAAGAAATCACGCGTTTAAGAGAAAAAAGCTCAGAACTCACAAACAAGATCTTTTCCGGATTAGGGGCCTGGCAAATATCGCAATTGGCCAGACACCCAATGCGACCTTACACTCTGGATTATATTCCACGCATATTCACCGAATTTGATGAATTATGCGGTGATCGTGCCTATGCCGATGACAAAGCTATCATAGGTGGTCTGGCTAAGATTGATGGTACCCCGGTTATGGTCATTGGCCATCAGAAAGGCCGTGATACCCACGAAAAAATTAAGCGTAACTTTGGTATGCCCAAGCCGGAAGGTTATCGCAAAGCCCTGCGTTTGATGGAAATGGCAGAGCGTTTCAAACTGCCCATTATTACCTTTATCGACACCCCCGGGGCTTACCCTGGTGTGGGCGCCGAAGAGCGTGGTCAAAGTGAAGCGATTGCCCGCAACCTGAAAGTCATGTCTGGGCTGAAAACACCTATCATCTGTACTGTTATTGGTGAAGGTGGCTCCGGTGGCGCACTGGCAATCGGTGTTGGTGACAGAGTGAATATGTTGCAGTTCAGTACCTATTCGGTGATTTCACCGGAAGGTTGTGCTTCTATTTTGTGGAAAAGTGCTGAAAATGCTCCGTTAGCCGCCGAAGCGATGGGGGTATCTGCACCACAAATTAAAGAGTTAGGTTTGATCAATACCATAGTGAATGAGCCTCAGGGTGGAGCACACCGGGATTACGACACCATGGCGGCAAACCTTAAAGCTACGCTGAAACAGCAGTTGTCGCAATTAACCGGTTTGTCAAAAGAGGCACTGCTGGAAGAGCGATATCAGCGCCTCATGTCTTTTGGTTATTGTTAAGTTCTCATCCAGGTTACACTAAGCCGCAGTAATGCGGCTTTTTTATTGGTGCGCAATTTTGCATGGCTGAAACACAGAATCACTACCAACAGTTTGAAACTACGCTGCAGCGGTATCTGACGCCGGAGTGCGGCTACCAGACATTACTAGTTGCCTACAGTGGAGGTATGGATTCCACCTTGCTGCTGCATTTTGCTGCCGTTTATGCCGTTGAACACAAAATCCGTGTAAAAGCAGTACATGTTAACCATAACCTCAGCCCAAATGCCTCACATTGGCAACAGCATTGTCAGCGCCAATGTGACTTGTTAAATATCGAATTACACAGCAAGACAGTTAATGTTCGCGCTCAGGGGCAGGGCATTGAAGCCGCTGCCCGGGATGCCCGTTATAGGGCAATTGCTGACGTCGCCGATGCGGAGACTTTGGTGCTGCTGGGACAGCACAAAAGCGATCAGGTAGAAACCTTTATGTTGCAACTGTTGCGCGGTGCCGGACCGGCGGGGCTGTCAGCCATGGCAGAGTTTTCTGTTAATGACAATCAATGTCACTTGCTGCGACCACTGTTGAGTTTGTCACGGGCTGACATCGAGGCGGAAGTCAGGCGGCGCAATTTGTGCTGGGTGGAAGACGAATCCAATCAGGGGCTTGATTTTGACCGGAATTATCTGCGCAATCAGGTGTTGCCGCTGATTGCCGGGCGCTGGCCTCACTTTGAACAGACTGTAACCCGCTCAGTGGGGCACATTGCTGAACAAAATAGTTTGTTTCAGGAAACGGTAAGCCTGAAGCGGCAATCTTTGGCCGCAGGGCAGTCAGAATTGGATTTGAATAAACTGGCCGGGTATTCCTGGCAATGGCAAAAGCAGTTGCTCATGAACTGGCTAAAGTCTCTTGGCGTATCTCTGCCTTCAGCAAAAATTTTGCAAGCCATCCTCCAGGAATGCGTATCTGCCAAACCCGATGCGCAACCACGGGTAAAGTGGGGACAATGGCAATGTCAAAGATTCGATAATAAGCTCTATCTGTTACCACAAACAGAAGAAATAACACCAGAAAATTGTCGCCTTGACTTAGACCAGTGGAACCGGTTACCTCAAGGGGCAGGCCAATTGTGGCTGAGTCAGGAAGAAAACCCTAAAGGGCAGACACTGTATTTACCAGAAGAGAGCGAGTTTACTGCCACCTTTGGACAGTTTTCCAGGCGCTTTAAGCCACAGGGTAGTGCGCATTCAAAGTCAGTTAAACAATGGTTTAAGGCCTGGAAGGTGCCGCCCTGGCAGCGCCCGTTTACGCCTATTTTGTGTTGTCAGGGGATGATCGTGGCAGTCGGGAGCAGGTTGAGCAGTACAGAACCATTACCAGGTTATGTCCCTTTTCATATTGACTGGCAACGCTAACCTGTTTATGCGGCCCATTTGGCGCAGTTTCTGCCAGATTTTTTCGCCTGATAAAGGGCCTTGTCGGCGCGGTCAAACAAGGTGTTTTCGTCATCCTGAGCGTGTAGCATGGCCATACCAAAACTAACACTCACACCGTGTTTTTGCAGTAAAGAATCATTGGCTACAGCCTCCTGGATTCTCTCTACTATCAGGTTGTTAGCAGTTTCATCGGTGTTTGTAGTAATGCAACAAAACTCATCGCCACCGAAGCGGAAGGCATAGTCGGAGTTGCGCAGCGATTGATTGATAGCGCCGGCGACGCTCATGAGTACTTTGTCACCTTCGTGATGTCCGAATTGATCGTTCACTTGCTTAAACTTGTCCAGATCCATCATGATCAGGCTGACTTTGTCACCGTCGCGATGAGCTTTGCTGGTGGCTTTTTCCAGGGTCTCGTCAAATTGACGGCGGTTGCCCAGTGACGTTAAACCATCTTTTAAGGCCAGTTTTTGAATCTGATAAAATTGCAGGGCGTTGCGAACGGGATTTTTGACACACTGGTTAATGTCTTTCAGCAATTGGTTTTCGCGCAATGACAAGGTTCTGACAAAGCCGTATTCAATCTTAATACTGCCGTCGCGCCCTGACAGCAGATCAAAGCTTCTGACAACGGACTGATTGTCCTGTTCACCAAACTGGAATGTGCCAACCGGGCTGACAATATTGAGAAATGAGGCATTCAGTCGAGCTTTAACTTCTGTATAAACCAGCTCTCCAAGTTCTTGTAAATCAAGACTATTCGTCAATACTTGCAGTAACTGATTTTTTTCTTTATCGCTCATGTGAGTTTGCTGAGCGTGAATATTGAAAAAGCGATCAGTTATTGTGTTATCGTAGAACGGGGCTAAATTTTCCAAGATTTTCTCCTGCCAGAAAATTGGCGAAACCAACTTTTACCGTGTTATTGCTCTAGTTAAAGCAATCAACGTGCCAGATAAAAATAAACCGCGGAATTGGAATGGAAGGCAGTTTTACCGACATTTTGTTATTGATGGTGGTGGCAGTATTTGCCGTATGGTTGTTTAAACGCGTCAATCTACCGCCCATACTGGCTTACCTGGCCTGTGGTATCGTGGCCGGCCCCGATTTAATGCAGATCTACGAAGATCCGCAAGAAATGCATTTTTTTGCAGAACTGGGCATTGTTTTCCTGCTGTTTTCACTGGGGCTGGAATTTTCGCTGCCCAGGATGTTAGCGATGCGACATCTGGTGTTTGGCGTCGGACTGGGACAAATGATCGTTACCACCCTGGTCTTTATGGGGCTGGCCTTATTGTTTGGCTTTGAGCCGATACCCGCTTTTGTCATTGGCGGTATGGCGGCGCTGTCTTCCACCGCCATTGTGATTAAACAATCCAGTGAGTTGGGGATACTCAACACAGCGCGTGCGCAGATGTCGGTCAGTATTCTGTTATTTCAGGACCTTGCGGTAGTTCCCTTACTTATTGTGATCCCCTTATTTGCCGCGGATGGCGAACAGAGTTTAGCGGTGGCGATTTCGCTGGCGGTGTTTAAAGGCTCATTAGTTTTTATTATTTTGTTGTCAGTGGGCAAGTGGGTTTTACCCCGTATATTTAGCGAAGTCGCCAAAACCCGTACTGATGAATTGTTTGTGCTTACCACCATTTTGGTGGCGCTCATGGCCGCGGGCCTGACTCATTCATTTGGATTATCGATGGCGTTGGGCGCGTTTTTGGCGGGCATGATGTTGGGGGAGAGCCAGTACAAACACCAACTGGAGGCGGATATACGGCCCTTCAGAGATATTTTTATGGGCTTGTTCTTTATTACCATTGGCATGCGTCTGGAACTCAACACTTTTGTCACCAGTATTCATTGGATTTTGACCGGTTTGGTGTTGTTAATGGTGCTTAAAGTGGTGCTGATACGCTTTTCTGCATGGTTGTTTAAAGCGTCTGGCAATGACGCCTGGGCAGCGGGTATCAAGCTGTGTCAGATGGGCGAATTTAGCTTTGTAATTGTTGCCCTGGCAACAAATCACGAGATCTTGTCGTCTAAGGATGCGTCGGTCCTGATGAGTATCGGTATTTTAAGTATGGCGATTACACCCTGGCTGGTGACGAACAGTCCCAGGATCGTTGCCAGAATGAATCGCCGAAAAATAGAAACGCCGGTTCAGCCCGCGCCTAAGCCAGAGGCTTTGCAGGACCATGTGATTATTTTCGGTTTTGGCCGGGTAGGGCAATCAGTGAGTCGCCTGCTGAAGGTAGAAGCAATACATTATGTGGCGGTGGATGCAGATCCGGTGCGGGTCCATGAAAGCTGCGCAGCCGGAGAGCTGGTTTATTTCGGGGATGCGCAAAACAAAGATATTCTGCGCACCGTGGGTATCGACAAAGCCAAGCTTGCCATTCTGACCTTTGATGAACACGCCAAGGCTAAAGCGGTCATAGAATCAGTGGTCGCGCTTAATCCTGAGTTGCCGGTGGTGGTGCGTACCCGAAAAGATTATCACCTGGAAGAGCTGTACATGGCTGGCGCGTCGCAGGTGGTACCAGAGATTTTGGAAGGCAGCCTGATGCTGGTTTCTCAGGTGCTTCATTTGTGTGGCGTACCTATGTCTCGCATATTAAAGCGGGTACGCAAAGAGCGCAAAGAGCACTACCGCCATATGCACGGATTCTTTCCCGGGGAAACTACCGAAATGACTTACGGTAAACAGGATAAGTTAGAATTTATGCACGCTGTGGTGCTAACTCCGGACGCCCATGCTGTGGGCAAGCGTTTGTCGGATGTGAAAATCGACACTATGCGGGTTTCTATCAAAGGTCTGCGCAGGAATAATGCGGAAATTCCGGCTCCTGATTTGGATATCGAATTGCAGGTAAACGACGTGATAGTCATTTCCGGTAAGCCTCGCAGGGTGGAGCGGGCAGAGAGGATCCTGTTAGAAGGGCATTAGCGGAAGATTTAAGCACAATCGTCTTCGTTTGATACAACAACGGGATTTATGGAATAAAATCGATGATTGAAATTATTGGCTATGTAGCGGCAGTCCTGACCACTGCCTCCTTTTTACCCCAAGCCTTAAAAACTCTCAAAACCAGAGATACTAAGGCGCTTTCCCTGAGCATGTATTCGATTTTCTGTAGCGGAGTTTTACTCTGGTTGTGCTATGGATTGCTGATTGCGAACTGGCCTATTGTTGTGGCAAATGCGGTGACGTTTATGCTCGCCGGGTCCATCTGGATAGTGAAATTTCGGGCGGTGATAAAACGCCGTGCCGGAGGCTTATAACTCGAGAAACTTGCGGATCTCTTCCTGTCTTTTCAGGCCATCCTTGTAGCCTAACTGGATCAATTCGTTACAGAATTTACCTTCAAACATCAGGTAGCTGAGCAAACTGGATTCACCGGAGCGATTGACGCCGATCAATCGCAGCAAGGCTTTAATCCCTCCAGGCATTTCTTCGTAATGCTTCCAGGCCAAATCCTGAATACTTTGCGATGGATTGATGATTAGGCAATCTACCGGTTTTAAATCAGTCAATTTTTTCTGTTTGGGTGTTAACAGGTTAAGAGTCTGATTGACCCGGCGCATGCGTTCGATATCGGACTCCAGCGCGTCGGAAAATATCGTATCTAACAGGTGACCGGCTACCTGGGCACTGTTAAGTCGTTTGGTCAAATGTGGGTGCGGGTTATCGGGTTTGTCTTTGACCACACCAATGACCATGATTTTTCGGGCGCCCAGATGAATAGGAGCGCTCAATGGCGCAGATTCATGTATGGCGCCATCGCCATAATAATCTTCGCCTATTTTGACCGGTGGAAATACCAGTGGAATTGCAGAGGAGGCGAGTAAATGATCGATTTCCAATCTGCAAGGTAGTCCCATGCGATGGTGCCGTTTCCAGCCAGCAATAGACTCTTTACCCTGAAAAAAACTCACGGCATTGCGCTCTGAATAACAGGAGCTGAGATACAAATGGCATTGAGTTTCCCTGACATGATGTTGCGATCGATACGGGAAAAATCCATCATGCGTTTAATTAAGAACCGCAATGGTTGGTTGTTCAACAGGCTGCCTGGGCGTTTGCTAAAATAATCTGATCGCCAGGACGAGGCGTAGTTACGCAGTATGTACCCGGCGACTTCCGTAAACGAGGCATCATAGACCTGCGAGGTTTTAAAGTTCTTCCATACCCATTCCAGTTTTCTGACACCCAGGTGAAAACAGGAAGCGTAACAGGCCAGAGCGGTTGCATTAATGGCTCCGGCAGAAGTACCGCACAATACCGGAAAGGGCAGTTTGTGATTTCGTGGCAGGTACTGGGTCAGGGATTTCAAAACGCCCACCTGATACGCAGCTCTGGCACCACCGCCAGAGAGGATCAGGGCAAATTCATCGCGATCGGTCATGAGTCTGTGCCTGAATGACTAATAGACAAATCCCGGAATGTTATCCCAACTGACTTCATCCACCTGGTCGTCGCCAAGAAACGCGTCTGCATACTGTTGATAGACTTTTTCCTTCACAAAAATTTCGAACAGATCCGGATCGATATGTTGATCCTTACACATAAAGCCCATAATTTTCAGGCATTCACTCATTTTCTTAGCGGGTTTGTAGGGCCGATCTGAAGCGGTCAGGGCTTCAAAAATATCCGCGATTGCCATCATCCGGGCCGGGACTGACATCTGGTCCCGGGTAAGTCCTTTCGGGTAGCCGGTACCGTCCATTTTTTCATGGTGACCTCCGGCATATTCGGGCACTCTTTGCAGGTGTTTCGGAAACGGCAATGAATCCAGCATAGAAATGGTGATATCCATATGACGGTTAATGACCTGCCGCTCTTCGTTGTTGAGGGTGCCCCTTGCCACCTGCAGATTATAAATCTCTTCTTCGCTGAGCAGCGGTTGCGGTTCGCCATTGAGCTGAACAATGCGGGACTGACCGATATCGGCGATGCGCTGTTGATCATCCGGGGTCATAAACTCACCGCCGGTATCGGCGTTTTTCAAGGTAGTTGTCGCCTAAGCCGTTAAGCTGCTTCTTTTTTGCTCTCCGGATTAAGTTCCACAACAT